>NZ_JBIAPW010000006.1:0-303499 GCF_042888505.1 Streptomyces sp. NPDC002870
GGTTGATAGGCCAGATGTGGAAGCCGGGTAACCGGTGAAGCTGACTGGTACTAATAGGCCGAGGGCTTGTCCTCAGTTGCTCGCGTCCACTGTGTCAGTTCTGAAGTAACGAACTGTCGAGCCCCCATGGCCGGGGTTCCGGATCGATATCTTCATAGTGTTTCGGTGGTCATTGCGTTAGGGAAACGCCCGGTTACATTCCGAACCCGGAAGCTAAGCCTTTCAGCGCCGATGGTACTGCAGGGGGGACCCTGTGGGAGAGTAGGACGCCGCCGAACAATCTTTGTGGGAAAGCCCCGCACCATTTTGGTGCGGGGCTTTCCTGCGTTCAGGGTTGCGCGGTCCTACCCCTGTGCATGCGTCGACAGTGGCTGAGGGTAAGGTCAGGGGGCATCGTTGGCACGTTCCACACAGGAGGCTCCCGGGTGGAGGTCCAGGAGACCCGCGTTCAGACGGACCGGGTACTCACCATCCCCAACATCCTCAGCATGGCGCGTCTCCTCGGTGTGCCGCTCTTCCTGTGGCTGATTCTTCGCCCCGTCTTCGGGGGGCCCAACAGTGATGGCTGGGCATTGCTCGTGCTGATGCTGAGCGGCGTCACTGACTATCTCGACGGCAAGCTTGCCCGACGATGGAACCAGATCAGCCGCC
The DNA here is from genome assembly GCF_042888505.1 of Streptomyces sp. NPDC002870. Lineage (NCBI taxonomy): Bacteria > Bacillati > Actinomycetota > Actinomycetes > Kitasatosporales > Streptomycetaceae > Streptomyces > Streptomyces sp. NPDC002870. The sequence continues at coordinate 652 of NZ_JBIAPW010000006.1, forward strand.
TGGGGCGGCTTCTCGACCCCGCCGCCGACCGTCTGTACATCCTGTCCACCCTGCTGGGCCTGACCTGGCGCGAGATTCTACCCATCTGGCTCACCGCCGCCCTTTTGGCGCGGGAAGTGATGCTGCTGGTGATGGTGGGAATCCTCCGCCGGCACGGCTATCCGCCGCCCCAGGTGAACTTCCTGGGCAAGGCAGCCACGTTCAACCTGATGTGTGCCTTCCCGTTGCTGCTACTCGGTGACGGCAGCGGGTGGCTTGCGTCACTGGCTGCTATTTTCGGATGGGCGTTCGCAGGATGGGGTACAACTCTCTATTGGTGGGCAGGGATCCTCTATGTGGTCCAGGTCCGCCGACTCGTCAAGGCGGACACAGTGGCCGATTGACCTCGTCGATGCGGTGCCGTGCAGCGTTGCCGGCCGCGCATGACGCCAGAGGGCTTCGTTAGGCGGGTGAAGTCGGCTAGACCGTCGTCTCTTCAAGGAGGACGCTTCCGACATGAAGGCCGTCGTGATGGCCGGTGGCGAAGGAACCCGACTTCGCCCTATGACCTCGAGCATGCCCAAGCCGCTCCTGCCGGTGGCCAATCGGCCGATCATGGAGCATGTGCTGCGATTGCTCAAGCGGCATGGACTCAATGAGACCGTCGTAACCGTGCAGTTTCTCGCCTCACTCGTCAAGAACTACTTCGGTGACGGCGAAGAGCTCGGGATGGAGCTCACCTATGCCAATGAGGAGAAGCCACTCGGCACCGCGGGGAGCGTGAAAAACGCCGAGGAAGCACTCAAGGACGACACGTTCCTCGTCATCTCCGGTGATGCGCTCACAGACTTCGATCTCACCGATCTGATCTCCTTCCACAAGGAGAAGGGCGGTTTGGTCACTGTGTGTCTGACGCGAGTGCCGAATCCGCTGGAATTCGGTATCACCATCGTGGACGAAGAGGGAAAGGTCGAGCGTTTCCTGGAGAAACCGACCTGGGGACAGGTTTTCTCGGACACCGTGAACACGGGCATCTACGTCATGGAGCCCGAAGTATTCGACTACGTCGAGGCAGACGTGTCCGTCGACTGGTCCGGGGATGTGTTCCCGCAGCTCATGAAGGAAGGCAAGCCGATCTACGGCTATATCGCCGAGGGCTACTGGGAGGACGTGGGCACGCACGAGAGCTACGTGAAGGCGCAGGCCGACGTCCTCGAAGGCAAGGTGGACGTGGAGCTCGACGGGTTCGAGATCTCTCCCGGTGTGTGGGTGGCGGAAGGCGCGGATGTGCATCCGGACGCCGTGCTCCGCGGTCCGCTGTATATCGGGGACTACGCCAAGGTCGAAGCCAATGCGGAGATCCGCGAGCACACGGTCGTGGGCTCCAACGTCGTCGTGAAGAGCGGTGCCTTTCTTCATAGGGCCGTCATCCACGACAACGTGTACATCGGGGACCACTGCAACCTCCGCGGCTGCGTGATCGGCAAGAACACCGACATCATGCGAGCGGCGCGCATCGAGGAAGGCGCCGTCATCGGTGACGAGTGCCTGGTGGGCGAAGAATCGGTCATCCAGGGCAATGTCCGCGTCTACCCCTTCAAGACCATCGAGGCCGGCGCCTTCGTCAACACCTCGGTGATCTGGGAGTCGAGGGGGCAGGCACATCTCTTCGGTGCCAGGGGCGTCACCGGGATCCTCAATGTGGAGATCACGCCGGAACTGGCGGTGCGGCTGGCCGGTGCGTACGCCACCACCCTCAAGAAGGGGGCGACGGTCACCACGGCGCGTGACCACTCCCGTGGTGCCCGTGCGCTCAAACGGGCCGTGATCTCGGCTCTGCAGACCAGTGCCATCGACGTACGGGACCTGGAGAACGTGCCGTTGCCCGTCGCGCGGCAGCAGACCGCGCGAGGCAGCGCGGGCGGCATCATGATCCGTACGTCTCCAGGTGTGCCGGACTCCGTCGACATCATGTTCTTCGACGAACGCGGAGCGGACCTCTCCCAGGCCGGACAGCGGAAGCTGGACCGGGTGTACGCGCGCCAGGAATACCGGAGGGCGTTCCCGGGCGAGATCGGGGACCTGTACTTCCCGTCCAGCGTCTTCGACTCGTACACCGGATCCCTGCTGCGCAATGTCGACAAATCTGGGATCGCCGAATCGGGGCTGAAGGTCGTCATCGACGCGTCCAACGGCAGCGCCGGACTTGTTCTGCCGAGCCTGCTCGGCCGGCTCGGGGTGGACGCTCTGACAATCAACCCCGGCCTCGACGAGTCCCGGCCCACGGAGTCGGCCGACGCCCGGCGGTCCGGGCTGGTTCGGCTCGGCGAGATCGTGGCCTCGGCGCGGGCCGCCTTCGGGGTGCGCTTCGACCCCGTCGGCGAGCGGCTCTCCCTCGTCGACGAACGAGGACGGATCGTCGAGGACGATCGCGCGCTGCTGGTGCTGCTCGACCTGGTCGCCGCGGAGCGGCGCAGCGGGCGGGTGGCGCTGCCGGTGACCACCACACGGATCGCCGAGCAGGTGGCGGCGTACCACGGCACGCAGGTCGAGTGGACGACGACATCGCCCGACGATCTGACGCGGGTCGCGCGTGAGGAGACCACGATCTTCGGCGGTGACGGCCTCGGTGGCTTCATCGTGCCGGAGTTCAGCAGTGTCTTCGACGCTTCGGCGGCGTTCGTGCGGCTGGTCGGGCTGGTGGCCCGTACGCAGCTCACGCTGAGCCAGATCGATGCCCGCATCCCGCGGGCACATGTGCTGCGGCGCGATCTGGCGACCCCATGGGCGGTCAAGGGGCTGGTGATGCGGCGGGTCGTCGAGGAGGCCGGGGACCGGCACGTCGACACGACCGACGGGGTACGGGTCGTCGAGGCCGACGGCCGCTGGATCATGGTCCTTCCCGACCCCGCGGAGGCCGTCACCCATCTGTGGGCAGAGGGGCCTGATGACGCTTCGGCGCAGGCGCTGCTCGACGAGTGGTCTGCCGTCGTGGACAGCGCAGGTAACTGAGGTGGGACGGGTGTGCCGGAAGTTGTCTTTCGACGGCTTCCGGCACACCGGTGGGGCCATTCGGCGGTAGCGCCCGCGACGTGCGACGATGTGCGGCATGTCGCAGCAGCCCCCCGTTCGGAGCACCGGCGCTCCACCCGTACGTCCCGATGCGTCCATGTCGCTGCTGACGAACGTTATGGAGCACAGCCTCGACGACGGATACGCGGAGGCGGCTGCCCGCAGGGAGGCCGAGGGCGGGGGACTGCCTCGCACGCTACGTGCGAAGCTCGGACTCGCCGCCGGCCTTGTGCTGACTGCTCTGGTCGTCACCGTCGGAGCCGCGCAGGCGCGGATATCGGCACCGGTCGTGGCGAAGGAGCGCGAGGAGCTCATCGACCGGATCGGCGCCGAGACGTCCGACGCCGACGCGCTGGAGCGGAGCGTCGACGAACTCCGGGACGAGGTGGGGGACCGGCAGCGCAAGGCCCTCAAGACACAGGGCGGGGGCCAGGGGGAACTCGTCGCACTGCTCTCCGGCGCCACCGAGGTGGAGGGGCCGGGTGTGAAGCTCGTCGTAGACGATGCGAAGGACACCGATCAGGGGGGCGACGGGCCGCGGGAGAGCAGCGGCTTCAGCGACACGGGCCGGGTCCGCGACCGCGATATGCAGCGGATCGTCAACGGGCTCTGGGAGTCGGGTGCGGAAGCGGTCGCGATCAACGGGCAGCGGCTGACCGCCCTGTCCGCGATCCGCGCGGCCGGCGACGCCATACTGGTCGACAACAGGCCGCTGGTGCCGCCGTACACGGTGCTCGCGGTGGGGGACGGCAAGAAGTTGAGCACCGCCTTCCAGGACAGTGCCGACGGACAGTATCTGCACGCGTTGCAGGAGAACTTCGGTATCCGCACCAGCATCTCCAGCGAGGAGAAGGTGCGGCTGCCGGCCGCGCCGAGCTTGATCGTACGTACAGCAGAGCCGAAGACCGCCGACGCCGGGACGGGCAACGGGCAGGGCACGGCTGACACAGGGAAGGGCACATCGTGATCGCCGTACTGGGCCTCGTCGTGGGAGTCGTGGTCGGACTGTTGGTCCGGCCCGAGGTACCGGCGGTGGTCGAGCCCTATCTGCCGATCGCTGTCGTCGCGGCTCTCGACGCGGTCTTCGGCGGCCTGCGGGCCATGCTCGACGGGATCTTCGTGGACAAGGTCTTCGTCGTCTCCTTCCTGTCGAACGTGGTGGTGGCAGCACTGATCGTGTTCCTGGGTGACAAGTTGGGCGTCGGCGCCCAGCTGTCCACGGGTGTGGTGGTCGTGCTCGGCATCCGGATCTTCTCCAACGCTGCCGCGATCCGCCGGCATGTGTTCCGGGCGTGAGGCCGATGAACAGCGAAGAGAACCCGAAGGGTGAGGAGCCGGAGGCGGTCGCGCCGTCGGCGGACCAGTCCGACCAGCCGAGCCAGTCCGACCAGCCGAGCCGGCCGGACCAGCCCAGCCGGCCCGAGCCTGAGCGGCCCGAGTCCAAGCAGGACCAGCCCAAGCAGGACCAGCCAGAGCCGAAGCAGCCAGAGCCGGGGCATGCCGAGCAGGACCAGCCCGAGGCCGAGCAGCAGACCGGTCGCCAGCGGCTCGGCGCGGTGCTGTGGCCGCCGCGGGTCAGCCGCGCCCAACTCATCGTCGCCCTGCTGCTGTTCGTCCTCGGTCTGGGGCTCGCCATCCAGGTCCGCTCGACCAGCGACAACAGCGCGCTGCGGGGGGCCCGTCAGGAGGACCTGGTGCGCATCCTCGACGAACTCGACAACCGCACCCAGCGCCTCGAGGACGAGAAGCAGCGCCTCGAGGACCAGCGCACCGAACTGGAGAGCAGCTCGGACCAGGCGGAAGAGGCGCGCAAGCAGACGCGGCAGAAGGAGCAGCAACTCGGCATCCTGGCGGGCACGGTCGCGGCACAGGGCCCCGGCATCACGCTGACCATCGAGGACCCGTCCGGCACGGTTGAGTCGGACATGCTGCTGGACGCGATCCAGGAACTGCGTGCCGCCGGTGCGGAAGCCATCCAGGTCAACGACATCCGGGTCGTCGCTGACACCCATTTCACAGGTACGGGTGGTGAGATCGAGGTGGACGGCAAGAAGATCACCGCGCCGTACAGCTTCAAGGTCATCGGCAAGCCGCAGGACCTGGAGCCCGCCCTGAACATCCCCGGCGGTGTGGTGCAGACGCTTGAGAAGGAGCAGGCCACCGCCACGGTGGAGCGCTCACAGAAGATCGTCGTGGATGCCTTGCGACCTGCGAAGCGGCCTGACTACGCTCGGTCGTCGGCGCAGTGAGGCGGGGGCGCATGGGGTCGGGCGGACCAGGGCATGAGGTTGCGGGGGGTCGGCACATCACAACGCTGCGGTGTGGTGGAAACTGTCTGGTGGTTACGGACGTTGTGAGGATGTCCGGGTCGGCAGGTGTGATCATTGAGGGTTCGTCCTGCCCCACGGGCGGGTCTATTTCGGTCAAGGGGAATCGCCCGTGAAGTTGTTTGGGAAGTTGTTCGGCAAGAGCGCACGCGAGGACGGCGGCAACGCCAAGCATCGCGCGCCGCGCCATGGCCAGAGTGAGGAGCAGGGCGCTGAGCGGCCGCTCTTCCGGGACGAGGTCGGTGGTCCGGGCGGTGACATTTCGGGCGGTCAGGGCGCGTCGTCTGTTGACCCTGCCGGTCCCGGCCGCATAGGTTTCGGGGAACCATCAACCTCAAGTACGGGTGGAGGGTTTCCCTCCGACCCGTATGCGACCAATCCCCACGCGGCACAGCCGCGGCAGGAGGATCCGTCCATGTCGGCCTTGGTTTGTACGAGGTGCGGGCACCGCAATGCCGAGGCCAGCCGGTTCTGCTCCAACTGCGGCGCACCGCTGCGCGGCGGGACACCGGCGGAGCGTCCTTCTGAGACGACCTCGACGATCTCCATCTCCGGCATCGAGGCGTACGACTCCGAGGTGACGGGCCAGACGCAGGTTCCGTCGCTCTCTCCCGAGGCCCAGGCGGCCGTCGACGCGCTGCCGCTCGGCTCGGCGCTCCTGGTGGTGCGCCGCGGGCCCAATTCCGGTAGCCGCTTCCTGCTGGACGGCGAGCTGACCACGGCCGGCCGCCATCCGCAGAGCGACATCTTCCTCGACGACGTCACCGTCTCGCGCCGTCATGTTGAGTTCCGCAGGGGCCCGGACGGCAGTTTCACCGTCGCGGACGTCGGCAGTCTCAACGGCACCTACGTCAACCGCGAGCGGATCGACTCGGTCCTCCTGGCGAACGGTGACGAGGTTCAGATCGGCAAGTACCGGCTGGTCTTCTATGCGAGCCAGCGGGGCGTGTGACCCTCCCCCAGACTCCGTCCGGGGGGACCCCCAGGGAAGGTACATGCTGCGAACACCGACGGGCGGTGCCGGTCACGGCACCGCCACAGCGGGCGAGAGGCTGATGAGCATCGGCACGGTGCTCAGCCAGCTGCGCGACGAGTTTCCCGAAGTGACCATCTCCAAGATTCGTTTCCTGGAGGCCGAGGGGCTGGTCGAGCCGCGGCGCACCCCGTCCGGGTACCGCAAATTCAGCCCCGAGGACGTGGAGCGGCTGGCCCAGGTGCTGCGGATGCAGCGGGACCACTATCTTCCGCTGAAGGTCATCCGCGAGCATCTCGACGCCCTCGGCCGCGGTGAGCAGGTGCAGATGCCTGCGCAGGGGCCGCAGCGGGAGCTGCTCGACGGTGCCTGGGAATCCGACTCGGAGCGTGTGACCGCTGCCCGGGTGGGCCGTTCGGAGCTCCTTGCCGCCGCCGAGGTGAGTGAGGCGGAGCTGGACGAGTGGGAGTCGTACGGCCTGCTGGCGCGGGACGGGGACGGCGGCTACGACGCCGAATCGGTGACCGTTGCGCGGCTGGTCGCGGATCTGGGGAGATTCGGTCTCGAACCCCGGCATCTGCGGGCGATGAAGGCTGCCGCCGACCGTGAGGCGGGGCTGGTCGAGCAGGTGGTCGCACCCTTGCGGCGGCACCGTAATCCGCAGACCAGAGCGCACGCCGAGGCGACGACGAAGGAGCTGGCGGCCCTGTCCGTGCGGCTTCACGCTGCCCTGGTGCAGACAGCGCTCGGAGTACGACTGCACTGATCTTGGGGGAGCCCGACTACCCAAACCGGTCGGGCAAGTCCTAGGGTTGCTGTGTGAACGAGCTCGACGTAGTGGGTGTCCGGGTCGAAATGCCCTCGAACCAACCGATCGTGCTCCTACGTGAAGTGGGAGGCGACCGGTACCTCCCCATTTGGATCGGTCCCGGGGAGGCCACCGCCATTGCCTTTGCCCAGCAGGGCATGGCACCGGCCAGGCCGCTGACGCATGACCTCTTCAAAGACGTGCTGGAGGCGGTGGGCCAGGAGCTCACCGAGGTCCGCATCACTGACCTGCGCGAAGGGGTTTTCTACGCGGAGCTGGTCTTTGCGAGCGGAGTCGAGGTGAGCGCGAGACCCTCCGACGCCATAGCGCTGGCCCTGCGCACCGGTACGCCGATCTACGGCAGTGACGGGGTGCTCGACGACGCGGGAATCGCCATCCCGGACGAGCAGGAGGACGAGGTGGAGAAGTTCCGCGAGTTCCTCGATCAGATCTCGCCAGAGGACTTCGGCACCAACAGCCAGTGACCGCCGCGACGGGCGGCGTCAGCGCATTCGAGTAGCTTTTCCCCGAATAGGGGCACGAGAAACCACTCTCAGGGTGATTATCACTCGGCGTGCCGAGTGTGGCGATCGTTGACGCACCCCGGGTGACTGCCTACCGTCGAGATGGCAGGTCAAGGACGGAGGTCGGCGTGAGAAATAGCGGCGACGGTACGGCAGGGGGCGCCCCCGGACGGAGTCTGGGGGAGGGCGGGCCGTATCCGCTCCACGGAAGTGCGGCCGACCCTTCGAGGGAGACGATCGGCTACCGGGGGCCGACCGCCTGTGCGGCGGCGGGCATCACCTACAGGCAACTCGACTACTGGGCGCGTACCGGGCTGGTCGAGCCCAGCGTGCGGCCGGCGTACGGATCGGGCACACAGCGGCTCTACAGCTTCCGCGATGTGGTCGTCCTCAAGATCGTCAAGCGTTTTCTCGACACCGGCGTGGCGCTGCAGAACATCCGCGCCGCGGTGCAGCATCTGCGGGCGCGCGGCGTCACGGACCTCGAACGCATGACGCTGATGAGCGACGGCGCCACGGTCTACGAGTGCTCGTCGCCCGACGAGGTGGTCGACCTGCTTCAGGGCGGGCAGGGGGTCTTCGGGATCGCCGTCGGTGTGGTGTGGCGGGATGTCGAGGCGGCGCTGTCTCAGCTGCACGGCGAGCGGATCGACACCGGCGAGACCCTCGTGGGGAACAACCCCTCGGACGAGCTGGCCAGGCGCAGGCGCGACCGGGCCGTCTGAGCCCCGGCGCGGGTCGCCCGTCGTCGCTGCTGATCGCCACTGCAGGATGGTGCCCCTGTCTGTCGGCGCCATTGTCAGTGGCGTAGGGCAGCATCGAACATGTGAGAACCGCGCCGACGATTCTGCATCTGGACATGGATGCCTTCTTCGCCGCCGCCGAACAGGCGGCGAAGCCGAGTCTGCGCGGAAAGCCGGTGGTCGTCGGGGGGCTCGGGCCGCGCGGGGTCGTCGCCACCGCTTCGTACGAGGCAAGGCGCTTCGGCGTGCACTCGGCGATGCCGATGGCGCAGGCGAGGCGGCTGGCGCCGAACGCCGCGTATCTCGTGCCGCGCTTCTCGCTCTACCGCGCGGTGAGCGAGCAGGTGATGGAGCTGCTCGGCAGGCTCTCGCCGCTGGTGGAGCCGCTGAGCCTGGACGAGGCCTTCGTCGACTTGGAGGCGGGGGGCTCGGCCGATGACGCGGCTTCCGCGCGGGCGGCCGGTGAGCGGCTGCGTGGGGACATCCTCGCCGTCACCGGGCTGACGGGGTCCGTCGGGCTCGCCGGATCCAAGATGCTCGCCAAGATCGCCTCCGAGCAGGCGAAACCGGACGGTCTGCTGCTCATAGAGCCCGGTACGGAGCGTGAACTGCTCGGGCCGATGTCCGTGCGGACGCTGCCGGGGGTGGGGCCTGCCACCGGGGAGCATCTGCGGCGGGCCGGGATGACGACGGTCGCCGAGCTGGCGGAGGCGGGCGAGGACGAACTCGTACGGCTGCTGGGCAAGGCGCACGGCACCTCGCTGTTCCGGATGTCCATGGGGTACGACGACCGGCCGGTGGTGGCCGAGCGGGACGCGAAGTCGGTGTCGGTGGAGGACACCTTCGATGTGGATCTGCACGACCGGGTGCGGGTGCGGATCGAGGTGGAGCGGCTGGCGGACCGGTGTGTGCAGCGGCTGCGGGCGTCCGGGCACTCGGGGCGGACCATCGTGCTGAAGGTACGGCGGTACGACTTCTCGACGCTGACGCGCTCGGAGACGCTGCGTGGGCCGACGGATGATCGGGCGGTGGTGCGGGAGGCCGCCGGGCGGCTGCTGGAAGCGGTGGACACGACGGGTGGGGTGCGGCTGCTGGGGGTGGGCGTGACGGGGCTCGCGGACTACACGCAGGAGGATCTCTTCGCCCAGGCCGCGGCCGATGAGCGGGCCGAGCACGAATCACATGCGGAGGCGGCCGAGGGCGAGGGGGACGCGCACGCGACCAAGGACACGGCGGGAGCCGGGGCAGAGGCGGGGACCCGAGTCGCGGCGGGGGCGGGAACTGGGGCACGGACCCCAGCCGCGGCCGCAGCTGGGGCGGGGGCGGGGGCTGGGCCAGGGACCCGAACCGCTGCCGCAGCAGGAGCAGGGAGCGCGGTCGCAGCTGGGGCAGGGACCCGAACCGCTGCCGTAGCGGGGGCAGGGGCAGGCGGCGCGGCCAGGGCAGGGACGGGAGCAGGTGCCGGGGCGGGTGGGGCGGAGCACGAGGCGCTCGCGGCGCGGCGCTGGGCGGCCGGGCACGACGTGCGGCATGCCGAGTACGGGGCGGGGTGGGTGCAGGGCAGCGGGCTCGGCCGGGTCACCGTCCGGTTCGAGGAGCCGGGGTCGCCGCCGGGGCGCGTACGCACCTTCCGGGTCGACGACCCCGATCTGGAGCCCTCCGATCCGCTGCCGCTCGTAGGGCGGCCCGCGGCGGTGGAGAGTGCGGGTCAGTCCTCCTGGCCTGCGACTCGGCCGAAGGACCGGTCCCCCGAGGAGGGAGCGGGCGTTTCGGGACCTTCGGAGAGGTCGAGGCCGTAGTGGTGGTAGAGCTGAAGCTCCTGTTCCGGGGAGAGATGGCGACCGACTCCGAAGTCCGGGGCATCCTTGATCAGCGAGCGCTCGTACGGGACGTGCAGGCTGTCGTCGACGAGCTTGCTCGGCTCCAGCGGGACGAACGCGTCCCGGCTGAACAGGCCGGTTCGCACAGCCGCCCACTCGGGCACACCCGTGGCATCGTCCAGGTACACCTCGTCCACAGTCCCGATCTTGTGGCCGTTGCGGTCGAACGCCTTGCGGCCGATCAGGCTGCGCGGATCGATATCGGTCTGCACGGTCCCTCCAATAGGTCGCAACTGCTGATTAAATACTACAAAAGTGCACATCGAGGGTGTCGGCCACTTGAGCGATCGGCGAGGGGGCGCGCTGGTAGGCTGTCAAGCGGCTGCTGACCCCGTGCGGGAGAGTCCACCGGTAGAAGGTACCGGCGGCGCCGAAGGAGCAAATCCTCCCCGGAATCTCTCAGGCCCCTGTACCGCACGGACGAGGTCACTCTGGAAAGCAGGGCGGGCGTCGGACGGCATCCGCTCTCACCGACGGTGAAAGCCGGAGCGTCACATGCGTGCGCCCCGGTGAAGCTCTCAGGTTGAGATGACAGAGGGGGAGGCCGTCCGGGCATCCGCGCGTGGTGCCCTTCGCCGGTCGTGTCAGACCAGGAGGCCTCCTAAATGACCGCCAACCGCATTTCGCTCTCCCAGCTTGAGCAAGGCATCCCCTTCGAGCAGCGCCACATCGGGCCCGACGCCGGGGCTCAGGCGAAGATGCTGGCGCAGGTGGGCTACGGCTCGCTCGACGAGCTGACCGCCGCCGCGGTGCCTGATGTGATCAAGAGCGCGGAGGCGCTGAACCTCCCGGGCGCGCGCACCGAGGCGGATGTGCTCGCCGAGCTGCGCACGCTGGCCGACCGCAATCAGGTGCTGGCGCCCATGATCGGCCTTGGCTACTACGGCACCTTCACGCCGCCGGTGATCCTGCGCAATGTCATGGAGAACCCGGCCTGGTACACCGCCTACACGCCGTACCAGCCGGAGATCTCCCAGGGCCGGCTGGAGGCGCTGCTCAACTTCCAGACGATGGTCGCCGATCTGACCGGTCTGCCCACCTCCGGCGCCTCGCTGCTCGACGAGAGCACGGCCGCCGCCGAGGCCATGTCGCTGGCCCGCCGGGTCGGCAAGGTGAAGAACGGCGTCTTCCTGGTCGACGCCGACACCCTGCCGCAGACCCTCGCGGTGATCGAGACCCGCGCGGAGCCCACCGGCGTCGAGGTCGTCGCCGCCGACCTCAGCGACGGCATCCCCGCCGAGATCGCGGAGCGCGGCGTCTTCGGCCTGCTGCTGCAGTACCCGGGCGCCTCCGGTGCCGTACGCGACATCAAGCCCGTCATCGAGCAGGCGCACGAGCTCGGCGCGATCGTCACCATCGCCGCAGATCTGCTGGCGCTCACCCTGCTCACCTCGCCCGGCGAGCTGGGCGCCGACATCGCGGTGGGCACCACGCAGCGCTTCGGCGTCCCGATGGGCTTCGGCGGCCCGCACGCCGGTTACATGGCCGTGCGCGAGAAGTTCGCGCGCAGCCTGCCCGGCCGGCTCGTCGGCGTGTCCCAGGACGCGGACGGCAACAAGGCGTACCGGCTCGCGCTGCAGACCCGTGAGCAGCACATCCGCCGCGAGAAGGCCACCAGCAACATCTGTACCGCGCAGGTGCTTCTCGCCGTGATGGCGGGGATGTATGCCGTCTACCACGGCCCGGAGGGGCTCAGGGGGATCGCGCAGCGCACCCACCGGTACGCCGCGATCCTCGCCGAGGGGCTGCGGACCGGTGGCGTCGAGGTCGTGCACGGGGGGTACTTCGACACGCTGACCGCACGGGTGCCGGGCAAGGCCGCGGACGTCGTGGCCGCCGCGCGTGAGGGCGGGGTCAACCTCCGCCTCGTCGACGCCGACCACCTCTCCATCGCGTGTGACGAGACCACGACCCGTACCCAACTGACCGCGGTCTGGGCGGCCTTCGGCGTCGAGGCCGATGTCGAGGCGCTGGACGCGGCGACCGACGACACCCTGCCGGCCGCCCTGCTGCGCACGGACGACTACCTCACCCACCCCGTCTTCCATCAGCACCGTTCCGAGACGGCGATGCTGCGCTACCTGCGCAAGCTCGCCGACCGCGACTACGCGCTGGACCGCGGCATGATCCCGCTCGGCTCCTGCACCATGAAGCTGAACGCGACCACCGAGATGGAGCCGGTCACCTGGCCGGAGTTCGGGCAGATCCACCCCTTCGCGCCGGTCGAGCAGGCCGCCGGATACCTCACGCTCATCCACGAGCTGGAGGAGCGCCTCGCCGAGGTCACCGGGTACGACGTGGTCTCCATCCAGCCCAACGCCGGTTCGCAGGGCGAGCTCGCGGGTCTGCTGGCCGTGCGCGCGTATCACCGGGCCAACGGCGACGATCAGCGCACCATCTGCCTCATCCCGTCCTCCGCGCACGGCACCAACGCCGCCAGCGCGGTGATGGCGGGCATGAAGGTCGTCGTGGTGAAGACCGCCGACGACGGCGAGGTGGACATCGAGGACCTGCGCGCCAAGATCGAGCAGTACCGCGACGAGCTCTCGGTCCTGATGATCACCTACCCGTCCACGCATGGCGTGTTCGAGGAGCATGTCGCCGACATCTGCGCGCAGGTGCACGAGGCCGGCGGCCAGGTGTACGTCGACGGCGCCAACCTCAACGCGCTGGTGGGCCTCGCCAAGCCGGGCAAGTTCGGCGGCGACGTCTCGCACCTCAATCTGCACAAGACCTTCTGCATCCCGCACGGCGGCGGCGGTCCGGGCGTGGGCCCGGTGGGCGTACGGGCGCACCTCGCCCCGTACCTCCCGAACCACCCGCTTCAGCCGACCGCCGGTCCCGAGACGGGCGTGGGACCGATCTCCGCCGCCCCGTGGGGTTCGGCGGGCATCCTGCCGATCTCGTGGGCGTACGTACGGCTCATGGGCGGCGAGGGCCTCAAGCGGGCCACGCAGGTCGCCGTGCTCGCGGCCAACTACATCGCCAAGCGCCTGGAGCCGCACTACCCGGTGCTCTACACCGGTCCGGCCGGTCTGGTCGCGCACGAGTGCATCGTGGACCTGCGGCCGCTGTCGAAGGCGACCGGCGTCAGCGTCGACGACATCGCCAAGCGCCTGATCGACTACGGCTTCCACGCGCCGACGATGTCCTTCCCGGTGGCCGGCACGCTGATGATCGAGCCCACCGAGAGCGAGGACCTGACCGAGATCGACCGCTTCTGCGACACGATGATCGCGATCCGCGGGGAGATCGAGAAGGTCGCTTCGGGCGAGTGGCCCGCGGACGACAACCCGCTGCGCAACGCTCCGCACACCGCGGCGGCGCTGGGCGGGGAGTGGGAGCACCCGTACAGCCGCGAGGACGCGGTCTTCCCGGATGGAGTGAGCGCCTCGGACAAGTACTGGCCGCCGGTGCGCCGGATCGACGGTGCGTTCGGCGACCGTAATCTCGTCTGCTCCTGCCCGCCGCTGGAGGAGTACGACAACTGACGGGCGCGGCGGCGCTCATGCGTCGGGGCCGGTGCGGAGATCTGTCTCCGGGCCGGCCCCCTTCTCGTACGGACGGCGCTAGGCGGCCGTCATCACCTGCCCGCTCGCCCGCGGACGGTGCGGCGCGATGATCTGGCCGTCCGGCAGCAGCTCACCGGTGTCCTCGAAGAGCAGGACGCCGTTGCACAGCAGGCTCCAGCCCTGCTCCGGGTGGTGCGCCATGAGGCGGGCGGCTTCCCGGTCGGCTGAGTCGGATGTCGGGCAGGCAGGCTTGTGCTGGCACATGGGTGGGTTCTCTCGCTGCGTTGTAGTGACTGTGACTGTCCTGCGGCTCGATGAGGTGTTCATGGCCGCCCCCCGTATCTGTCGGTCCGATCCCAGTGTTGCCCCACGGGCGTCAATCCGCAGGGATTTCGCGGCAGCTCTTCTTACTGGTTAATGACGTATCACTCGGGCGGAGGGTTCAGCTCAACTCCACTGTCCTTTCGGGTGGTTCGAGGGGGCCGGTTTGGGCTAGTCCGGATGGGGCAGCAGTGCGCCCCGTGACCGGGTGGTCACGGGGCGCGAAGGGGGCGTGAGCTGGGCTCGAGCAGCGCGCTGGTGCGGCTCGAGCCGGGGCGGACGGTCAGGCTGGGGAGCCGAGCAGCGGCGCCGGTGTGAGCCGCAGGGTCATCACCGGCAGCAGATCGGCGACCCGGTGCGGCCGGTGTGCCGTGATGCCGGGAGGCGCGGGGCGCAGCGGCACCAGGACGTCCGTCGGAAGGGGTGTGCCTGCCGAGGCGTCGGCGTCCGTGTCGCCGTGCAGCCAGAGAGTGAGCATGTAGAGCTCGGGGATGGAGAGCAGCCGCGGCTGGAAGGGAGTCTTCATCGACTCGGCCTGGCGCAGCGCTCGTTCGGTGGAGTTGAGGTAGGGCCCTTCGAAGAAGTGGGAGAAGGCCCAGCCGTCGGGGGTGAGTATCGTCTCCGCCGCGGCCACGGCTCGTTCGCCGCTGCGGATCAGGAAACGCCAGCCCGTGAGGCGGGTGTAGGGGGCACTGTCGATCGGCACGATCTGATCGAGTACGTGGACGGGAAGCGGCAGTTCGGGGCTCACAGGTCCCTGGACGGACCTGAGGGCGGGTGTGCGGGCCTCGCGGACGGCTGTCGGGGAACCGAGTGCCGCGAGGACGCTGCGCAGGGCAGGCGCGGGAGCCGGGGGGACATGCAGCGGCATGGTGGGT
Source organism: Streptomyces sp. NPDC002870 (assembly GCF_042888505.1). Taxonomy (NCBI): domain Bacteria; kingdom Bacillati; phylum Actinomycetota; class Actinomycetes; order Kitasatosporales; family Streptomycetaceae; genus Streptomyces; species Streptomyces sp. NPDC002870. The sequence continues at coordinate 15,669 of NZ_JBIAPW010000006.1, forward strand.
CGCCTCTCACTTCGGAGACACGTTGGTGCAAGGGTTGGTGCAAGGGGCAAGGGCAGGTGCGGACGGCGCTGTCAGCGTGCGGGGCCAGAGGGGCCGGAAAGGCCGCCGGGCGCCAACTCTCTGCCTTGTTCACGGAGTTTATACGAATCGTGTTCACGCAGTGTTTCTGCTAGCGCTCGTGCGCATTTCCGGCAAGGCGGTATCAGGTCTTTCTATTGCCGTCTTTCTGCCGATTTATCGTGAGCGCAGGGCCGCGGCCTGGGATTTCATCGGCCGAGCGGTAGGCCGAAACCCGTCGGTGTTTTTCACCAGGCGTCAGGCGGTGGTAACTGCGTAGTGCATCATGCCGAAGGAATGTGCCGCTCGATCACTCAGTACACCCTACCGGCTGCGGACCGTTCGCGGGGCGTTAGGGATCAGTCAGTCTGGGCATTATCGTCCGTGACGCGAGCGGCTGATGCTGCGTGGTGCCCACTCGAGGAGGGACGCTTCGATGGGGGAGAAGGTCGTGGCAGGCGGGATCGACCTGTCCGATCGGCAAAGGTACCGGCGAAAGTTGCAGCAGTGCCTCGCGGGACTGGGGAGGTTGCTGGCGGAGAAGAGGTTCGACCGGCCCAAGAATCTCATGGGCCTGGAGATCGAGCTGAATCTCGCAGGTGCCGACGGGCTGCCACGGATGAGGAATGCGGAAGTTCTCGAGCGTATCGCGAGCCGTGATTTCCAGACCGAGCTCGGAATGTTCAACCTGGAAGTAAATATCGTTCCGCACAGGCTGAGCGGACGTGTGCTGGACCAGCTGGCCGAGGAGTTGCGCACCGGTCTCGGATACGCGAACCGGAAAGCCGCCGAGGTCGGCTCCGGGATCGTGATGATCGGAATTCTGCCGACGCTCGCCCAGCAGGACCTGGTCTCCGCGAACCTCTCCGACGTCGACAGATACATATTGCTCAACGACCAGATCGTCGCGGCGCGCGGCGAGGACTTCACGCTCGACATCGAGGGCGTGGAGCGGCTGACCTGCACCTCGGCGTCGATAACTCCCGAGGCGGCCTGCACGTCGGTGCAGCTGCACCTCCAGGTGACGCCTGCCCGCTTCGCCGACGTGTGGAACGCCGCGCAGGCGGTGGCCGCCGTGCAGGTCGCGGTGGGCGCCAACTCGCCCTTCCTGTTCGGCAGGGAGCTGTGGCGTGAGTCCCGGCCACCGCTGTTCCAGCAGGCCACCGACACCAGGCCGCCCGAGCTCCAGGCCCAGGGCGTGCGCCCGCGGACCTGGTTCGGCGAGCGGTGGGTGAATTCCGCGTACGACCTCTTCGAGGAGAATCTGCGCTACTTCCCCGCCCTGCTGCCGATCTGCGACGAGGAGGACCCGCTGCGGGTGCTCGACGACGGCGGTGTACCGCGGCTGCAGGAACTCGTCCTGCACAACGGCACGGTCTACCGCTGGAACCGCCCGGTGTACGCGGTCGTGGACGGCGTGCCCCATCTGCGGGTGGAGAACCGCGTACTGCCCGCCGGGCCCACCGTCACCGATGTGATCGCCAACACCGCGTTCTATTACGGGCTGGTGCGCGCGCTCGCGGAAGAGGCCAGGCCGGTGTGGAGCAGGCTGCCGTTCGCCGCCGCGGCAGACAACTTCGACACCGCGTGCCGCCACGGCATCGACGCCGAGCTCCAGTGGCCGCGCCCTGGCCGGATCGGCGGCATCACGCAGGTGCCGGCCGTCAAACTCGTACGCGACGAACTGCTGCCGCTGGCCGCGGCCGGGCTCGACGCCTGGAATGTCGAGCCCGCCGACCGGGACTTCTATCTCGGCGTGATCGAGGAGCGGTGCAAGCGGCGGGTGAACGGGGCGTCGTGGCAGGCCGACACGTACCACCGCGCGCTGGAGGCCGGTCTGGAACGGGACGCCGCCCTCGCCGCGACCACCCGCCGATACTGCGAGCTGATGCACCAGGGCGAGCCGGTGCACACCTGGCCGGTGGGCTACCCCGGCGCGCACTCCTGAGCGCCCTTCGCTGAGCGGCTTCACTGGGCGGCCTTCGCTGGGTGGGCCTTCACCGAGCGGCGGTCCGGCCCGCCTGACCGACCGCCGTGATCGCCTTGCGGCCAGATCTCGTAGCCGGGCGTGGCGGTGCCGGCGGCGGGTTCCTGCGCGACCTTGCAGTAACGGCGTCCACGCGGACGGGACCTGCCTGTGTCCGTCGCCTCGTCGTCGGGCAAGCTGTGACGTCCCATGCGGTGGTGCCCCTCCTTGAACGACGAGCAAGGAAAAGACGAGCAAGGAAAAGGGGACCGCGTCATTGCGATGACGCTTGTCCTCCGGCCTGTCGCGCGCGATCTTCGCACCTGCATTCGAGACCCTGGCGGGGCGAGGATGGGGATGCGGCGGGACTACTCAACTGGAGGCAGGTGTGCAGGCGGAGGCGGGACGCGTGGCTGGTTCTCTTCCTCAAGAGGGCATGTCGCGAAGGATCTTGCGGTCCGAGACGCTGCTCGTACTCGCGGTCTCGCTGGGTGCGAGCGGAGTGTCGGCGCTGATCAGCTTTGTCGGATCGGTGACAAAGCCGGGTGGCCTCAAGGAGCAGGCGGCGACGCTGAACGGGTCGTACGCCCCTGGGCGGCCATGGCTCGATCTCGCCTGGCAGCTCTTCGACATCGCGACGGGCCTGGTGCCTGTCCTGCTCGTCGCGCATCTGCTGCTGCGGGAGGGCGTGGGGCTGCGGTCGATCGGTTTCGACCGGAGCAGACCATGGGCCGACCTCGGGCGCGGCGCCCTCGTCGCGGCGGGCATCGGCAGCGCCGGGCTCGCGTTCTACCTGGTGGCCCGGGCCTCCGGGTTCAACCTCACCGTGGTGCCGGAGGCGCTGCCCGAGGTGTGGTGGAAGTACCCCGTGCTGATCCTTTCTGCGATCCAGAACTCCGTACTGGAGGAAGTGATCGTCGTCGGGTATCTGCTGCGCAGACTTGGGCAGTTGGGCTGGACGCCGATGGCGGCGCTGGTGGCCAGCTCGGTGCTGCGCGGTTCGTACCACCTCTACCAGGGCATCGGCGGCTTCGTCGGCAACATGGTGATGGGCGTGGTCTTCGTGCTGCTCTACCGGCGGTGGGGGCGGGTCGGGCCGCTGGTGGCCGCGCACGCGCTGCTCGACATCACGGCCTTCGTCGGGTACGCGCTGCTGGCCGGGAAGGTGGGATGGCTGCCCACGCCGTGACCGGGGTGGGACGAGGGGCGTACGGCGGCTGCCGTACGCCCCTTGGCGTTGCGGTTGCCGGTCGGGGCGCGGTCAGCTGCTCGGCGTGGTCAGCAGCTCGCCATCGATGACGGTGACTGCGTCACCGGTGAGCAGGGTGCGCTCGCCGCGCAGCGAGGTGCGGACCAGGCCTGAGCGGGCGGAGACCTGCAGGCCGGTCAGTTCCGTGCGGCCGAGACGGGCGGACCAGAACGGAGCGAGCTCCGTGTGCGCGCTGCCGGTCACCGGGTCCTCGTCGATGCCGACCCGGGGGAAGAAGCCGCGCGACACGAAGTCGTAGGAGCCGGCCGGGTCTTCGGCGGCTGCTGTCGCGATGATGCCGCGCTCGGAGTGGGCCACCAGGGCGCGGCAGTCCGGAGTCAGCGCCCGTACGGCCCTCTCGTCGGCCAGTTCGACGACCAGATCGCCGATGTGCGGGCCCGTGTCGTGCGCCGAGACGACCTTGGCGCCGAGCGCCTCTGCGAGGCCGTCCGGGATCTCGACGGGGGTGAGCGGGGAGGTCGGGAAGTCGAGGGTGATCGTGCCGTCCTCGTGAGCGGTGGCGGAGAGGATGCCGCAGCGTGCGGCGAAGCGCACCGTGCCGCTCGCGGTGCCGGTGGTGTGCAGCACATGAGCGGTGGCCAGCGTGGCATGGCCGCACATGTCGACCTCTGTGGCCGGGGTGAACCAGCGCAGCGCCCAGTCGGCTTCGCCGCCGGGGGGCAGGGGGTGGGCGAAGGCGGTCTCAGAGAGGTTCACCTCGGTCGCCACCTGCTGGAGCCATGAGTCGTCAGGGAACCGGTCGGAGTCCAGGAGCAGGACTCCGGCGGGGTTACCGGTGAAGGGGCGGTCGGTGAAGGCGTCGACGATTCGAATCCGCATGAGCTGACCGTAGGGGCGGCGCAAAGCCGCAGGCCAAGGCCAATTCGGGGTTGCTGGACCGTTTGACCGTTGCCAGGCGACACATTCCGATATATCGTTGACGCATCGCGACAGATCAACGATGGAAGGAGCGTAGCGATGCGTTCACATGGACAAGGACACGAACACGGTCAGGGACATGGGCACTGCGGTCCCGGCCATCAGGGTCGGGGCGACTTCGAGGGACGCCGTGGGGCGTTCGGCCCGTTCGGGCCGCCGTTCGGCGGGCCCTTCGGTGGCGGACGCGGTCGTGGCGGCGGTCGGGGAAGGGCGCGGCGCGGTGATGTGCGCGCCTCGATCCTGGCGCTGCTCAAGGACCGGCCGATGCACGGTTACGAGATGATCCAGGAGATCGGCGAGCGCAGCGGCGGGGCCTGGCGGCCCAGCCCGGGCTCGGTCTACCCGACGCTCCAGCTGCTCGAGGACGAAGGTCTCATCACCAATGAGAGCGAGGGCGGCAAGAAGCTGTTCACGCTCACCGACTCGGGGCGCGCCGAGGCCGAATCGGGGCCGGAGGCTCCGTGGGAAGAGGCCGGGCGTGGAGTCGACTGGGAGACGGTCAACGAGATCCGGCAGGCCGGGTTCGGCCTGATGGAGGCGTTCGGCCAGGTCTGGAAGACCGGCAGCACCGAGCAGCGGCAGAAGGCAGTCGCCGTGATCAACGAAGCCCGTAAGAAGCTCTATCTGATCCTCGCCGACGAACACTGAGTACGCAGGAGAGGTATGAGAGGGGCCCCGTGCACTCGCGCGGGGCCCTTCCTCGTATACGGGTGCGGGGGTGCGGGGGTGCGGATCTCAGGTGACCAGTCCGCCCAGCTTGCGCAGCGACTCGTTGAGAGCGGCGGTCGCGGAGTCCTTCAGCTTTCCCGCCATCAGGGACACGGCGGCGCCGGTGAACTCCCCGTCGATGCGCACCTTCGTGCCGTCCCCGTCCGGGGTGAGCGTGTAGCGGTTGCCGACGCTGACGCCCATCGGGCCCTTGCCCTTGATGCCCAGCACCCGGCCGGCCTCGAACTCGTACACGGTCCAGGCCACTTCGGCCGGGAACCCCATGAGCTTCATGTTCTCCTCATAGGTGGCTCCCCGCTCCAGGCTTGCCGGACCGCCCTTGGGAAAGCTGGTGTGGGTGGCGTTCCACTGGCCGTAACTGGAGAAGTCCGTCAGCCGGGCCCAGACCTTCTCGGCCGGTGCCTCGATACGGGCCTCGGCACTGACTTCGGCCATACGACCACCCCTTCGTGTCGGGTTACGGTGTCGCGGAACGTAGCTGTACCTGCCGGAACATTCAATACTGATGAACAGTCAGATCACCTTGCTCAGTCGGACATGGTGCGTACGGGGCGAATGGCAAGGCGGCGCGCGCCCCTCGGGGAGAACTGTCGTGATCTCATCCGCAAGGAGGAGAAACCGGTCGGGTGCACCCAACCTCCGTGGGACGTGCAAATGGGCCCCGACGGCGACGCCCGGGCCCCCGGGAGCTGATGAGGTAGGAGATGTGCAAAGCCCTCTCCCGCGGGTGCCACAGCAGCCCGCCGCCACCCGTACGGAGATCGACGCCAGACTCACCGTGGAGCTGGCCTCGGTGGTCGCGGGTGCGCGCAGGAGGGCGCTGCGCGACGGCGACCGGCAGATCGATACGGCCCATCTGCTGCACTCCCTGATCGAGTCGGACCCGGAAGTCCGTGCCGCTCTCGGCGCCGGACCGCAGGTCGCGCGGGTGCTCGGGTATCTCGTGCAGCGCAGCATCGGGTACGGGCTGCGCTGGCAGGGCTCGGTGGAGGACTCGGGCACCGTTCCCGTCGTACGAGGGACGGGCGTGGAGGTGTCGGGATGGTCGCCTTCGGCGGCGGCCGCGATGGAGGGCGCGGTGGAGCGGGCGCATGTGCGCGGCGACGCACGAGCCGGGGGCATCGATCTGCTCGGCCGCCTCGCCGCCGACCAGGAGTGCCGGGCCGTGGAAGTGCTGGAGCGGGCCGGGGTGGACTTGGAGCTCCTGGGCGGGCGGCTCGCCGCCGGATAGTGGCCGGATAGCGGCCGGGCAACTCCTGGGCGACCCGCACATCTCGACATGTGTCACGGGGGTGACGGTCATGACCGGCGCTGACATGATGTGCCGATGCGCGCGTCTCAGGAAAGGAGCGCCGGCCTGGGACTCGCCCTGGGCTCGGCGTTCGCATTCGGTGGATCAGGTGTCGCGGCCAAGCCGCTGATCGAAGCGGGTCTCGACCCGCTGCATGTGGTGTGGCTGCGAGTGGCCGGCTCCGCCCTCATCATGCTGCCGGTGGCCTGGCGCCACCGGGACCTGGTGCTGCGCAAGCCCGCACTGCTCGTCGGCTTCGGGCTGCTCGCCGTCGCCGGCGTACAGGCCTGCTACTTCGCGGCGATCTCCCGGATCCCGGTCGGCGTCGCACTGCTCATCGAATATCTCGCCCCCGCGCTCGTCCTCGGCTGGGTCCGCTTCGTGCAGCGCCGGCCCGTCACCCGGGCCGCGGCGGTCGGCGTGGTTCTCGCGGTCGCCGGACTCGCATGCGTCGTCGAGGTGTGGGCGGGGGTCGGGTTCGACGCGATCGGGCTGCTGCTCGCGCTGGCCGCGGCATGCTGCCAGGTCGGCTACTTCGTCCTGTCCGACCAGGGCGGCGACGGAGACGACGCGGCGGATCCGCTGGGTGTGATCGCGTACGGACTGCTCATCGGCGCGGCGGTGCTGACGCTGGTGGCGCGGCCGTGGGGGATGGACTTCTCGCTGCTCGGCGGGAGCGCGGACATGGACGGTACGCAGGTGCCGGCGGCGCTGCTGCTGGGCTGGATCGTGCTGATCGCCACAGTGCTGGCGTATGTCACCGGGGTCATCTCGGTGCGCAGGCTCTCGCCGCAGGTGGCGGGTGTGGTGGCGTGCCTGGAGGCGGTCATCGCGACGGTGCTTGCGTGGGTGCTGCTGGGTGAGCATCTGTCGGCGCCGCAGATCCTCGGCGGAGCGGTGGTGCTCGTGGGGGCGTTCATCGCGCAGTCTCAGGCGCCGAAGGCCGCGTCGGGGCCGGTGGCGGGGGGTGTGCCCGCCCAGAGCGGCGCCGTCGCCGCTGCCGAGGGGGAGTTGTCCGCGCCGCACGCCGCACCGTAGGGTGACGATCATGCACTTGACCGTACTTCCGCCGCCCGCCGTCTAGCGCGGGCAGCAACTCTCTGACGAAGACCGGGCTCGGGGTGTCCCCGAGCGGTTCGTCGCTGCCCGTGTGACGCAGCCGAGCGACCACCCATCCCGTTCTTCACACGGAGAAGTCACGTGTCGAATGTTTCCTGCGCTCCTGCTGTCGGCGTGCCCATCGGGCGGAGCCTCCTCTATCTGATCTTTGCCGGAGTCGCGTGGGGGACCGCGGGCGCTGCTGCCTCGCTGGTCTTCCGGGTGAGCGATCTCGGTCCTCTTGCGCTGTCGTTCTGGCGCTGCGCGGGGGGTCTGGTGCTGCTGCTGGGCGCGCTCACGCTGCGGACGCGGCGAACTGCTGTGGCCAGGGGAGCTGTCGCGGGGCCCGTCGAGCCGCGGCGGCGCCGACTGCTGCGCATTCTCGCTACGGGCATCGGGCTCACCGTCTTCCAGAGCGCCTACTTCGCGGCCGTCCAGGCGACGGGTCTCGCGGTGGGCACGGTCGTCACGCTGGGCGCGGGGCCTGTCCTCATCGCCGTGGGCGCGCGGCTGACGATGGGGGAGCGGCTCGGGCGGGGCGGCGTCATCGCCGTCACCGGGGCACTTGCCGGTCTGTTCGTCCTGGTCCTCGGCGGCGAGGGCGGGACGGTACGGCCTGTGGGGGTCGCGCTCGCGCTGCTCTCGGCGGCCGGGTACGCGGCGATCACGCTGCTCACGCGGTGGCTCGGGCGCGACGGGAGCGGTGACTCGCTGGCCACGACGGCGTGGGCGTTCGCGATCGGGGCGGTGGGGCTGCTGCCGATGGCGCTGGGCGAAGGGCTGCTGCCGCACACCGCGGAACTGGGGCGGGTGGTCTGGCTGCTGACGTACGTCGCGGCAGTGCCGACGGCGCTTGCGTACGCGCTCTACTTCGCGGGGGCGGCGGTGGTGCGGTCGGCGACGGTCTCGGTGATCATGCTGCTGGAGCCGGTGAGCGCGGCGGTGATCGCGGTGACGGCGCTGGATGAGCGGCTCACGGCGGCGACGGTGGTGGGGACGGCGCTGCTGCTGGTGGCGGTGGCGGGGTTGGCGATGGCGGAGACCCGGGTGGGGAAGGGGTAGGCGGGGGCGGCCCGCCGCCACCTCACGCCCGCCGCGGGCGGGGGCGGCTTGGCCGCCACCTCACGCTCCGGTCAAATATCCCGGTACCCCGATCGAGTCGTCCAGATCCGCCGCCGGGATCGGTGTGCCCTGATGGGTGGTCAGTGGAACCACGCCCGTCCAGTACGGGAGTTCCGTGTCCTCCGGGTCGTCGTTCGGGCCGCCCGTGCGGAGCTTGGCCGAGACCTCCGTCAAGGTCAGGCGCAGCACCGCCGTCGCCGCCAGTTCCTTCGGGTTGGCCGGGCGGGAGTCGAGTGAGCGGCCCGGGACGACATTGTCGACCAGGGCGTCGAGGGCCATGCGCTTTTCCGTCGGGTCCATGACCTGGTGGGCGGTGCCGTGCACCACGACCGAGCGGTAGTTGATCGAGTGGTGGAACGCCGAGCGGGCAAGGACCAGGCCGTCGACGTGGGTGACCGTCAGGCACACGTCGAGGCCGGGGTCCGGCTCGCCGGCCATGCGCAAGGGGCGTGAGCCCGTCGAGCCGTGGATGTACAAGTGATCGTCTAGGCGGGCGAAGAGCGTCGGCAGGACGACCGGCGCGCCGTCGCGGACGAAGCCGAGATGGCAGACGTATGCCTCGTCGAGTATGGAGTGGACCAGCTCGCGGTCGTACGCGGCGCGGTCCCGGGAGCGGGTGGGGACGGTGCGTTCGGTCGGCTCGTAGACGTCCGGCATTGCCAACTCCATTGTACTAGTGCATAATCTCGTTTGTGCTAGGAGAGTATCGGATCGTCGGGCGTCGTGCATCGGAGATTGCCGCCAGCGTCGAGCGCGCGGTCGGCGCGGGTGACCTGGAGCCGGGTCAACTGCTGCCGCCCATGCGGGAGCTGGCGACCGAGCTGGGCGTCAACCCGAACACCGTCGCGTCCGCGTACCGGACGCTGCGCGACCGCGGAGTCATCGAGACCGCGGGGCGCAAGGGCAGTCGGGTGCGCCCGCGGCCGGCCAGCACGGCCCGCGGGTCGATCCGGGTCGACGCGCCCCCTGGCGTACGGGACCTGGGCGAGGGGAACCCGGACCCCGCCCTGCTGCCGCCGCTGGGCGAGGCGCTAGCCGCCGCGGCCCGGCGTAACGCGGAGGAACCCGGTCTGTACGGACAGGCACCCGTCGACGCGGAGTTCGCTCGGCTCGCCCGCGCCGCGATGGACGCCGACGGCGTGCCCGCAGGGCCGGTCGCCGTCACCTCCGGATCGCTGGACGCCATCGAGCGCGTCCTCTCCGCGCACCTCAAGCCTGGGGACGCGGTCGCCGTCGAGGACCCCGGCTGGGGCAGCACACTGGATCTGGTGCCGGCGCTGGGGCTGAAACCCGTGCCCGTGGCGCTCGACGACGACGGGCCGGTGCCGGACGAGGTGGCCAGGGCGATCGCCGCCGGGGCCAGGGCGCTCATCGTCACCGACCGGGCGCAGAACCCGACCGGCGCCGCGGTGAGCAAGGCACGCGCGCGTGAACTCCGCGCCGTACTGGCCACGTTCCCGCACACCCTGCTCATCGAGGACGACCACGGACACGCGATTGTCGACCTTCCACTGCATCCGCTCGCCGGGGTCACGGACAGCTGGGCGTTCGTACGCTCGACCGCCAAGGCGTACGGGCCCGATCTGCGGGTCGCCGTGCTGACCGGCGACACCGTCACCATCGACCGTGTGATGGGCCGGCAGCGGCTCGGACCCGGCTGGGTCAGTCGGCTGCTGCAGCGTGCGGTGGTCGACCTGTGGACCTCGGGCGCGGTGGACCCGCTTGCAGTCGCGCACGCGTACGGGGAACGGCGCGACGCGCTCCTGCGGGCGCTGGCGGAGCGTGGCATCGAGGCCCATGGGCGTAGCGGGATGAACGTCTGGGTGCCGGTCTCCGACGAGACCGGTGCCGTGGCGCGACTGCTGCACGCCGGCTGGGCGGTCGCGCCGGGAGCGCGTTTCCGGATGTCCGCGCCACCCGGCGTGCGGCTCACCGTGTCGAGCCTCACGACGGACGACATCGAGCCGGTCGCGGACGCGGTCGCGGCTGCCGCCGGCCCGGCCCCCGCGCGCAGCTACGGCTGAGTGAGTGTCGTGGCGGCCGGTGCCTTCGGCCGGCTCTGGGTCAGCGCAGCGCCCGCCAGGACGATCAGCGCGCCCACCGGGGTGTTCCAGCCCAGCTGCTCGTCGAGCACCGCGACGCCCGCGGCCGTCGCGATGACCGGGATGAAGTACGTGACCATCTGCGCCGTCGTCGGGCCGACCTCGGCGACCAGACCGTACTGGAGGAGCAGCGCGAAGCCCGTCCCCAGGGCGCCGAGCGCGACCACCGCGAGCAGCGGAACGAGCGGGAAGGAGGTCGGCAGGGTCGTGAACAGCGGTGTGACCACCGCGAGTTGGACGGTCGCGAGCAGCAGCTGCGCGCCGGTCAGTGAGAGATTGGAGTGGCTGCTGCCGGCCAGTGTGCGGCGTACGTAGATCCAGCCGATCGGATAGCTCAGCGAGGCGAGCAGCGCCATCGCCGTGCCGCCGAAGTCGAGCCCGGAGAATCCCTGCCACGCACCGAGCACGGTCAGCACGCCCAGGAAGCCGATGCCGAGCCCGGCGACCCGGCGCCGGGTCGGCCGGTCCTCGGAGAGCGCCACCAGTGACAGGACCATGCCCCACAGCGGCGAGGTGGCGTTGCAGATGCCGGCGAGCGTCGACGGGATCGTCAGCTCGGAGTAGGCGAAGAGCGAGAACGGCAACGCATTCAGCACGAACGCGGCGACGGTGAGGTGCATCCACGTCCGGATCCCGCGTGGCAGCCGCTCCCGCCGCACCGCCATCGCGACGGCCAGCACCGCCGTACCGAAGAACAGCCTGCCGAAGGTGACTTGAAAGGGCGCGTACCCGCCGGTGCCGACCTTGATGAGGAGGAAGCTGAAGCCCCAGACCGTAGAGAGCACCGCGAAGCGGATGCGCCAGTCGAGGCCGCTGCGGCGTACGGGGTCGGCGGGCGCCGGGGTGGAGGTCGATGAGGTCCGGGAGGGGACGTCGGTGCTCATGCCGTCCACCTTGGCCGCTCCCATCTCGTAGGACAAGCGAGAATTATTTGCTGCGTTCGCTTAGCATTACTTACATGTTGAATCTGGAGCGCCTGCGGACCCTGGACGCGCTGGCCCGCCATGGCTCGGTGAGCGGAGCGGCCGACGGGCTGCATGTGACGACCTCGGCCGTCTCTCAGCAGATGGCGAAGCTGGAGCGGGAGGTGGGCCAGCAGCTGCTGGCCAAGAACGGGCGTGGCGTGCGCCTCACCGACGCCGGTCAGCTGCTCGCGGACCACGCCGCGCGCATCCTGTCCCAGGTCGAGCTCGCGCAGGCCGACATCGAGGCGCAGCGGGGGCAGGTGGTGGGCGAGGTCAGGATCGGAGCGTTCCCGACGGCCGCGCGCGGGCTCTTCCCCGCGACCCTGAGGTCGCTGCGCTCGCGCCACCCCGAACTGCGAGTGCGCTCGCGCGAGTTGGAGCCCGAGCAGGGGATCCGGGAGGTGGTCGGGGGCGACCTCGACCTCGCGGTCGTGCTCGACTGGAGCAACAAGCGGCTACCCGTGCCGGGCGGGCTCGCGCAGGTACACCTGCTCGACGACGTCCCTGATGTCGCCATGCACGCGGATCATCCGCTGGCGGACCGGGCGGAGGTGGATCTCGAGGAGATCGCCGAGGACGACTGGGTGTCCTGGCCGGAAGGCGAATTCTGTTATGAGTGGCTGATGTTCACGCTGCGCTCCAAGGGCTTCGAGCCGCGGATCGCGCACATGGCGGAGGAGCACCATACGCAGCTGGCGCTGATCGAGGCGGGGCTGGGAGTGTGCGTCACGCCCAGGCTGGGACGCGGCTGGGTGCCTGAGGGGGTGCGGCTCGTGCCTGTACGGCAGAGGATGCGCAGGCACATCTATGCGGTGTGGCGGACGGACGCGGATCGTCGCCCGTCGATCAGGGCGGCGGTCGAGGCCTTGCGCGAGGCCGCGGGCGCGGTGGAGCGGTCGGAGCACTGACGGCTCCGGGTCCTGTCGGCTCCGGGCCCTGTCGGCTCGGAGTCCTGTCGGCTCGGAGTCCTGTCGGCTCGGAGGGTGCTCAGAGGCCTGACAGCTTCCTGAAGTCCCAGGACGCGATCGAGTCGGGGGTCAGCCGCAGCCACGCATGCCTGCCGTCGTGCGGCATCTCGTCCACCCCGAAGTTCTTCCGCGCGAACAGCCTCTCCGGCACGTCCAGTTCGGGGCATGACTCGCCGGTGCGCGGCGCTTCGCCCACGAAGACCGCGGCGCCGGACAGCTCCGCGCCGCGCAGCTCCCCGTACTCCTCGCCGTCGTCGACCACGACCGCGAGCCGCGGATCGTGCCGCAGCTGTGCCCAGCGGCGGCTGCGCATAATGGAGTACAGCCACAGTGAGGTCCCGTCCCAGGCGAACCACAGGGCGCTGACATGCGGGCGGCCGTCGGCGGACACGGTGGCCACCCGGCAGGTGCGCTGCTCGGCCAGGAACTCGTCCAGTTCGCCGGGCGTCATCATGATGCGACGGCCCCTGCGCTGTGTGACGGCCATGGCGGCCCCCTCCTCGTAGCTGACCACATAGCTGACTGTGTGTCAGAAATCATGAGGGCTCTTCCTTCGTCGCGCAATGGCGGTTACTGTCGCGCGCCCGGTCCGAAGAGTCAGTCAGAAGAGTCGAAGAGTCGAAGATGGAGGAGTCGTGCCGTCCTTCGAACAGCTCGCGGAGCAGCTCGACCCGGTCACCACGGCGCTGCTCACCGTCGAGTGCCAGCAAGGTGTGGTCGGCGAGGACAGCGCCCTGCCCGAACTCGCCGCGCAGGCACGGTCGTCCGGCGCGCTGTACAGGGTCGCCCGGCTGGTCGCGGGCGCTCACGAAGCCGGCGTGCAGGTCCTGCACGCGGTGGCCGAGCGGCGCCCGGACGGGCGCGGCGCCAACCACAACGCGCGGCTGTTCCGGGCGGCCGCCCGGCTCCCCGTCCAGCAGCACTCCGGCACGACGGCCGTCCGTATCGCGCCGCCGATAGAGGTCGCGGACGGAGATCTCGTCGTACGGCGGCTGCACGGCCTGTCGCCCATCGCCGGCACCGACGTCGACGCGCTGCTGCGCAACCTCGGCTGCCGCACCCTCGTCGTCACCGGCGTCTCGGCGAACGTCGCCATCCCCAACGCCGTCTTCGACGCGGTCAACCTCGGCTATACGGCGGTGGTTCCCCAGGACGCCATCGCGGGGGTGCCCGCCGACTACACCCCCGCAATGATCCGCAACACGCTCGCTCTGGTCGCCACGATCACCACGACCGACGATGTGCTTTCCTGCTGGAAGCGGCCGCGTCGTGTTAGGCGAGCTTGATCGAGTCTCCGTCCACGGTGATGGAGGCGGGTGGCAGCGGCGCGGTGGCGGGCCCCTTCTTGACGCTGCCGTCCGCGGCGTTGAACAGGCTGCCGTGACACGGGCAGTTGATGACGCCGTCGGCGACGTCCTTCACCGCGCAGCCCTGGTGGGTGCACTTCGACGAGAACGCCTTGAACTCCCCGGCCTTCGGCTGTGTGACCACCACATCGCCGATGACCTTGCCGCCGCCCTCGGGGATGTCGGCGGTCTTGGCGATCACTTTGCCCGTGTCACCCGCTCCGCCTGCCGGTGTGTCGGCCACCTTCTGCCCGCCGTCGTCCGAGCCGCCGCACGCGGTCAGCGCGACGGTGAGGCCAGCCCCGCCCACCGCAGCGACGACGGTACGGCGAGTCACGGTCCGCGACGGGCCCTGCGATCCGGTCATGCTGGCTCCCTCTTCACGGTCGGCCCTGCGTCGGCCGGTTCTCGATGTTGTACGCGCGGGCAGGCCGGGATGTTCACATCGTCAACGATTTCAACGATTTCTTCATGCAGCAGGAGAGCCAGGGCTCGCCGCCGCTCTTTCGTCACCCCGTGCTGCGCATTTCGTCGCTTGCCCAGCTTTCGGGGCGTTGCTCTTCGTTGCATGCGGTGTTCGGCGTATCGAGCTCGAGGTATCTCAGAGGCAGCCATAGGAGCTACACGCGGCCGTTGACCGGGCTCTCACACGGAAGGCCGCTGCGATGGCACCAGCCACAGCCTGGCGGAGGTGACCGACCGGACAGTGCCTGGGGCAGGGGGCTGCCTATGGTGCGGTGGCCATGGCGCGGGTGATGGCGCGTGCCACAGCGACCACGGCGGGGATGTGTGCGGTCGGCTCGCTCTGTTCAGACGGGGTGATGACCGAGGTGGCGGCGATGACGTTCTGGTGCCGGTCGAGGACGGGCGCGGCGACGCCGGTCATGAGGGTGTCCCATTGGGGGCGGGAGTAGACCGCGTACCGGTCGCGGCGGATGGCCGCGAGCCGGGACCGCAGTGCGTCGGGCGTGCCGATTGGGTTGTCCTCGTCGGCCGGGCGTTCGGCGGCGAGGAAGTCCTCTTGCTCCTGGGTGGGGGCGAAGGCCAGCAGGACGAGTCCGGGAGTGGTGGCGTGCAGCGGCATCCGGCCGCCGACCCGGTACATCACGCGCTGGGCGTCGGGTGCGGAGATCCGCTCGACCAGGACGCATTCCAGGCGCTCGCGCACGACCAGCTGTACGTGCTGGCGCGTGGCGTGCCAGAGGTCGTGCAGGTAGGGCAGGGCGACGACGCGCAGGCCATGGCCGCGTGGTGCCGCCGAGGCGATCTCAAGGACCCGTAAGCCGATGGTGTAGTGACCGCGGGCGGTGCGTTCCAGCGCGCCATGCTCGGTGAGTTTGCGGGCGATGCGTAGCGCGGTGGCCTTGGGGAGGTGCGCCCGCGCGGCCAGCGCTGTCAGGGACAGCACCGGTGTGTCCGGCCCGAAACAGGCGAGCACACGAAAGGCCCGGTCCAGGAGGGGTTCGCCGTGGGCCGGGCGGTGTCCTCGGACGCGGGAGGGTTCCTCGTGCGTGCCGTTGCCGTCGTGCGAGCCGGTCACGCCAAACCCCCTGCGGATCGCGCCGGACGGGTCCACTCAATGAAACCAGGGGTAGCCCGCCGTCACCGCACCCGCAAGCATCGGCCCGGTCGGTCCTCCCCTTGCCGGCTTGTCGCATGGCAGTTGGCCGGGCACCCCCGAGGCCGTGGCCGCGATGCACCCGGCCCACCAACCGTGCGCCGTCGTCGCGGCACAGGCGAGGAAACCTCCTCGCCTGACGTGCTCTCGCAGAAGGAAAGGGCAGATTCATGCACTCTCAACGTCCCGGCGGGCGTGACGCCGCCGGTTTCTTACGTCCGGGCAGGTCCCGGCGCCTGCGCGCACTGGTCTCGGTGCTCGCCACCTTCCTGATGGTGTGCGGGGTCATCACCGCCACCTCCGGCACGGCGCAGGCGGCGCCCCCGGACACCCACCGGCCGGCCACCTGGAACATGAACCAGAGCCGCGACCACTGGGCCGCCGCCTACGACATATCCCGGACCCATGACGTGGTCGCCCTTCAGGAGACGCCGTCCACGCCCCCCGAGGGCGCCCGCCGCCTGGGCCGGAGCAACGGCATCACCCAGTACGCCTGGCAGCCCAGCGACCGGGAACCGGTGCGCTACCTGTTCATCCTGGAGCACCACACCCGCAACCTGGGCATGATCACCGCCTGGGCCCCGGACCGGGTCCTCAACATCCCCGGCCGGTACCGGCCCATGCTGGGCGTGGTCAACCAGCGAGACGACATCCTGTTCGCCTCGCTGCACGCCGCGGCGGGACGGATCGACCCGCCCAACTGGCCCGGTGGCGGCTCCGACTCGGGCTCCATCCTCCGCCGCGTCCGGGACGCCGCCGCCGAGGAGAACATGAACCACTGGGCCGCCATCGGCGACTTCAACCGCTCGCCGAGCACCCTGCGCACGCTGGAGCCCCCGGCCGAATCCGTGGTCTACAACCCTGGCCAGCCCACTCACCGGCTCGGCGGCGAGTACGACTGGATGGTCGCCAACTTCACCACCGAGCAGTGGCAGGCCACCGTCGAGACCGGCCGGGGCAGTGACCACTGGCCGGTCTACTTCGGCAGCCTCCGGGCCGGCAGCCTCCCGGCCGAATTCGAGATCCACTCCGAGACCTCGCACCTGCTGCTGACCAACCACGCCAGCGGCACCGCCAACGGCACCGGCATCGAGCAGAACGTCGCCCTCGATGACGGAACCCGCCGCTGGGCCCTGGAGCCGGCCGACGGTGAGTCCCAGGACGGCAAACCGCTCTACAAGCTGGTCCACACGAAGACCGGCAAGTGTCTGGACGTACGCGGCGGGCACGACTCCGAACCCGGCACCCCGCTGCACCTGTGGGACTGCCACGGCCCCAACGGCTGGCCCGAGCCCGGCGGCCCGCGCCGGGACACCCAGAACGTAGTCCTGGAACACCCGGACCCGATGTTCCCGAACATGACGGTGCTCCGGCTGAACGGCACCCGCGAGTACGTGGCCATCCCGCACAACGATCCGCGCCCGGGCGCGCCGGTGGCGCAGGATCGGCGCCGCTGGGGACCGAACGGCGGCTTCGCCGACAACGAGACGTTCTACTTCCACCCGTGCTCGACGACGGCACGGCACCCGACCCCGCCTGAACACTCCACCCACCGGTGCCTGCCCGGCCGCCCCACCGGGCAGGCACCGAGCCCGTCGTCCTCGATGACGGCCACCAGTGACTACCAGTGCGGTGACCATGTACTTCTCGAGAACCGAGACGATCTCGGGCGCAGTCCGGCCCTGAGCCGACGGGCGCACGCACTCCAGGCGCATCCGCTCGATGGGTACGAGATCACGAGCCCTCAACCGACGCCGCAGCCCAGCCGCTTGGGTCGGCGACAGCACCACACACAGCGGCTCGATCACCATGGCAGCCCCTCCCGCCAGCTCGCCAACCCAAGCCGCACCAGCGGGTTCTTGCCTTCAGCCATCCGAGATTCCGCGAACCCGCGCGATTCTGTAGATGCCCGAGCCCAAGGTGTCGTGCATTCCACTGGGCCAGCGGGAGTTGGGGCATCTACTTGTGGTGCCTCTCCACGCATATGTAAACAATCCCGCGCAGCGGTTGCACCAGCTCCACCTCTGCTGACCAAGGGACGACCCGTAGGGGCCGCCGCCTGCACGAACGTGCAGAGGCCTCCGTGGGGGATCGTCGCGTAAATGGCTGTGAGCCGAACTGACCGAAGGTAGAGGGCATTGTTCTGCGAGGATCTTGCAGATGAAGTTCTCTGACGCCGTGTATGCCGCCTTGGGAGGAGGTGCTCTGGCCGCGGCCGTGCTGCCACGGCTGGTGTTCCGCCGTCCTTTCTCGATGCCGATGGTGTTCTTGGCCGCCAGCGCGGCTGTGGCGCTCTTGCCGCTGCCGCTGCCCGTGGTGGATCCGGTACAAGACCGTCTGTGGGTGGAGCACGCGACGGAGGTCTGCCTGATCGTTTCTCTCATGGGTGCGGGTCTGGCCCTCAACCGTCCCTTCGGCTTGGGCCGGTGGGCGGGGCCATGGCGTTTGCTGGGCCTGGCGATGCCGCTCACGATCGCCACGACCGGTCTGCTTGCCGTCGTTCTGCTGGACTGGCCGCCGGCTGCCGCGCTGCTGGTTGCTGCCGTGCTCGCTCCCACCGATCCGGTCCTCGCCTCGGAGGTACGAGTCGGGGAACCCGCTGATTCCGAGCGCGACGACGACGAGGTGCGCTTCACCCTGACCGCAGAGGCGGGACTCAACGACGGCCTGGCGTTCCCCTTTGTCCTGGCCGCCGTCGCCATGGCCGCTGCATCCGGCGGCGGCTGGTCCGCCGACTGGATCCGTGGGTCCTGGGCGATCTGCTGGCCAAGACCGCGATCGGCATCGTCGCCGGCCTGGTGATCGGGCGTCTTCTGGGATGGATGTTCTTTCGCGCCAAGCCTTCCGCCGTCCGGCTCTCCGAACACCTGGAAGGATTCGTGGCCCTGGGAGCAACATTTGTCTCCTACGGCATCGCCGAAATCGCGCACGGGTACGGCTTCCTGGCGGTGTTCGTCACGGCCTGCTCCGTACGGGCTGCCGAACGCAGCCACGGCTACCACAAAGTGCTGCACGAGTTCACCGAGCAGATCGAGCGACTGCTGACCGCGTTCCTCCTGTTCCTGCTGGGCGGCTACCTCGCCGAGAGGGGCTTCGACGCCCTTACCTGGCCCACCGCCCTCCTTGGTCTTCTCTTGGTCCTGGCCGTTCGTCCGGTCACCGCATGGGTGTCACAGATTGGCCTGTCGACCGGACCGCGGGAGAAGATCGTCACCTCTGCGTTCGGCGTCCGCGGTATCGGGGGGTCGCTGTTCTATCTGGCCTACGCCCTGGGGCACAACGACTTCAACGGCCTCGCCGATCAGATGTGGTCGCTGATCGCCTTCACAGTCCTCGTGTCGGTCGTCGTGCACGGGATCACGGCGACCCCTGTCATCACCCGCCTGGACCGGCTGCGCCGTACGTCCAGGAAGCCACCGTGAAGCGGTGGATTCCTTCGCGCGCCAACGGCCCGGATAGCGCTCCGCTGCTGGTGACGGAGAGAGTCAACGTCTGGCGTCGAGGTCAAGCTGGCTGGTGCACAGTTGGGCGCCGCATCGGCACTGAAGATGGCTTTCGCACGTCCTCCACACTCACGGAGGACCTGGACGATCCGTCGGGTCCGTTGTTCCTTTCCGAGCGTGCTGCGGCGATCTCCGCTCACACCTGACGTCATGAAGCCCCGAGTCCAGGGCCCCACCCCAGGCGTGCGACGGGCACGAGGCCCTGTCCTGGATGTACTCCGAGGAGCTGAACAAGTACGCCTGCGAGTTCCCGGTGACTCAGATCCACCCCCTGGGCCACACATCGCGTGCACACATGTGTGGCACGGCCGGCATGCCATCTGACCTGGTGCCGCGCGATGTGCCGTCCGTGCCACACGCCAGATCTTCCGGATTCTCGTATCTGTCATGCACCGAACGCCCGCCCCTCGCACACACGGGCCGATCAGTCGGTGGACAACGCCTGGAGGAGATCACCGACCTTCGGGTCCGGCAGGGCACGGGCGACGTCGGCCTGGGCGACCATGCCGACCAGAATGTGCCCGTCGATGACGGGCAGACGCCGGACCTTGTGCTCACTCATGGTGCGCAGGATCTCCTCGGCGTCATCGTCGGCGCCGATGGTGACCGCCTCGCCCTGTGCGAGGTCACCGGCCTTCACTTCGGCCGGATCCTTGCCCACCCCGAGAACCTTCACCACAATGTCGCGGTCGGTGAGCATGCCCTTGAGCCTCTCGTCCGTGCCGCAGATCGGCAGCGCACCGACCCCCATCTCGGTCATCTTCTTCGCGGCTTCGAGCACCGTCTCCTGGGCGCCGATGCACTCGGCGCCCGCCGTCATGATCTCTCGCGCGGTCGTCATCCGCCAGCACTCCTCTCCTCACCTACGGGTGCGGGCTACACCGCTGACGCGGAGAAGCCCTGGGCACCCCACGGGTGCCCCGTACCAGCGCCCGCTAACGGCATCGGCCAGTCGTCCACCCGGCGGCGCTGGAAGTGGCACTCAGCCGGCCGCGTTCCAGCCGAACCAGAACAGCAACTGCTGGGCAAGTTCCTGTTCGCCGCGGCCCGCGGGCCGGAGGAGCAGAGCGAGCAGGAGAGCGGCATGGCGGCAGAGGCATCGACCCCATGTACAAGCGGGCGGACAGGGACCGAAGGGTCCGCTGTAGGTGTACGGACAATGCTGTAGGTGTACGGACAATGAGGCAGGCGCGCCCGCCTTGGGCCGTGGAAGCCGCGTCGACTTGCCCATTGGCATCGGGCCACCCGGGCGACTAGGGCAGTGCGCTTACCGGTGGAAGCGGCTCTGGATGGCAGAGTTCAGGAGCCGCAGCCGCAATTGTGCTGCGGGGCGCGCCAAGGTCGCGCTCCGGCATGAACAAGGATCTGGACCGATGGCAACAGGCACCGTGAAGTGGTTCAACGCCGACAAGGGATTTGGGTTCATTCAGCAGGACGACGGCGGCCCGGACATGTTCGTCCGTTTCTCCGCGATTCAGAGCACCGGTTCAAGTAGCTGCAGGAGGGTGACAAGGTCGAGTACCAAGTCACTCAAGGGCCCAAGGGTCCGCAGGCGGAGCAGGTCCATCGCCCGTAGCGGCGGGGCACCGAGCCAGGCTGGCTTCGCAGCGCACACGGCGAGGTCCTGCTCGTTTACGCTGACCAGCCCCGGCCACGCCACTTTCGGCAACATCGGAGATGGCCAGTACCGATTCCTGCAAATCGAAAGCGATTGAGCATGGCGGTAATGCAGAGGCCCCGCATTCTGACGGCGGCGGCAGACCACGATACCCAGACGTGGGCTGTGGACTACGCGTGATGTCGGCACCATCGGCCACGGCTGACAACGCTGCGGAACCCGTGTCGCCGGTCAATTCACACAACGAGTGGGACCCGCTGGAGGAGGTCATCGTTGGGCGTCTCGATGGCGCGACGGTCCCCTCCAACCATCCGGTCGTGACCTGCAACATCCCGCCATGGGCGGCGGGGTTGCAGGGGCTGGCCGCCGGCTTCAGGTATCCGCGCATGCTGATCGAACCGGCGCAGCATGAGCTCGATCAGTTCATCACTCTCCTGCAGTCCCTCGGTATCACGGTCAGACGCCCGGACGCGGTCAACCACAGGCAACGCTTCGGCACCCCCGACTGGTCGTCCCGCGGTTTTTGCAACACCAATCCGCGTGACAGCATGCTCGTGATCGGCGACGAAATCATCGAGACCCCGATGGCATGGCCGTGCCGGTATTTCGAGACCCACCCCTATCGCGCGATCCTCAAAGACTACTTCCGGCGCGGCGCGCGCTGGACGGCCGCACCGAAGCCGCAGCTCACCGACGCACTGTTCGAGGCGGATTTCCGTATCCCCGAGGCCGGCGAGCCCATGCGCTACGTCCTGACCGAGTTCGAGCCGGTGTTCGATGCGGCGGATTTCGTGCGCGCGGGACGCGACCTCTTCGTTACGCGGAGCAACGTCACCAACCAGATGGGCATTGATTGGCTGCGCCGCCATCTTGGACCTGGCTATCGCATCCACGAGATCGAGAGCCGCTGCCGTACGCCGATGCACATCGACACAACGTTCGTCCTGCTCGCGCCCGGCAAGGCACTGGTCAATCCTGTATACATCGACGTCGACCGCCTGCCTGACGTTCTGAGCTCGTGGGACATCCTGATCGCTCCCGAGCCCAACCCGATCGACGAGCGCTTGCTCAAGATCACCTCGATGTGCGGCAAGTGGCTCAGCATGAACGTTCTGATGATCGATGAGAAACGGGTGATCGCGGAGCGGCACCACACCGACATACTGCGCGCGCTCGAAAGGTGGGGGTTCGAGCCGATCCCGTGCGACCTGCTGCACTGCGCCCCGTTCGGCGGCTCATTCCACTGCGTGACGCTCGATATCCGGCGTCGTGGCGTGCTCGAATCCTATTTCCATTGATCGGCCCTCCGATCGTAGGCACCAAGGTCCAGACACCGCTACCGCTCCGACAGCCCGCCGGAGTGCCGTCGTGAACGGCGAGACGGAGGTTGGGGACGCGGCTGGCGGGTGGTTTGCCGCTCGGCCGGACTGTCCGCCGTGACGACTCTTCGGCGCAGCGACCGCCTGAGAGGGCGCCGCGAGTCCCCAGGTTGTGCGACGCCCGCCCGAACCGTGGATTTGCAGGGGGTCCGGCCGTATAGCCTGGGGAAATGCTTACAGAGGTCACCGCGACCCGCTACGTCACGCCCTTGCGTGAAGGCGGCTCGCTCCCCGGCATCGTCGAGGCCGACGATCTCGGTACGTACGTCATGAAGTTCACCGGCGCGGGACAGGGCCGCAAGACCCTGGTCGCTGAAGTCATCTGCGGGCAGCTGGGACGGCGGCTCGGCCTGCGCGTGCCGGAGCTGGTCGGCATCCAGCTCGACCCGGTGATCGGTCTCGCCGAGCCCGACCAGGAGGTGCAGGAGCTGCTGAAGGCGAGCGGCGGGCTGAACCTCGGGATGGACTTCCTGCCCGGTTCCCTCGGCTTCGACCCGCTCGCCTACGAGGTGGACGCGGCCGAGGCCGGCCGAGTCGTCTGGTTCGACGCTCTGATCAACAACGTCGACCGCTCCTGGCGCAATCCCAACATGCTGGTGTGGCACGGCGACCTGTGGCTGATCGACCACGGCGCGACCATGATCTGGCACCACAACTGGCCGGGCGCCGCCGCCTCCGCAGTCAAGCCGTACGACGCCTCCGACCATGTCCTCGCCCCCTTCAAGCCGGACATCGATGGAGCGGCGGCCGATCTCGCGCCGTTGGTCACCGAGGAACTGCTGACCGAGGTGGCCGCCGACGTCCCGGACGAGTGGCTGGTCGACGAGCCGGGCTTCGCGACCACCGACGCGCTGCGCCGCGCCTATGTCGAGGCGCTGCTGCCGCGCGCGGCGACGATGCACACCCGTATCACCCTGGGCGAGCCAGCCAAGGGGCACCGGCCGTCCCGGGCCCCCGGCTGGCTGACCGGGAAGGGCGGCGCGAAGTGAGCGGGCGCGATGTCTTCGAGTACGCGCTGCTGCGTGTGGTGCCGCGGGTCGAGCGCGG
This sequence comes from Streptomyces sp. NPDC002870, assembly GCF_042888505.1. NCBI lineage: Bacteria > Bacillati > Actinomycetota > Actinomycetes > Kitasatosporales > Streptomycetaceae > Streptomyces > Streptomyces sp. NPDC002870. Next base: position 38,666 of record NZ_JBIAPW010000006.1, read on the forward strand.
CGAGTGCTTCAACGCCGGTGTGGTGGTCTACTGCCGTGCCAAGTCCTTCGTCGCCGCGCGTACGCATCTGGACGAGGCGAAACTCAGAGCGCTGGACCCGGACGCCGATGTGACGGGTGTACGCGCCGCGCTGCACGCCGTCGAGGGCGTCTGCCTCGGTGGTGAGGACGCGGGCCAGGCGGCGCGCGACGACCCGGGCCGCCGCTTCCGCTGGCTGATCGCGCCGCGCTCGACCGTCGTACAGCCGGGCCCGGTGCACACCGGGCTGACCGCCGATCCGGAGGCAGAGGTGGAGCGGCTGCTGGCGCTGCTGGTCCGATAGGGGCTCTCAGTGACCCGCGGCACCCGATGGGCCGTTGACACCGGGTGCCAGGGCTTCTAGCGTCTCGTCTGCTGAAGGTACTAAGCGGTCGCTCATCCGGGGGACGTGGGACGTTTCCGGGTGAGCCGCATCCAAGGGCGAGGAGAACCAGCATGTCCACCACCGAGCAGCGCGTCGCCGTAGTGACCGGGGCGGCGCGCGGCATTGGCGCCGCAACCGCGGTACGGCTGGCGGCCGAGGGCCGCGCCGTAGCCGTACTCGACCTGGACGAGGCGGCCTGCAAGGACACCGTCGAGAAGATCACTGCGGCCGGCGGCAAGGCCCTCGCCGTAGGCTGCGACGTGTCCGACAGCGCCCAGGTGGAGGCAGCCGTCGCGCGTGTCGCCGCCGAACTCGGCGCGCCGACCATCCTCGTCAACAACGCGGGCGTGCTCCGCGACAACCTGCTCTTCAAGATGACCGAGTCCGACTGGGACACCGTGGTGAACGTGCACCTCAAGGGCGCGTTCCTGATGGCCAAGGCCTGCCAGAAGCACATGGTGGACGCCGGATTCGGACGTATCGTCTCGCTCTCCTCCAGCTCCGCGCTGGGCAACCGCGGCCAGGCCAACTACTCCGCCGTCAAGGCCGGTCTGCAGGGCTTCACCAAGACCCTCGCCAAGGAGCTCGGCAAGTTCGGCATCACGGCCAACGCCGTCGCCCCCGGCTTCATCGTCACCGAGATGACGGCCCAGACGGCCGCCCGCGTAGGCATGGGCTTCGAGGAGTTCCAGACCGCGGCAGCCACCCAGATCCCGGTCCAGCGCGTCGGCAGGCCCGACGACATTGCCAACGCGATCGCCTTCTTCACGGGCGAGGACGCCGGCTTTGTCTCCGGCCAGGTCCTGTACGTCGCCGGCGGACCGCTCAACTGAACCGGGAGACCAGGACCATGACCTCAGAGGTACAGGACAGCGGGAAGGTCGCCCTGATCACGGGCGCGAGCCGTGGCATCGGCTATGGCGTCGCCGAGGCGCTCGTCGCGCGCGGCGACCGGGTGTGCATCACCGGCCGTGGTGAGGACGCGCTCAAGGAGGCCGTGGAGCGGCTCGGCGCCGATCGCGTGATCAGCGTCCCCGGCAAGGCCCACGACGAGTCCCACCAGGCGGCCGCCGTCGAGCGCACCATGGAGGCCTTCGGCCGGGTCGACTTCCTGATCAACAACGCCGGCACGAATCCGGTCTTCGGGCCTATGGCGGATCTCGACCTGAATGTGGCGCGCAAGGTCTACGAGACCAATGTGATCTCGGCGCTCGGCTTCGCGCAGCAGACCTGGAAGGCCTGGCAGAAGGAGAACGGCGGTGCGATCGTGAACATCGCCTCTGTCGCCGGTATCGCCCCGTCGCCCTTCATCGGTGCGTACGGTATGAGCAAGGCGGCCATGGTCAATCTGACCCTGCAACTGGCGCACGAGTTCGCGCCGGGCGTCCGGGTCAACGCGATCGCCCCCGCGGTGATCAAGACGAAGTTCGCCGAAGCGCTGTACGAGGGCCGGGAGGCCGAGGCTGCCGCGGCCTACCCGCTGGCACGGCTCGGAGTCCCGGAGGACATCGGGGGCGCAGCAGCGTTCCTCACGTCCGACCAGTCGGACTGGATCACCGGTCAGACGCTGGTGGTGGACGGCGGTATCTTCCTCAATGCCGGGGTTCACTGACCGCCCTGAACCGATTTGTTGCTGAATGCATCAAATGCCCTGCCGGGCCAGAAGGTTGACCCGGCGGGGCGCTGCGGTATGGTCGGCCGACCCATGGCTGAACGAGGAGCGTGCACGTGTTCTACCGGACCTGTCTGCAGGCCGCTGCAGCCCTAGCGTCCATATCTCTGCTGGCCGGATGCAGTGTGTTCTCGGGTGAGGACGCCGAGCGTGAGCAGAAGATTTCGGTCGGGACGACGAGTCAGCCCAGTACCCTCGACCCGGCCGCCGCCTGGGACGGTTCATGGGAGCTGTACCGGAACGTCTTCCAGTCGCTGCTGAGCTTCCCCACTGGGAGCACCGTGCCGCAGCCCGACGCGGCCAAGAGCTGCGGGTTCGTGGACGGCAACAGCAAGATCTTCCAGTGCGAGCTGCGTGAGGGGCTGCAGTTCTCCAACGGCGACAAGCTCGACGCCGCGGCCGTCAAGCACTCCATCGACCGGGTCCGGAAGATCGATGTGCAGGGTGGCCCGAACGGTCTGCTCGGCTCCCTCGACAAGATCGAGACGGTCGGCGACCGCATCGTGAAGTTCAGCCTCAAGACGCCGGACGCCACGTTCCCGTTCATCCTCGGCACACCCGCGATGGCCATGGTTCCGCCCAAGGAGTACCCTGCGGACGAGCTCCGCGAGGACGGCAAGCTGACCGGCTCTGGGCCGTACGCCCTGGATGCGTTCAAGAAGGGCGACCGGGCCGTTTTGACCAAGAACTCCAAGTACCGGGGGAACGCGGAGGTCAAGAACGACGGCGTCACCATCCGTTACTTCAGTGACTCGGATGTGATGCTGGGGGCGCTCAAGAAGAAGGAGATCGACGTCGTCGACCGCGTGCTGACCGCGCCGGCCGTCGTTGAGCTGCAGCAGCGGAAGCCGGAGAACGCTCACCTCCAGCTGGTGGAGACCTTCGGTGCGGAAATCCGCTACCTCGTCTTCAACCCCAAAGACCCCATGGCGGGCAAGCTCGCGGTACGGCGTGCGATCGCCCAGATCGTCGACCGCGGTGCCCTGGTCTCCGAAGTTTACAAGAGCACGGCGGAGCCGCTGTACTCGATGATCCCCAAGGGCATCTTCGGGCACACCACCGAGTTCTTCGACCGTTACGGTGAGCCGGATGTGGACAAGGCGAGGAAGATCCTCCAGGAGGCGGACATCACCCAGCCGGTGCCGCTGACGTTCTGGCACACCACCGACCGCTACGGCTCCGCAACCGCGCGGGAGTTCGCCGAGCTCAAGCGGCAGCTTGACGCCACGGGACTCTTCAAGATCACGATTCAGGGCAAGCCTTGGGCGGAATTCCAGCAGGGCTACCGGCAGGGCGAGTACCCCGTATTCGGCCGCGGCTGGTTTCCCGACTTCCCGGACCCGGACAACTTCATCGCGCCGTTCGTCGGCTCGAACAACGTGCTCAACACTCCGTACGAGAACAGCGAGATCACCGAACAGCTGCTGCCCGCGTCCCGGCGTGAGAGCGACCGCGGCGCGGTCGGCTCGCAGTTCGAGCGGGCGCAGGAGATCTTCGTCGACGACGTGCGTCTGCTGCCTCTGTGGCAGGGGAAGTTGTTCATTGCCACCAGCGAGGAAGTCGGTGGCTGCGAGCGCGCCTCGGACCCGAATTCGATCATGCAACTGTGGGAGCTGTACCGGAAGGCCAGCTGGTAGACGCGACTGTCAGTGGCCGCAGGTAGGTTCTGTGGTCCAACTGATCGCATACCGGAGGTTGTTGACGTGACCGACACCGACATGCTGCCCGAGTCCTGGCGCGACGTCCTCGGCGAAGAGCTCCACAAGCCCTACTTCAAGGAGCTCACCGAATTCGTCGAGGAGGAGCGGGCGCGTGGGCCGGTCTACCCGCCGCGCGAAGAGGTCTTCGCCGCGCTCGACGCCACCCCGTACGACCGCGTCAAGGTCTTGATCCTCGGCCAGGACCCGTACCACGGAGAGGGGCAGGGGCACGGCCTCTGCTTCTCCGTGCGGCCGGGCGTCAAGACCCCGCCCTCCCTGCGGAACATCTACAAGGAGATGGAAGCGGAGCTCGGTCACCCCGTCCCGGACAACGGCTATCTGATGCCGTGGGCCGAGCAGGGCGTGCTGCTGCTCAACGCCGTGCTGACGGTGCGGGCCGGTGAGGCCAACTCCCACAAGGGCAAGGGATGGGAGAAGGTGACGGACGCGGTGATCCGCGCCGTGGCCTCGCGGCCCGACCCCGCGGTGTTCGTCCTGTGGGGCAATTACGCGCAGAAGAAGCTGCCCTTGATCGACGAGACGCGTCATGCGGTGGTCAAGGGCGCGCATCCCTCGCCGCTCTCGGCCAAGAAGTTCTTCGGCTCCCACCCGTTCACACAGATCAACGAGGCGGTGGCGGCCCAGGGGCACGAGCCCATCGACTGGCGGATTCCGAACCTCGGCTGAGCGCCTCGGCCGAGCGTTCGCGCACCCGGCTGACAGGCTCGGGCCCGCGCCCGAGCCTGTGCGGCATTGTCCGTGGCGGCGGCTAGCGTCGTGATCCGTGGATGGTCGCGATTCGCCGCACGGACGTGGGAGGCCGCAGTGATGGAGCAGCAGGAGGCGTCGGAGGACGCCGTCATGACCCGGATCGGGCAAGCGATCATGTTGCTGCACGGCGGAGACCGCGAGGAGGCGCGTAATCGCTTCGGCGCGCTCTGGTCGGAGATCGGCGAGGCCGGTGATCCTCTCCACCGCTGCACTCTGGCGCACTACATGGCCGACGCCCAGGACGACGCCGGCGACGAGCTCGCCTGGGATCTGCGGGCGCTTGCGGCGGCGGAAGGACTGAGCGACGAGCGGCTGGCCCGGCACGAGGCGACGCTCGCCGTGCGGGCCTTCTACCCCTCGCTCCATCTCAACCTCGCCGCCGACTATGTGAAGCTCGGGCGCCCGGAGCCCGCGCGCGTCCACCTCGACCGGGCGCGCGCGGCGACCGACGCCCTGGGGGACGACGGATACGGAAACGGCGTCCGGGCCGCTATCGACCGGCTGGAGCGCCTACTGACCGGCGAGTGAGGCTCGCGCGGGTGAGGCTCGACCGGCGGGCGGGGCTCAACTCCGGTAGGCCTCCCGGCAGATCCGGGACTCGGGGCTGCCTGGCCGCCAGCGGCCGTAGCTCTCGCCCAGGGCGCAGACGTCCGGCCCGACGGCCGGCAACGGCTGCAGGGGAGGCGGCGCGGCGGGCCGGGGCCGTGGTGGCGGCGACTTCGGCAGCGGGGACTCTGATAGATCGTTCGGTACGTGACGGGCGGCGGGAGCCGGCGCCGGCGGGGGAGCGGCGGTTTCGGCCGGGGGCGAAGTCAGGGGCGGGGGCGCCAGGACTTCGCGGGCCGGTCTCTGTACGATCTGCGGCTCCACGGCCTGTGCCGGGCGCCCGCCGTGGGACGGGGGTGCGGGCACGGGCTGCGGCTCCACGGCCACACAGCCGGACACGGCCCAGACGGCTACCCCTGCCAGGACCTTCGCGGTGGTTCTTGATCGGTGCACCCGCGCAACTCTGCTGTGCGCGGGGCCCGTTCACAGTCGTACGGGCTCACAATGGCCCGCACGGGTGACGCCGGTCAGCCTCCGGTCAGTCGCCCGTCGCGCCGTCGATCCGCTCACGGAGCAGATCCGCGTGGCCGTTGTGGCGCGCGTACTCCTCGATCATGTGCGTCATGATCCACCGCAGGTTGTAGCTCTCCCCGGTGCGTCGGGACTTCACCTTGCCCACGTCGTCGAGCCCATGGGCGGCGGCCAGCTCCCGCGCCCGTGCTATCTCGGCCTGCCAGGCGGCATAGGCCTCGGCATAGGTGTCCTGCTCGGTGCAGTGGAAGTCGCCGTCATGGTCGTCTTCGGTGTAAAAGAGCGGCTCGGAAGCCTCCCCGGCCAGCGTGTTGCGGAACCACCCCCGCTCGACCTCCGCCATGTGCCGTAGGAGTCCGAGCAGAGAGAGCTCGGAGGGCGGCGCGGCCAGCTCCTTCAGCTGATTGTCGTCCAGGCCCGCGCACTTGAATGCCAGCGTCTCGCGGTGGTAGTCCAGCCAGCCGTCGAGCATCTCGCGCTCGCCCGCGGTGGTGGCGGGTTCGGTCCGTTCAGGTGTCGTCATGGCGATCATCCTGATGTACGAACCACCCGTGCCGCCAGGGCTTATTCGCCCAGCATTCCGCGCAGCAGTTCGGTGAGTCCGGTGCGCAGCTGAGCGAGGTCGGGGACGGCGGAGTGGTACGACCCGGCCGCGCAGGAGAACATCAGGCCCTCGCACCAGGCCAGCAACGACAGGGCGTGCCGCTCCGGTTCTGGCGAACCCGCCGCGGCCATGAGGGCGTTGAGCGGGGCGCGGAACTGGTTGCCCGTCGCGTCGTAGAACTCCCGCAGCTCGGGCCTTCGCGTCGCCTCCAGCGCCAGTTCGTAGCGGGAGACGAGCAGTTCGCGGTGGCGGGTCAGATGGCGGTGCAGGGCCGGCGCGAGCGCGTCGACCAGGCCCTCGATACTGCCGTCGGGCACCGGCATCTCGTGGGGGGTGAGGACGGCCGCCTCGCGCTCCGCCTGCCGCCGTACGGCCGCCTCCAGCAGCGCCTGCCGGGTGCGCGCGTAATTGGACGTCGAGCCCTGGGGGAGTCCGGCCGCCTCGTCCACGGCGCGGTGGGTGAGCCCGCGCATTCCGCGCTCGGCGAGCAGCCTCAGCGCGGCGTCGGCGATCAGTTCGGCACGGGAATTGCTCGTGGTGGTGCGTTCGGCCATGCGGACAATCTACCGCCGGAACTACAGCTGTAGTACGGTGAGTCCTACTACAGGTGTAGTGAGCGGATCGGTGAACCGGCACCGAAGTAACCGAACCCAGGAACCCGAACCGAGGAGGAGCCATGCCCAAGCCCCGGGCCGTCGTCATCGGCAGCGGAATCGGCGGACTGACCGCCGCCGTGGCCCTGCATCAGAGCGGCTGGCAGGTCACCGTCCTGGAGCGCGCCGAATCCCTGGAGCCGGTCGGCGCCGGGATCGGCCTCGCCCCCAACGCCCAGCGCGCCCTCGACGTCATCGGCCTCGGCGACGAGATCCGCGAACTGGCCGCCTGGCAGGGCGACGGCGGCATGCGCAATCCGGGCGGCCGCTGGCTCTCCCGTACGAACAGCGCCGCCGCGGCCGAACGATTCGGCGGACCCCTGGTGCTGGTCCACCGCGCCACCCTGATCGACCGCATCGCGTCCCGGCTGCCCGCCGCCGCGGTGCGCACCGGCAGCCCCGGGCAGCTCGCCGATCCCGGCGCCACGGCCGGCCGCCCGGCCCGTGTGGCCACCCCTGACGGGGAGATCGAGGCCGACCTCGTCATCGGTGCGGACGGCATCAACTCGGGTGTGCGCCGCACTCTCTTCCCGGACCACCCCGGCCCCGCCTACGCCGGATTCACCACCTGGCGCGTCGTCGTCCCCGCGCCCGACCGTCCCTTCGAACCGCACGAGACCTGGGGCCCCGGCACCCTGTGGGGCACCCAGCCCCTCAAGGACGGCCGGATCTACGCGTACGCAGCCGCCGTCGCCCCCGCCGGAGCCCGTGCCGACGACGAGAAGGCCGAACTGCTGCGCCGCTTCGGCGGCTGGCACGATCCCATCCCGGGGATCATCGCCGCCGTCGAACCGGGCCAGGTGCTGCGCAACGACGTCCACCACCTCATCGACCCGCTGCCGTCCTTCCACCGCGGCCGGACCGTGCTCCTCGGTGACGCCGCCCACGCGATGGCGCCCAATCTCGGCCAGGGCGGCAACCAGGCCATCGAGGACGGCATCGTGCTCGCCCACCACGCGGCCCCCGGCGGCGACCTGGGCGCGGGGCTCGCCGCGTACAGCGCGCAGCGCCTGCCGCGCACCACGGACATCGTCCGCAAGGCCGCGAAGGTCGCCCGGCTGATGTCCCTGACGAGCACTCCGGCCGTCCTGGTGCGCGAGACCCTGATCTCCGCCGTCTCCCGGCTCGGACCCGGCATCGTTCTGCGGACGTTCGACGGAATCGCCGACTGGCAGCCGCCGCAGCGCACGTATGCTGCCGGAGCGCAGGACGTACACGACGTTCGCCACTGACAACCGGCAGAGCGCCAAGGGAGGCCCCTGTGAAGGTCGGCTGCATCGGGCTCGGCGACATCGCGCGGAAGGCCTATCTGCCCGTGCTCACCGCCCTGCCCGGGGTCGAACTGCATCTGCAGACCCGCACTCCCGCCACCCTGGCGCGGATCGCCGAGGCCCACCACATCCCCGCCGAACGGCGCCACACCGGCCTCGACTCACTGATCGCCCAGGACCTGGACGCCGCCTTTGTGCACGCGCCGACGTCCGTGCACGCCGAGATCGTCACCCGACTGCTCGAAGCGGGTGTCGCGACGTACGTCGACAAGCCGCTGGCGTACGAACTGGCCGACTCGGAGCGGCTGGTGAGCCTCGCCGAGGAGCGCGCCACCAGCCTCGCCGTCGGCTTCAACCGCCGCCTCGCGCCCGGCTACGCACAGTGCATCGAGCACCCGCGCGAGCTGATCCTGATGCAGAAGAACCGCGTTGGTCTCGCCGAGGACCCACGCACCCTCGTCCTCGACGACTTCATCCACGTCGTAGACACCCTGCGCTTCCTCGTCCCCGGACCGGTAGACCACACGGACGTACGGGCCCGGATCGTCGACGGCCTGATGCACCACGTCGTGCTGCAGCTGTCCGGCGACGGCTTCACCGCGATCGGCACGATGAACCGGATGAGCGGCTCGACCGAGGAGATCCTCGAAGTGTCGGGCCAGGACACCAAGCGCGAGGTCCGCAATCTCGCGGAGATCGTGGACCACAAGGGACAGCCGAGCCTGCGGCGGCGCGGCGACTGGGTGCCGGTCGCCCGCCAGCGCGGCATCGAGCAGTCGGTGCTGGCCTTCCTCGACGCCGTACGCGCCGGGAAGCTCCTCAGCGCCCAGGACGCGCTGCGGACTCATGAGCTGTGTGAACGGGTGGTTCGGCAAGCTCTGGATCAGGCCGCCTGAGAGACCGGGCACCCTCGGTCGCGCAGAGCGCGGCGAGGACGGCCAGCGCGCCGTAGACCGGCCAGTCGCCGAACCGCACGTACGGGGTCGTGCCGCGGGCGAGCGGGATGTCGTAGACCGCCGCGGTGCTGCTGTCCGTGCCCAGCAGGCCGCCGACCCGCTCGCCGTCCGGCCCGTACACCGCGCTGACGCCGGTGAGGGTGGCATGCACCATCGGCCGCCCGCTCTCGGCCGCCCGGAGCGCCGCCAGAGAGGCGTGCTGCTCCGGCGCCCAACTCCCCTGGAACGACGAGGTCGCCGACTGGGCGATCAGCAGCTGTGCGCCGTCCCGGGTGAGCCGCCGGCTCATGTCGGGGAACGCCGACTCGAAGCAGACCAGCGGGCCCAGCCGCAGGCCGCCGTCGCCGGGCAGCACCATCACCACCGGGCGGCTGCCGCGCAGCCGGTCCTCGCCCGCGGCCTTGCCGACCGAGGTCGCCCAGCCGAGAAGCGCGCGGGCCGGGACGTACTCACCGAAGGGGACCAGCCGCATCTTGTCGTAGCGGTCGCCGGTCGGGCCCTGCGGGCCCACGAGGACCGAGCTCTTGAAGATCCCGGCGGGGCCCGTGCCGCCCGCGCGCCGGGCGTCCACATTCACCAGCACCTCGGCCCCGACCGCGCGCGAGAGCACCGCGAGACGAGCGGCCAGATCGGGACGCTCGCGCAGATCCGCGCCGACACTGCTCTCGCCCCAGACCACCAGATCGAGGTCCTGCCCGGCCAGTTCGCGGGTCAGCTCCTCACTGCGGGCGAAGCGGCGCTCGACGCTCTCCATGCCGTTGACGACTCCCGGCTGGACGACCGCCACACGCGCCCGCCCCGACTGCCCTGGCTGCGGAACCCACATCCAGACCGCCGCGGTGGTGAGCGCACATATGAGGCCGCCACCCACCGCGGCCGTACGGGCGTGCGGCACCGCAATCAGCACGGTGATCGCCGTGTTCACGGCCAACACCAGCAGACTCACCAGCCACACGCCACCTACCGAGGCGAGCCGCAGGGCGGGGGAGACCTCCCACTGGCTCGCCCCGAGCAGACCCCAAGGTCCGCCGAGGCTCTCCCAGGACCGGGCCAGTTCGATCATCAGCCAGCCGGAAGGGACGACCGCGAGCGCCGCGGCCGCACGCCACGGCGACGGCGTCCCGCCGAGGAGCGACCACACGAGCCAGCCCCAGGGCGCCCACATCAGCCCGACGAGCGCGGCAATCACGACGATGAAGACATGCAGGCTCGGCACCAGCCAGTGGTGCACGGCGATCACGAAGCCGATGCCGCCCAGCCAGCCCTCGACCGCCGCACGGCGGCCCGTCGGCGCGGAACGCACAAGCAGCATCCACGGCACCAGCGCGGCATACGCGAACCACCACAGCGAGGGCTCGGGAAAGGCGAGAGCGGGCAGCGCACCGGCAGCCACCGCGGCCGCGCCGCGCCACCGCGGGGACGACAGCGCCCGCCGCGCGAACGACTCGCTCTCGCGCCGCTCCCCACTCTCGTGACTCTCGTGCCGCTCGTGTCCCTCCAGCCCCTCCCGCCGCTTCGGCCGGCCGACCGGAATCCGCATGCCGCGCCTCCTCGTGCTGCCTCGAAGGGCCCGCGAGCACTGTTCCCCTCCAGTGTGCGCGAGCGGGATCTGCACCGACAGGGCACTCCGGGCGTCAGCCGCCGTCGAGCGCCCCCGCGGAACGCCGCCACTTCTCGTGGATCACCACGGTCCGCAGCCGCCAGCCCTCGTCCGTACGCAGCAGACTGAACGCGTACCGGCCCCCGGAGACGAAGTCGTCCCCCGACTCGAGACGCATCGGGTTCACATAGTCGGCCTGCACCTCCGCACGGTCGCCCGGATAGCCGCCCAGGTCCTGAATGTGCAGCCGCCGGTTGACGATGAGGTGCTGTCGCACCGGAAAGAGCCGGAGCGTCTGAGCCAGCCAGTCGGCGACTTCGGCGGCCGGACCCTCGATCCCGCCCGAGCTGCGGTAGTCGGCGCGCCCCTCCCGCGCGAACAGAGCCCGGTAGGCGCTCCAGTCGGCGTCGTCCACGGCCACCGCGTAACTGGTGACCAATTCGTCGATGGACAGCCGGTCCATCACGGTCGCGAGATCTACGCGCTGCGTCATCGGGTCAGTTTCGGGCAGCGAGAGCCCGACGCCAAGAGCTGTGCGCGCCAGTCACCCGCTCTTCACCCGCTCTTGGTCAGCAAACGGTCGATCTCCGTCAGTTCGGCCTCCGAGAAGCAGGGCGCTGTGAGCGCCTCCAGGTGGCGGCCCGGCGGCCCGCCCTGCTGACCGCTACTTCTTGACGGCCCGCAGGACCACGAACTTCGGGTCGGAGGCCACGACTTCGCAGTTGCCGAACATACGGCGCAGCTTCACGTGGTACCCGAGGTGCCGGTTGCCGATCACCCACAGCTCGCCCCCGGACCGCAGCGCGCGGCGCGCTCCGCCGAACATCCGGCGGGCCGTCGCGTCCGTCGTCGCCTGGTGCGAGTGGAACGGCGGATTGTTCAGGACCAGGTCGACCGAGTCGGCCGGCACCCCGGACAGCCCGTCGCGCACCAGGAACTCGGCCTGCGCGTCCGAGTCGACATTGTCGCGGTACGTGGCCTCGGCCGATGCCACCGCGGAGAACGACTCGTCGATGAACGTCACCGAGGCCTCCGGATTGGCCAGCGCGGCCGCCGTGCCGATCACGCCGTTGCCGCAGCCCAGATCCACCACCCGCTCCGGGCCGCGCCGCTTCGGCAGGTTGCGCAGGAAGAACCTGGTGCCGATGTCGAGGCGCTCGGCGCAGAAGATGCCCGCATGATTGGTCACCGTCCGGCCGGCGAGCGCTCCGGCATCGGCGGGCAGTGCGTACCGCAGCGGCCAGGGGCCGGCGGTGCGGGCGAGGCGCGGGTCGGGCGTACTGAAGATCAGCCGCGCCTTCTTCACCGCCAGCGAGGTCCTGGTCGGACCGATGATCCGCTCGAACAGCTTCAGCGTGGAGGTGTGGATCTCGGTGACCATGCCGGTGCCGACGACGACGGTGTCCGCGTGCACGGCGGGCGCGAGACGGTGCAGCTGGTCCTCCAGCAGCGCGAGGCTCTTGGGTACCCGCACCAGCAGTACGTCGATGCGCTCCGGCGGGACCTCCCTGACCGACAACAGCCGCACCGCATCGGCGTCGACGCCGTTGCGCGCCAGATTCGCGCGGGTCGCCTGCTGGCCGAGAAAGGAGTCGGTGATCTGTACGGGGCGGTGCTCGGCGAGCGAGGTTGCGAGGGCGCCCCACCGGTCGCCGACGACGACCACGGTGCCGGAGAGATCCGTGGGCCCGGCGTCCTCGATTCCCTTGAGGGGCTCGTCCCCCTTGAGTTGCCGGAGAAGGTACTCATCGGCGGCGTCCCAGGCGCGGAGCTGGTCGCGGGGGTCCTCGGGGAAGCGGGCGAGGTCGAACGCGCCCCATGACGTCGTCAAACGGTTCATCGTGCACTCAGGCTAGTCGAGCTCACGTCGGCCGAGCGCTCCATGGGGCGGTCAGCCCGCGCTCACGCCGTGCTCACGCTGCGCTCTCGACGTCCTCGAGCGACGCCGCGGCCCACTCCACCACCAGTGCCTCGTACTCCGGCCGCCGGTCGTCGGGCAGCTCGCCGTCCGCCCAGAGTTCACGGATCCGGACATTCAGCTCGGCTGCGGACAGTGCAGTTTCTGACTCGCGGGGAAACGGCGACATGGCGACAGGCTAAGGCCTCGGTACGACAGCCGTCTCCATCGCGACAGCGGGCGTCAGCCGGCCGACTCGCCCGCGTGCGGGCTCAGCGCATCCGTTCCGACCAGGATGAACAGCAAGATTCCGAGAAGAATGCGGTAGATCACGAACGGCATGAAGCTCTTCGTAGTGATGAACTTCATGAACCAGGCGATCACCGCGTAGCCCACCGCGAAGGCGATGATCGTCGCGAATATCGTATGCGGCCAGGACACATGCCCGCCCTCGCTCGCGTCCTTCAGTTCGAAGACGCCGGATGCGAGCACGGCCGGGATCGCCAGCAGGAACGAGTAGCGGGCCGCCGCCTCACGGGTGTAGCCCATCAGCAGACCGCCGCTGATGGTGGCGCCGGAGCGGGAGACACCGGGGATCAGAGCCATCGCCTGGCAGACGCCGTAGATCAGACCGTCCCGGACACCCAGTTCCTTGAGGGTCTTGCGCTGCTTGACCACGCGGTGCTTGCCGCCGGCCTCGTCGCGGGCCGCAAGGCGGTCGGCGATGCCGAGCACGATGCCCATCACGATCAGGGTGGTGGCGATCAGCCGCAGATCGCGGAACGGGCCCTCGATCTGGTCCTTGAACGTGACGCCGAGCACACCGATCGGGATCGAGCCGATGATCACGAGCCAGCCCATCTGCGCGTCGTGGTCGCTGCGCAGCGCCTTGTTCGTGAGGGAACGGAACCAGGCGGAGACGATCCGGGCGATGTCCTTGCGGAAGTAGATCAGGACAGCCGTCTCCGTGCCGATCTGCGTGATCGCCGTGAACGCCGCGCCCGGGTCGTGCCAGCCGGCGAAGGCGGCGGTGAGCCGCAGATGCGCGCTGGAGGAGATGGGCAGGAATTCGGTCAGCCCCTGGACGAGCCCGAGGATGAATGATTCGAACCAAGACATGGAAAACTACGCCACCCAAGAAATGATCACGGTCTGACGGCGCGTAGCGTTCCCGATCATGCGCCAGTTGTGAGGAAGCGTAGCGTCCTCGGATGTCGGGGCTGCGTCAGCCCCCGTGGGATCTGCCTTGTGGGGCATCGTCAGTTGGGGCCGACGCCGTGTCCCGGTCCGCGGTCTGCCGCCTTTTCTGGGTGGGAAGGGCGGGCCCGTCCACTGCGTACTGCGCCGCCTGGATCCCGTACAGATCGCGGAAAACCCTCGGGCCTTCGACCTCGTCCGAGAGCAACTCGGCGAAGGTGCCGCTCTCAACCACCCGGCCGCGCTCCAGCACATGGATCAGGTCCGCCGCCCGGACCGAGCCGAGCCGGTGTGTGATGAGGATGACTGTCTGGCCCCCGTCGGCCAGCCGCCGGATCTGCTCGAACAGCTGCTGCTCCGCCTTTGCGTCGAGCGCGGAGGTCGGCTCGTCGACGATGAGGATCTCGCCCGCCCGATAGTGCGCACGGCCCAGGCCCAGGCGCTGCCACTGGCCGCCGGAGAGCTGATGGCCGCCCTTGTAGCCGCGGGCGAGAAGGGTCTGCCAGCCGCGCGGCAGCTCCTCGATGAGCTCGTCCGCACCCGCGTACTCAGCGGCGTGCTCCAGCTGCTCCTGGCTGAGCGGCGCTTCGGGGCGTCCGATGCCGATGTTCACGGCCGCGGTGAAGGGCCAGCGGTAGAAGTCCTGCCCGACGACGGCCACCCGGGAGACGAGCTGTTGCCGATCGGCCTCCGTGGCGTCCACGTCGTCCCACAGGATGCGGCCCGAGTCGGGGCGGTAGAGCCCGCACAACAGCTTGACCAGGGTGGTCTTGCCGCTGCCGTTCTCCCCGACGAGCGCGATGATCTTGCCGGTGGGGATGGTCAGGCTCGCGCCGTCCAGGGCCCGCTTGTTGTCCTTGCCCTGATAGGTGAAGACGACGTCCTCGAAGGTGATCCGGGCCGGTTCCGCGGGCAGCGGCAGCCCGCCCACGGGGATCGCGCGGTCGGCGGCCTCCGCGCACAACCGGTGCAGGTCGCCTACGAACAGGCTCTCCTCATGCATGAAGTTCACCTGCAGCACCAGGTTCTCCAGGCTGGAGGATCCGCTGCGGATGGCGAGCACGGCCGTGCCGCCGACGGACAGGGCCATCGCCCCGGTCCACAGCAGTCCGCCGAGTGTGGCGTACGCGGCGGCCGTCGCGAGCCCGGTCCAGCCCGCCGCGATCAGTCCCGTACGAGCGGCGAGCCTGGCCAGCCTGCGCTGCTCCGCCTCCTGCGACAGGGACATGGTCCGGAAGTGGTGGAGCAGGAAAGGGCCGACGTTGTGGACGCGGATCTCGGGAGCGGCCTCGGTGGTGATCAGCAGCTGGCTGATCAGCTGGCCGGCCCGCGAATGCTGCACCCAGGCGTGGAAGGACACATAGCGCCGCCGCGCCACGGACAGCGCGGCCCAGGCGCTGGGCAGTGTCATCGCCACGAGCAGCGGCAGCAGCACGGGGTGGAGTACGGCGAGAACACCGGCCGCGGCGACCAGCGACAGCAGCGCGTTGATGACGTTGGTGCAGTACTTCATCATGCGGCGGGCCGAACCCGCGCCGTACGAGGCGCTGTCGAGGAGTTTGTGGAACTCCTCGTCCTCCACGGCCTCGAGTTCGACATTGGCGGTGTGCTTCAGATACCGCTCCGTGGCCACCCGCTCCACCTTCGGCTCCAACTGCCCTGTGCCGGCGGTGGACTGAGCCCGCAGCAGCGCGCCGGCCAGGGCCGCCGCTCCGGCCACGGCGAGCGCCGGAGCGGCTTCGGTGAGCCGCTCGGCGGTGCTGCCGGCGCCCAGTAGATGGGCGAGGACACGGTTGACCGCGATGAGCCCGACAGCCTGGCTGACGCCGCGGCCGATCTCGGCGAACACCACCAGACGCAGCGCCCCCTTGTCCGCCTCCCACGCCAACTGCGCGGTGGTGACCACCAGATGGGGCAGCCGGGTCACCATGGACCGTAGGTTCAGCTGGAGGAAGGCCTCTTCGTGCTTGTTCCAGCCCATGTCGTAGCGCAGTGGTCCGCCGAAGAGTAACTGCTCGGACTCGGAGGGTTCTTCGCTCGGTGTTTCAGCGGCATGGGTGCTGCGATCGGCCATGGGCGCTCCTGACGGGTGGGTGCGGGGCCAACGGTCGGAGAACGCACCTGATCACCGCCTCGTCACGGGGAACAAGGGGCTATTTCCCGTACGGCAGTTCGACCTGGGAGGGGAGACACAACGGCCGTAGGCGCACGGCGCAGGGCATCAGTGACCCCGCAGGCGGTGCCGCCTGCGCCAGGCGATCACGCCCGCGGCAAGGCCGGTCACCACGATGAAGCCGATCGCGATAAGAAACGCCGGAGAGGTCGGGGAGCCCGCCCGGCTGCCCGCGACCACATACGCCGCCGTGTTCGGGATCGAGCCGAGGCCCGTCGCCAGCAGGAAGGGCAGATAGCCCATGCGCGAGACGGCGGCGCAGTAGTTGGCCGCGGCGAACGGCACGCCCGGAAAGAGCCGCAGCGCCAGCATCGACCGGAAGCCGTGCGTGCTCAGCTGGGTGTCGGCCGCCTTCAGCCAGCGGCCCCTCAGCAGCGGCCGCAGCGCGTCCTGCCCCAGCAGCCGGCCGAGCGTGAAGGAGATGCCCGCGCCCAGCACCGTGCCGGCGAGCGCCGAGACCAGGCCGGCCTGCGAGCCGAACAGCGCGCCCGCCGCCAGGTTGAGCAGCGGTCGCGGCACGAAAGCCGCCGTGCACGCCCCGTACGCGACGCCGAAGAGCACCACTGCCGCGGCGCCGCTCAGCTGCGGCGGCCAGCCGGCCGACAGCAGCCGCTGCGGCTCGTACAGCACCACCGTCACGGCCGCCGCGGCCAGCATGGCCACGAGCAGCGACAGCCGCGACCACGGCGAGAACAGCGCTCGGGCGCAGCGGACGGCGAGGCCTGATGCCGGCCTGGGGACGGGGTCGAGCATCCGGGGAGACTAGCCGACAAAGGGATGTGATCGCCGTAATGTGAGCGCCATGACCCGCGCCGCACCGCAGAGCGATCTCGCCGACACCGTGATGGAGAGGCTCACCGCCGTGTACCCGACCGGCGCGGACGCGACCAGGGCCGCGGGGGCCGCCGCGTACATGAAGGGCGTCGCGCCCTTCCTCGGTCTCTGCACACCCGATCGGCGCGCCCTGTCCCGCACCGTCGTCGAAGGAATGGCGCGGCCCGACGAGGCCGACTGCACGGCCATCGCCCTGCGCTGCTGGGAGCTGCCCGAGCGGGAGTACCACTACTTCGCCGTCGACTATCTGCGCCGCCATGTGGGGCGCTGCTCGTCCGGCTTCCTTCCGGTCGTCCGCCGGCTCGTCGTCACCGTCCCCTGGTGGGACACCGTCGACGCGCTCGCCTCGCACGTCGTCGGCCCGCTGGTGAGCGCAGATCCCAAGCTGAAGTCCGACATGGACGCCTGGATCGAAGACGACGATCTGTGGGTCGCGCGAACCGCGCTGCTCCACCAACTCCGCTACAAGGACGCGACCGACGCCGACCGGCTCTTCTCCTACTGTCTGCGCCGCGCCGATCACCCCGACTTCTTCATCCGCAAGGCCATCGGATGGTGCCTGCGCGAGTACGCCAAAACGGATCCGCAGGCGGTACGCGACTTCGTCGACGGCGCCCGCGACCGGCTCGCGCCGCTGTCCGTACGCGAAGCCACCAAGCATCTGTGACCTGCTGAACTGCCGTACGCGGAAAACCATTCGACGCGGCCGGGGCCGTGAGCGATCATCGACGACATGTTCCGGTACGCCTTCCTCGCAGCGCCGTCCGCAGTCGCGGACGCGCCGAAGGCTGCCGCATTCCCCGCAGCGGCCGCAGCCGCCGCTTCCGCAGCGCCCTTCGGCGGCGCCCGAAGCTGACCCTTCCCGGATCGTCCGGCGGACCCCACAGGGGGAGGGTCGGCAAGGCCCAGGGGTCCCCATCACGCTTCGAGTTCCGAGGAAATCCGAGGGATACAGCCATGCCCAAGACGGCATACGTGCGCACCAAGCCGCACCTCAACATCGGCACCATGGGCCACGTCGACCACGGCAAGACCACTCTCACCGCCGCCATCACCAAGGTCCTCAGCGAGCGCGGGACCGGCACTTTCGTGCCGTTCGACCGGATCGACCGGGCGCCCGAGGAGGCGCAGCGCGGCATCACGATCAACATCGCGCACGTCGAGTACGAGACCGACACCCGGCACTACGCCCATGTGGACATGCCCGGCCATGCCGACTACATCAAGAACATGGTCACCGGAGCCGCCCAGCTCGACGGCGCGATCCTCGTCGTCTCCGCGCTCGACGGGGTCATGCCGCAGACCGCCGAGCACGTCCTGCTCGCCCGCCAGGTGGGCGTCGACCACATCGTCGTCGCGCTCAACAAGGCGGACGCGGGCGACGACGAGCTCACCGACCTGGTGGAGCTGGAGGTCCGCGAGCTGCTGACGGCCCATGGGTACGGCGGCGACGCCGCGCCGGTCGTCCGGGTGTCGGGACTCAAAGCGCTGGAGGGCGACCCACGCTGGACCGGGGCGGTCGAGGCGCTGCTCGACGCGGTCGACACCTATGTGCCGATGCCCGTCAGGTACACGGACGCACCGTTCCTGCTCCCGGTGGAGAACGTCCTCACCATCACCGGGCGCGGCACGGTCGTCACCGGGGCCGTCGAGCGCGGCACCGTCCGCGTCGGCGACCGGGTGCAGGTGCTCGGGGCCGACACAGAAACGGTGGTCACAGGACTGGAGACCTTCGGCAAGCCGATGGAGTCCGCGGAGGCCGGGGACAACGTCGCCCTGCTGCTGCGCGGCATGGCGCGCGACGCGGTCCGCCGCGGGCACGTGGTGGCGGCGCCCGGCAGCGTCGTACCGAGCCGGCGCTTCACCGCGCAGGTGTACGTCCTCTCGGGCCGCGAGGGCGGCCGCACCACCCCGGTCTCCACCGGCTACCGGCCGCAGTTCTACATCCGCACCGCGGACGTCGTCGGGGACGTCGACCTCGGTGAGGCGGCGCTCGCGCGACCCGGCGACACGGTCACCATGACCGTCGAGCTGGGACGTGACATCCCGCTCGAGCCGGGCCTCGGCTTCGCGATCCGCGAAGGCGGCCGCACGGTCGGCGCCGGCACCGTCACCGCGCTGGTCTGATCCGGCCCCGGCCGGCCTCCCGCACCTCACGGGTGGCCGGCCGGGGCACATGTCCGGGCACAATGAGACGGTGAACGAGCAGATACCCGTCCTGCGCGACGTCGACGGCGGCACCGCCAAACTGATGCCCGACGTCGACCGGGAGCGGGCCTGGCTGCTGACGGTGGACGGCGCACCCCAGTCGTATGTCGACCTGGACGCACCGGCCCATCTGGAGTTCGAGTACACGCAGCGCCTCGCCCATGTCGTCGACTGCGCCGCGGACGAAGGCGTTCCGCTCGATCTGCTCCATCTCGGCGGCGGCGCGCTGACCCTGCCCCGCTACGTGGCCGCGACCCGGCCGGGCTCGCGCCAGGACGTGGTGGAGGCGGACCGCGGACTGCTGGAGCTCGTCGCCGAGCATCTGCCGCTGCCCGCGGGATCGGGCATCGAGGTGCACGGCGCGGACGCCCGCGCCTGGGTCGAGGCGGCCCCCGTGGACTCGGCGGACGTACTGATCGCGGACGTCTTCGGCGGCTCTCGGATACCGGCCCATCTCACCTCGGCCGAATACGCGCGGGCGGCGGAGCGCGTCCTGCGCCCCGGCGGGATCTACGCGGCCAACCTCGCCGACGGCGCGCCTTTCGCCTTCCTCCGCTCCCAACTGGCCACGTTCGCCGCGGTATTCGGCGAGCTCGCGCTGATCGCCGAACCGGCCGTGCTGCGCGGTCGGCGCTTCGGCAACGCCCTGCTGCTCGCCTCGCACACCCCCATCGACACGGCCGCCCTGGCCCGCCGCACCGCCGCCGACGCCTTCCCGGCGCGAGTCGCACACGGCTCCTCGCTGACCCGGCTCATCGGCGACGCGACGGCGGTACGGGACGCGGACGCGGTGCCGTCACCCGAGCCGCCCGACGGCGCTTTCAGCGTCGGCTGAGGGCGTCACGGCAGTGGCCACCGCGACTTCCTTGGTGCGGCGGGTCAGATTCCGTACGTCCGGCACGAACAGCACCGCGGCGGTGACCAGCACCACCAGCGCCGCACATCCCCACAGCGACTCGCGCCGCCCGAACAGGCTCTCCGCGGGACCGGCGAGCGCGGTGGCCAGCGGCAGCATCGCCACGGAGCCGAACCAGTCGTACGCGGAGACCCGGGAGAGCATTTCCTCCGGGATCTCCTGGTGCAGCGCCATCATCCACGCCACCCCGAACACCTCGATCGCCACACCGCTGACAAGCATCACCGCCGCGAGTCCCGCGACAGGCAAGGGCACGGCGAGCGCGGCCGACGGCGCGGCCAGCGGGAAGACGCACAGCGTCCCGGCGAGCAGCATCCGCCGGGGCTTCCAGCGCATCATCAGCAGCGCCCCGCCGAGGGTGCCCACGCCGAACGCGGCGAGCGCAATGCCCCAGGGGCCCGCGCCGCCCAGTTCGTCCCGGGCGACCAGCGGCCCGTACACCGCCTCGGCTGCGCCGACGACGGCGACGACCACCGAGAACTGGGCGACGATCCCCCACAGCCACGGCCGGCTGCTGAACTCCTTCCAGCCGTCCCGCAGATCGGACAGCAGCCCGCCGCCGGGCTCGCGCGGGCGGATATGGCTGACGTCGAGGAAAGCCCGCAGCGCGCCCGCGACCGCGAACGCCGCGGCGTCCACGGCCAGCACCCACCCCGGACCGACCGCCGCGATCAGCGCGCCGCCGAGCGCGGCACCGCCGATGGCCGCGCCGTGCATGGCCATACGGAACAGTGCGAAGGCCCGGCCGGCCTGGTCGCCGGTGACGCTGGACATCAGCATGCCCTCGGCGGCCGGGCTGAAGAACGCCTGGCCGGTGCCGCAGAGCGCGGTCAGCAGCATCATCTGCCACAGCTGCGGATCACCGGCCAGCACGAGCACGGCGAAGGCCGCCTGCGAGACGCAGTTGAGCGCGTTGGCGGCGACCATCACGCGGTGCCGTGGCACCCGGTCGGCGATCGCGCCGCCGATCAGCAGAAAGAGTACGAGGGGGAGAGTGCGGGCCGCCGCGACCAGGCCCACGTCGCCGCCGTCCCCGCCGGACTGCAGAACCGCGAACGCCGCCGCGATCAGCGCACCATGGGTGCCCAGGCCGGTGACGATCGCGGCGGCGGTCAGCAGGGTGTAGTTGCGTCCGGCCCATTCGGGGCGGTGCGCACGGCGGCGGAGTCCGGCGGCGGGAGTGGTCACCTCGGGACTATCCCCGCTGCCGGACCGTCGTGCCAAACGGATTAGCCGGTGGGCGTGCCCGCCAGCCGAACCGTGCTCAGGATCTGCGCGATGGTCGCGTCCGGGACCTCGTCCTTGACGCCGGTGTTGGCGTACAGGACCCAGCTCTTGAAGTCACCCTTGCTGTCCTTGAAGGAGAATGCGATCGACTTGCCGTCGGTCTCGCACTTGTTCTCCTTCTTGACACCGAGCGCGGTGGCCGTCGCGACACTTCCGCTGAGGCCGGACTTGGTGGTGTACGGCTTGGCCTTGGTGATCTTGACGGTGCCCTTGGGCTCGGTCTGCGCGTAGCCCGCCCACACCCAGTTACCGGCCTCGTTGTAGGCGGCCGTGGCGCTGTCGGTGGCGCCCTTGCCGCCCTTGGTGCCGACCGAACTCTGGCCCCACGTCTCGGGCTTGCCGTCCTTGTCGGTGTCGAACGTGCACCACTTGGACTTGTAGTGGGCCGGGGCCGACATGACGACGACCGGCGTGCCGTCGCCCTTCTTCTCGTCCTCGAAGAAGGTGCTGATGCTCGAACCGGCCACCTCCCAGGCGGGAGGGACGTCGAACTGCGTGCCGTGCTTCGGGTTGCTGACGACCTTCCAGCCCGCGATGGTCGGCTTGCCCTCGTCGCCGCCGCGCGGGTTCTCGGTCGGCGACGCGGGAGCCTGGCTGGGCTTGTCCGTCGCGGGCGTCTTCGAGGAGCTGACCTTGGCGCCGTCGTCGGTGCCCTTGTCGCCGTCCTTCAGCACGATGACGCCGGTGACCACCGCGGCCGCGACGACCGCCGTGGCCGCGACGATCGCGACGACGGTCGTCTTCTTCTTGCCGTCCTGCGGCGGCTGGGGCCCACCCGGCGGCTGCCCGGGCACGGCGTACTGCGGCGCAGTCGGCTGCTGGTACGGGTTGGGCTGCTGCTGGTACCCCGGTTGCTGGTACCCAGGCTGCTGGTACGGATTCGGCTGCTGGTACCCCGGCTGCTGGTACGGGTTCTGGTCCTGCGGGTTCTGCTCGCCCCCGGGCGGCTGCTGTCCTGGCCACATGGCGAGTAACGATAGAGGTGCGGCATCACGGGTGCTACGGCCGCCCCGTCCAGGGATGGCCAAGCGCGCTACTCGCGGGTAACATACCGTCCATGAGCGCTGATCAGATGTCCGTCGGCGAGATGCTCGCCGCTACCGTCCCCATGGCCCGGACTCTCAACCTGGAGTTCGTGGAGACCACCGCCGAGCGTGCCGTCGTTCGCCTGCCGGACCAGCCCGACTTCCACAACCACGTAGGCGGACCGCACGCCGGGGCGATGTTCACGCTCGCCGAGTCCGCGAGCGGCGCTATCGTCATCGCCGCCTTCGGCGACCAGATGTCGCGCGCCGTGCCGCTCGCCGTCAAGGCGGAGATCGGCTACAAGAAGCTGGCGATGGGCGTCGTCACGGCGACCGCCACCCTCGGCCGTCCCATCGCGGACGTCGTCGCGGAGCTGGATGCGGGCGAGCGACCGGAGTTCCCGGTGGAGATCGCCATTCAGCGCGCGGACGGCGCGGTGACCGGCGTGATGACCATCGTCTGGACGCTGCGCCCGAACGCCTGAGGCCCCCGCCGCCGGAACATCGCTGACCAGGTAGGCTGCCCGGCGTGCGCCGACGGGGGCGCGCGCCGGGCAGCACAGGCCCAGCAAACTCGGGAGGAGCCGGCGTTGCACGTCCAGGAGTGGCTCGAGACCGTCCCTGCGGTCAGCATCTACATCCTGGTGGGGGTGGTCATCGGGCTCGAGAGCCTCGGCATCCCGCTGCCGGGCGAGATCGTCCTTGTCAGCTCGGCGCTGCTGGCCTCACAGCACGGGGACATCAATCCGTACATCCTCGGCTCCTGCGCGACTGCCGGAGCGATCATCGGCGACTCGATCGGGTACGCCATCGGCCGTAGGGGCGGACGCCCACTGCTGGCCTGGCTCGGCGGGAAGTTCCCCAAGCACTTCGGCGACGCGCAGATCGCCATGGCGGAGCGGTCGTTCGAGAAGTGGGGCATGTGGGCCGTCTTCTTCGGCCGCTTCGTCGCCCTGCTGCGTATCTTCGCCGGGCCGCTCGCGGGCGTGCTGAGGATGCCGTACTGGAAGTTCCTCATCGCCAATGTCTTCGGCGGGATCCTCTGGGCCGGCGGCACGACCGCCGTCATCTACTCCGTCGGCGTGGTCGCAGAGGCCTGGCTGAAGCGCTTCTCCTGGCTGGGTCTGGTCCTCGCCGTGCTGATCGGGCTCACCTCGATGCTGGTGCTCAAGAGCCGCGCCAAGAAGGCGGCCGCGCAGGCGGAGGCCCGTCCGGCGGTCGCCGAGCCGGAGCCCGTGCCCGCCGCCGACTGAGCGGCCCGGGATGAACCGCCCCATGAACGAGGAGAAGGCGATGGCAGGACAGGCGCTGATCGCGGGGGTGGGCGGCAAGGAGCCGAGCATCGCCCCGGACGCCTTCACCGCTCCCACGTCGGTCGTGATCGGTGAGGTCACCATGGCCGCGGGCTCCAGCGTCTGGTACCACACCGTGCTGCGCGCGGACTGCGGTCCCATCGTCCTCGGCGCCGACACCAACATCCAGGACAACTGCACGGTGCATGTCGACCCGGGCTTCCCGGTCACCGTGGGCGAGCGAGTCTCGGTCGGCCACAACGCCGTGCTGCACGGCTGCACCGTCGAGGACGACGTACTGGTCGGCATGGGTGCGACCGTCCTCAACGGCGCGCACATCGGCGCCGGTTCGCTGATCGCGGCACAGGCGCTCGTACCTCAGGGGATGCGCGTCCCGCCCGGCTCCCTGGTCGCGGGCGTGCCCGCCAAGGTCAGGCGGGAGCTGACCGAGGAGGAGCGCGAGGGGATCAAGCTCAACGCCGCCATGTATCTGGTGCTCGCCAAAAGCCACCGCGAGGCGTCCAAGACGGACTGAGCCGCGGTGCCCGTCTGACCCCGGGGGCCCTCCGGCCCTCCTTACCCGGCGTCTAACCGGCGTCTACCCGGCGTCGCGGCTAGGGCGAAGGCCTGCCGCGTTGGGCGGGCATGACGATCTCCGCCACCACCACGCTGCCGGCTTCCAGACGGCGTGTGATGGTCCGGGTCGCATAGGACTCCACCAGCCCCAGCCCATGACCGCAGTCGGCATGCGCGTCCAGCGGTTCCTGGCGCCGCACCGGGCGGTGCTTCCACCGCCCGCCGTCCCTGACCTGGGTCGTCAGGGTGTTGCCGCGGACCTTGATGGCCACCGCGACCCACGGGCTGCCGCTGTGCAGCACCACATTGCTGACCAGCTCGGTGACGATCACCGACAGCGCCTCGTGGAAGTCGTCGCCCAGCCGCCACCGGTGCGCCGCGGCGCGGGCGAAATGTCGCAGCATGCGCACCGCTTCTGGTGTCGCCGACATCGCACACTGGGCCAGACCCGAGATTCCGCCATGTGGCACAAGGCCGGAAGACGGAGGGTGGGATGACTCCTCTGATGCGATCACGTCGGCTCCTTCTGCTCAGGTGGACGCCCGAGCGGCAGCTCTACGCTCATGGTCGTCAGGTAGTAGCGCAATTGGGGAGACTGAAGTACGGATACGTAAAGAAATGAAATGACCGGAAATGTCGAGGAGAGTGAGCCGGTGAGCACGCTCAGTGACGAGGCCTGGGAACGGTGGCTGAAACAGACGCTCGGCCATCCCACCCGCCAACCGGCATTGCTGCTGATCGAGGGGGCGGCCGGAGTCGGCAAGAGCCGACTGGTCGACAAGCTGCTCGAGGCCGCGGAGTCCGGCCCGCGACCACGCGTCGTGCTGACCTTCAGCGCGTCCGGCGTCGCACTCGCGCACCACGCAGTCCGCTCGGGGCGGTCGGAAGCGGGCAGTGGCCAGTCCGCCGGGCGGGCACGCCACGACCCGCTTGCCCTGCCACCGCGCCTCTACCCGGACGCCGCCGCGCTCGCCGACGACCTGGTGCCGCTGCTGGAATCCGACGGGCCGGTGCTGCTGATCGCCGAAGACGTGCACCGCGCCGACCGGGACGGCCAGGAGGTGCTGCGACGAGTGCTGGAGCGGCCGCCGGCCGGGCTCGCTGCCGTACTGGCCTACCGGCCCGAGGAACTGGCCGAGCCCGGGCTGGTCCTCGGCCGGGCCGTGACCTACCCCGCCCGGCTGTCGCTGCTGCGGATACGCCTCATGCCGCTCGACGTCGAACAGGTGCGTCTGATGGTCGAGGAACGGCTCGGCGCCGAGTGCTGTCCGCCGGAACTGGTCGCCCGCATCCATGAGCGCTCGGCCGGCGCGCCCCAGGTTGTCGTCGACCTGGTGCGCCAGCTGGAGGACGTGTGCGGGCCGAAGGAGCGGTACACCGCCAAGGACGTGGACGCCACGGGGACGCCCGTACGGCTGGCCGAGCTCGTCCTCGGCCGCCTCGCCGCGCTGCGGGAGGAACACCGGGCCGTCGTCCGGGCCGCGGCGGTGCTGGACGAGGCCAGCAGCGACGAGGATCTCTACGCGGTGGGCGCGCTGCCCGCCGAAACCGGTCGGCAGGCGCTCGTCGCGGCCCTGCGCAGAGCGGTACTCCAGGAGACCGGCCGGGATGTGTACGGCTTCCCTTCGCCGCTGGCGGGCGCGGCCGTCTACGAGGAGCTGCCGGGGCCGCTGCGGCAGGAGATGCACCGCCGGGCGGCCGATGTGCTGGCGCAGCGCCAACCGGTGCCCTGGACCCGCCTCGCGGAACACCGGCACCGCGCCGGGCGGCTGCGCGGCTGGCTGAGGGCGGTCGAGCGGGCCGCGCGGCAGTGCGCAGAGGCCGGTGAGCACCAGACCGCGATCGACCTGCTGGAGCACGCGCTCTCCCACCACGCGGTCCCTCGGGAGATGCGGGCCCGGCTCGCGCCGCTGCTGGCCCACAGCGCGGTGCTGGGGCTGCACACCGACCAGACGGTGCAGGTGCTGCGGCAGATTCTCGACGACCAGTCCCTGCCTCCTGCCGTACGCGGCCAGATCCGGCTCGACCTGGGGCTGGTCCTGTACAACCAGGCGGGAATGGGTCTGCAGGGCTGGGTGGAACTGGAGCAGGCGGTCGGCGAGCTGGCGGAACGGCCGGCACTCGCCGCGCGCGCGATGTCGGCGCTCGCCATGCCGGTCATGTCCGCGGTCCCGCTGGAACGCAACCTGCACTGGCTCGAGAAGGTCCAGGAGTTGGCTGCCCACAGCGATGACGCCGAAGTGCGAACGGCGGTCGCGGCCAACACCATCGCCGTGCTGCTGGAGACCGGGGACCCCACGGCATGGGACGTGCTGGCACGGCTGCGCACCGACACCGACCCCGACAGCGACCACACCGAGCGGCTGCCGCATGTGGCCCGGGGCCTGGTGAACGGCGCGGACGCCGCGCTGTGGCTGGGACATCCGCAGCGCGTCGGAGATCTGTTGGAGGAGGGGCTCGATCTGGCGGCCCGCAGCGGAGCCTCCTACGTCGAGCAGGACGGGCGTGGCACCGGCCTGCTGCTGGACTGGTTCACCGGCCGGTGGACGGGACTGTCCGGGCGGGCCCGGGCCTTCGTCGCGGAGGCCGGCGTCATGCCGGGACCCGCCGCCGACGCCCGGGTCGTCCTCGGCATGCTCGCCCTGGCCCAGGGCGAATGGCAGCAGATGGCGGCCTGGCTGTCGGGCGACGGGCATCCGCTGCCCATCGGCTCACCGCTGCCGCATGTGGCGGCGGCCGCCGGTGCGTTGATCCGCACCGCCCTGGCCCGCGGCGACGTCGACACGGCGGCGTCCGAGGCGGCCGCGGCCTGGGACAGGCTGCGCGACAAGGGCGTCTGGGTGTGGGCGGCGGAACTCGCGCCCTGGGCAGTCGAGGCGACCGCCCGGGCAGGCCGACTGACAGCCGCCCAGGACATGGTCGCCGAGTTCGAGGCCGGGCTGAAGGGAAACGTCGTCCCGTCGGCCGCTGCGGCACTCCACTGGTGCCGCGGTGCCCTGGCGCAGACGGCGGGTGAACAGGCCCTGGCGGTACCCCACTTCCGCCAGGCGGCGGCCGTGTTCGCCGAGATGCCCCGGCCGTACGCGGTGATCCTCACCACCGAGGCGGCCGCCCAGTGCACGCTGGAGTGTGGCCCGGACGCCGGGGCCGCGGCCGGCGCGGTGGAAGACCTCGCCTCCTGCGTGCAGCAACTGACCGATGTGGGCGCGGGCTGGGATGCCGCGCGGGTGCGGGCCACACTCCGTTCCCACCAGCCCGCGGCTGAGCAGCGCCGTCGCGGCCGCCCGAGCTACGGGGACCAGCTCTCCCCCCGGGAGCAGGAAGTCGTCGACCTGGCCAACGCGGGTCTGACCAACCGGGAGATCGCCGCAACCCTGCACCTGTCGCCGCGTACGGTCGAACAGCACGTGTCCCGGGCCAGGCGGAAGCTCGAATCGCAGTCCCGGCAGCTGAGCCGGACCCGGAACTCCCGCTCCGGCTGATCTTATTGCCCGGCTGATTTATTTACGTATCCGTAGATCGCCTGCACGGATAGGCGCGTGTCGGCGCCCTGGCTTAGCTTCCAGGCACCGAAAAGCGGAATGCACCGTTGCCGCGTCTGATCACGGCAGCCGGAGTGCCCGCGTTCGGTGCTGTGCCCGGGTTGCCGGAATGTGCCGGGCGAGTGTGCGCCACATCCCCACCTCGGTGGCTGCCCTCGTTGAGGCAAGGGGAGGCCCGGCCCCGGGCACGGTCGGGTGTCCGTCAATGCGCATGAGAGCGTCGCCCGTTGGACATTGGTGGGGCGAACATCACAGCCCACCGCTCTGATCGGGCCAGGTCCGGCCGACTACCGTGTGCGGGTGCCGAAGAACAGAAACACGTTCTCATCGCTCGCCGCCTGGCGCAGGCGCGTTCTCGCACGCGCCGTCCACCGCGGCTGGCGCTGGGTGCAGGAGGCTGGTGCCGTCACCGCCGAGCACCCGGGACGGCTGAGTTTCCGCCGGCTCGGCTCCGGCACCCGGCTCGCCTTCCCGCAGGGCACCGTCTTCGGTGAGGCGTGGATCGAGCTCGGCGACCACTGCATCATCGGCGAGCAGGTCACGCTCACCGCGGGGATGATGCCCGATCTGGACCTGGGACCCGACCCGATCCTGACGCTGGGCGACGGCGTGGTCCTCGGCCGCGGCAGCCATGTCATCGCCGACACCAGGGTGACCATCGGCTCGGACACCTACTGCGGCCCGTTCGTCTACATCACCTCGACCAACCACAGTTACGACGACCCCCACCAGCCCGTCGGCAAGCAGTGGCCTCGTACCGAACCGGTGGAAATCGGGCCCGGATGCTGGCTGGGCACCGGCGCGGTGGTCCTGCCCGGCGCGCGGCTCGGCCGCAATGTGGTGGTCGCCGCGGGAGCGGTCGTACGGGGAGAGGTCCCCGACCACTCGGTGGTGGCCGGGGCCCCGGCCCGGGTCGTGAGGAGCTGGGATCCGGTCCGCGGCTGGCAGCCGCCGCTGCGTACGCCCGCCCCGGTGCCGATTCCGGACGGCGTCACGCCCGAACAGCTGCTGGCGCTGGCGGAGTTGGAGGAGAGCTGAACCGGGCCGCTCAGCCGCCCGCCGGCAGTGCCGTTCAGCCGCCCGCCAGCAGTACGGTGCCCACCAGCGCGAGCCCCGCGCCGGTCGCCTGGACCACGCGCAGCCGCTCCTTGAGGAGCACCAGCGCCGCGAGCACCGTCACCACCGGGTAGAGGTTCGCGAGCACGGCGGCGACGGTGACTGGCCCGTTCTGCGCGGCGATCGAGTAGGTGCCGTTGGCCGCGACATCGGCGAGCCCGACAAAGGCGAGGGCCGGGAGCGAGGTCCAGATGACCCGCATTCCGCCGTCCTGCGGCAGCGCCCGCCCGCCGCGCTTCGCCGACACGTACAGCGCCGCGCCGCCGACCGCGACATTGGCCACGCGCTGTACGAAGAGCGCGAGGAAAAGCCCGGTGATGGTGGTCGAGGCCTCGGCGATCAGGGCCATCACCGCGCCGAAGCCGAAGGCGGCGACCACGGTCAGTCCGATCGCCTGCCGCTGCACCGGCGCACCGCGCAGCTCGGGTCCGCCCGCCAGGACTATGCCGGCCACGGCCACCGCGATACCCGCGAACTGGAGCAGCCCGGGCCGCTCGCCGATCATCAGGCCGACGCCGACGGGCACGGCCACACCCAGCGATCCGAGGGGAGAGACGACGCCCATCGGTCCGAGGGCGAGCGCCTTGTAGAAGGAGAGCATCGCCACCGGGCCGACGACGCCCGCCGCGACGGCGTACCAGAGCTGCGGTCCCGCCTCGTGCAGGCCGCCGGTGGCCATGACGATCGCACCGAGGACGATCACCGCGATCGACTGCGAGGCGACGACCACCGTGAGAGCCGGCGCACGCCGTGTCAGCAGCCCGCCGCCGAAGTCGGCCAGGCCCCACAACAAGCTCGTGGCCAGGGCGAACAGTGCGGTCATGGCAGGCCTCGCAGTACAGTGCAGTGAACGTTTGGGTGCACCACACCATAGTGCAGTCTATTGAACTCTGTCATCCAGAATATTGGACGGAACGTGTCGGACCTCGACCAGCTCACGCAGTCGCTCGCCCGCAATCTCAAGCGCTGGCGCGGCGAGCGGGGGTTCACGCTCGACGCCCTCGCCGCCCGCGCGGGGGTAAGCCGCGGCATGATCATCCAGATTGAGCAGGCGCGTACGAATCCGAGCGTGGGGACCACGGTGAAGCTCGCCGACGCACTCGGCGTCAGCATCACCACGCTCCTCGACTACGAGCAGGGCCCGCAGGTCCGCGTCGTGCCCCCCGAGCAGGCCGTACGCATGTGGTCCACCTCGACCGGCAGCTTCACCACCCTGCTGGTCGGCACCGAGCGCCGCGGGCCACTCGAACTGTGGGCCTGGCGGCTGATGCCCGGCGATCGCAGCGAGTCCGACCCGCACCCCGACGGCACGGTCGAGCTGCTCCATGTCACCGCGGGTGAACTCACGCTCGTCGTCGACGGTGAACCGCACGCCCTGCCGGCCGGGACGTCCGCCACCTTCGAGGCGAATGTCTCGCACGCCTACCGCAACGACGGTGACGAGACGGTCGAGATGACGATGGCCGTCTCCATCCCGCCCGTGCGCTAGGCGGCCGATCGCACGCGGGGCAGCCGCTGTTAGCGTGATGCGTATGCGTGCTCCCATCGGAAACTTCGACGACGCCCGGCCCGCCCCCGACTGCCTCGAACTGCTCATCCCGCCGGTCGCCGACGCCGTGCGCGCCTGGCAGGGTGACGTACCCGCCGAGCAGCTGATCTACGTCGACACCGACCCGGAGATCGCCGACACCGCCGTCTTCGTGGAGCACTACGGGCAGGAACTGCTCGACGAGTCGGCCAACTGCGTGGTTGTGGCGGGCAAGCGCGGCGGCGAGACTTCGCTTGCCGCGTGCGTCGTCCTGTCCAGTACGCGCGTCGACGTCAACGGCGTCGTCCGCAAGCAACTGGGCGTCCGCAAGGCGTCGTTCGCGTCCATGGACACCGCGACCGGCGAGAGCGGCATGGAGTACGGCGGCATCACGCCGATCGGGCTGCCCGCCGACTGGCCGCTGCTCGTGGACTCGGCCGTGGTCGACACGGAGTGGGTCCTGATCGGGAGCGGCAGGCGGCGCGGAAAGCTGATCGTGCCGGGGAAGGCGTTCGCGGGGCTGCCGGGTGCGGTGGTTGTCGAAGGGCTGGGAATCGGTTCTTCTTCTTGACCGATCCTCGACGCAGGCATGCGGCGGCGAAATAATGTGGAGGTCGACCGGGCATGTCGCTCGATTGTGTGCCTGGCCGGGTGCTCCCAGAACCTTTGCGCCGCATTTTTCGTTTGGCGCGCGGAGGCACGCGTCGCGTGATATGTCCGAATCGACAGATTCGTACACAATAGTCCCGTGGCGCGCGTCCATGCATGCCATGAGTCATCCGTACCGAAAGGCGCTCAATGGACACTGCTCTCGTCTCCGCGGTCCGCAGACCCGGGGTGGCACCCGGTCGGCAGGCTACCCAGCGGGTGCCGCTGGCCAAACCGGCCGCCGCTCACAACGGTGGGGAGCTGCCCACGTCCGTCAGGCGGCTGCTGGCGACCGGTGACGGTCTGAATCCGGTGGTTGTGGCAGCCTTTCAGTCTTCGGTCTGAGTGACCGAACGGAACGGAGCCATGGACCGGCCATTGCCAGCTCTCACGCAAATCGTGCTGAAGGTGCACAGTCGGTGCGACCTTGCATGTGACCACTGTTATGTGTACGAGCACGCGGATACGAGCTGGCGTGGTCGGCCCAGGGCGCTGTCGGAAAAGGTCATGGAGCAGACGGCGGAACGAATCGCCGAACACGCCAGAGACCACCGGCTTTCGATGGTCCACGTCGTGCTGCACGGCGGAGAGCCGCTGCTCGCGGGACCCGGCAGATTACGCAGGACCGCCGAGGAGCTGTACCGCGCCCTGGACGGAGTGTGCCGGCTGGATCTGCGCATCCACACCAATGGCGTACTGCTCGACGAGCGTTTCTGCGAGCTCTTCCTCGAGAAGGGCATCCGGGTCGGCGTATCCCTCGACGGTGACAGGGCATCCAATGATCGTCATCGCCGCTATGCCGACGGAAGGAGCAGCCACCCGCAGGTGCTGCGGGCGGTGGAACTCCTCAATCGGCCCAGATACCGGCGGTTGTTCGCGGGACTTCTGTGCACGATCGACGTCGAGAACGATCCCGTGGCCGTCTACGACGCGCTGGTTGCTCTCCACCCGCCGCGTATCGATTTTCTTCTGCCCCACGCCACCTGGGACTTGCCGCCGTTGCGGCCCGAGGGATCGGCGACGCCCTACGCGGACTGGCTCGACGTCATCTATGAGCGCTGGGACGGTGCGGGGCGACCGGTCCCCGTGCGGATCTTCGACTCCGTACTGCGCACCCTGCGCGGTGAGAGCAGCCTGACCGAATCTCTGGGCCTGTCACCCGCGGACCTTGTGGTCATCGAGACCGACGGCACCTTCGAACAGGCCGACAGCCTCAAGACGGCATACGACGGCGCGCCCGTCACCGGCATGGATGTCTTCGCGAACTCCCTCGACGATGTGCTCGAGCATCCCGGCATGCTCGCACGCCTGCGGGGAGTCGAGCAGTTGAGTGAGCAGTGCCGGGCCTGCCAGGTGGTCACGTCCTGCGGCGGCGGCCTCTACGCCCACCGGTACCGCACGGGAAGTGGATTCGACAACCCGTCCGTGTTCTGCCCGGATCTCATGGGACTGATCATGAATGTCCGCAACAGGGAAGCATCCGCACCGGCGCAGTCGGCAGGCTCCGTACCGCCCCCGGAATCCGGCGAACTGGACGAGCTGGCAGCAGGGTTCGGCAGCGCGGAGACCGTGGAGCGGCTGGCGGCCGCCCAACTCGACCTCAACCGTGAACTGCTGGCGGCCGTGGGCGAGCGCGCTCCACATACGGACCCAGTCGCGGCAGCGGCTTGGGAACTGCTCCTCGAGCTGGACCAGCACGCCCCTGAAGCCGTGGACGCGGTAGCGGCGCACCCCTACACACGCCCATGGGCGCTGCGCATTGTGGAAGGCCGCTCCTCGTCGGCCATCACTCCCGGTCTCGCGGAGCTCGCGGCCGCCGGCGCGATGCGGGCACGGCACAGCGGCACGATCGTCGTTCCGGTGCGTGATGGACTGCTGAGGCTGCCGGGCCTGGGGAGGGTGACCCTCCCGGACGGCACCGGCCACGCCGAAGTCACCACTGATGCCGAGGGTTTCACGGTGCTGGCGGCAGGGCGGGAGCTGCGGATCGGCTGGGACGACGAAGTCGACGGGCTCACCCCGTACTGGCAGCCCGTGCGCCTGGTCGAACTGCCCGGCTGGTCCGTGGCATTGGAGGACACCGACCCGCTGCGCGACTGCCATCAGTGGCCCGCGGCACAGCGCCTGAGTCCCGGTGAGGCCAAGATGTGGGCGGAGGACCTCAACCAGGCATGGTCGCTGATCCGGCGTGAACTGCCCCTGTACGCACCGGGCGTGGCCGCCGGTCTCCGCGTCATCACACCGCTGCACTCCCCGGGCAGCGGCGATGTCAGTGCCGCCTCCAGGGAGGCTTTCGGAGCGGTGGGAGCGGCTCGACCCGCTTCGCCGGACCTGCTGGCGCTGCTGATCATTCACGAGTTCCAGCATGTGAAGCTGGGTGCGGTGCTGGACAGCCACGATCTCTACGATCCCGCTGACATCCGGACGTTCTACGCCCCTTGGCGCGACGACCCGAGGCCCTTGGCCGGCCTGATCCAGGGAACGTACGCCCATATCGCGGTGACCGACTTCTGGCGCTCAAGGCGGCTCACGGCCGACGGTGAGGCGGTGCGCCCGGCGGAGGCACTGTTCGCCCGCTGGCGGCAGCAGACCACCGAGGCTCTCGAAGTGCTTGCAGGGTCCGGTGCGCTGACGCCACTGGGCGAGCGGTTCGTGGCCGGGATGGCGAAGACAGTTGACGGCTGGTCGGCCGAACCGGTCTCGGCGAAGGCACTGTCAGAGGCCGGGCGCGCGGCTGAGCGCCATCGAGCCGACTGGCAGGTCAGGAACTCGGGCGGCTGAGGAAAATGCCGTCGGCGTCGTCGAGGCGGGTTTGCGCTGTTCCGCCGAGGAATCGCTGTTCTTACACTGAGGCCCCATCCAACTGAACCGGGGGAGACGTTGGTGCTTGGAGCCAAGGGGGCAGGGGGAGACGGTCCAGAACCATACTTCTTCCTCAGCTACGCGCACACGCCGAAGAACCACCCTAAAGACAAAGATCCAAACGTGTGGGTGGAGAGGTTCTATCGAGACTTATGCGCGCACGTGCTGCAGTTGACCTCGCTTCCGGCAGGGGTGCCGGCCGGGTTCATGGATCAGCAGATGCAGCCGGGGGAAGGCTGGCAGGAGCGGCTCTCCGAGGCTCTGGCGAACTGCAGGGTCTTTGTGCCGCTCTACTCGCCGCGGTACTTCCTGAGTGAGCAGTGTGGCCGGGAGTGGTTCGTGTTCTCCAAGCGCGCGGCGCATCATCAGGCGCGCAGCAACAGCAGCTCGGTGAGCGGGATCGTACCGGCGCTCTGGGTGCCGGTACCGGCGAAGCAACTGCCGCAGCCTGCGGAGCGGTTGCAGTTCAATCACGCGACGTTCGGCGACGACTACGCCGACGAAGGCTTCTACGGGCTGATCAAGCTCCGGTATTTGCGGGACCAGTACGAGCGTGCGGTCTATCTCCTGGCGAAGCGCATAGTCAGCGTCGCGGAACAGACCCGTATCGCCGGGGGCGACCCTCACCAGGACTACGGTGCCATGCCGAGCGCTTTCGGGCCGCCCGGCCCCGTACGGGAAATGGAGGTCTCGGTTCTTGCCTGCTCCCGGACCGATCTGCCGGAGGGCCGGGGTCCCGACTGCTACGGCCCGCGACCTCGCGACTGGAATCCGTACCACCCGAAATCTTCCAGACCGCTGGCCGATCACGCCGTGGATCTCGTGCGGAACCTGGACTACCGAGTGCGCGTAGGGGAGTTCGAGGCCGAGGCCGAGCGACTGCTGGCGCCGGGTTCGCCGCAGGCGCCGGGGCTGCTGCTGCTGGACCGCTGGGCGCTCGACGCACCGCACCGCAGGGAACTGGTGCGGCGTCTGTGTGCCGAGGACCGGCCCTGGATCAGCGTCATGATCCCCTGGAACCGGGAGGACCCGGAGGCCGGACAGCGTGCGGACGAGCTGCGGACGCTCACCGAGGAGTCGCTGGCCCCGCGGCCCCAAGAGAGCGGGGCACACCGCTCGCCGAGCGGCGGGCTCCCCACCTTGGAGGCATTCAGCCAGGAGCTGCCCGCCGCTGTGAAGTCGGCGGACAAGCATTACGCGGCCCATGCGCGGACCTATCCGCCCACGGGGCCGAACGATCCCCTGCCTCGGGTGCTTCCCTCGGGGATCGGATACGGCGCGGGAGTTCCCGCATCCGCCGCCCGCGACGCGGACCCGGAAAAGGGCAACGCCTACAAGGGGGAGGAGTCGTCGTGACAGAGAACCGCGAAGGAACCATAGTCACCTTCTATTCGTACAAGGGCGGTACGGGCCGCACCATGGCGCTGGCCAATGTCGGCTGGATTCTGGCAGCGAACGGTTATCGGGTCCTGGCAGTCGACTGGGACCTGGAAGCACCTGGTCTGCACCGCTTCTTCCACCCATTTCTCGATCTCTCCGACCTGGAGGCCACTCCCGGGCTGATCAATCTGATCACCGAATACCAGGAGGAGGCCCGCCGGGCCGCGGAGCGCGAACCCGACTGGCACCGCGACTACGCGCGAGTCAGGCCGCATGCGACATCTCTCAACTGGGCTTTCCCGAAAGGCGGCAGCCTCGATTTCCTCTCCGCCGGCCGTCGCAACCG
Organism: Streptomyces sp. NPDC002870; assembly: GCF_042888505.1. Taxonomy (NCBI): domain Bacteria; kingdom Bacillati; phylum Actinomycetota; class Actinomycetes; order Kitasatosporales; family Streptomycetaceae; genus Streptomyces; species Streptomyces sp. NPDC002870. The sequence goes on from NZ_JBIAPW010000006.1 coordinate 74,200, forward strand.
TGACTATTCCTCCACCGTCGGCAGGATGGACTGGGACGACTTCTACGAGCGTTTCGGAGGCGGCCAGTTCTTCGACGCCATGCGCGCCGACATGCGGCGGCACTACGACTACACACTGATCGACAGCAGGACCGGACTCAGTGATATCGCTGATATCTGTACCGTCCAGATGCCGCAGGTTCTGGTGGTCTGCTTCACTCTGAGCGACCAGAGCATCGAAGGGGCCTCGGCTGTGGCCCGCGACATCGGAGAACGCTTCCAGGAGAAGGGCATTCGCATCCTGCCGGTGCCCATGCGGATAGACGACGGCGAGAAGGAGAAGGCCGACGCCGGACGCGCGCTGGCCAGGGACAGTTTTCCCGGCCTTCCCGCCGGGTTGAGCAGGGACGAACTGGTGAATTACTGGGGATCGGTGGAGGTTCCGTACCGCCCGTTCTACGCCTATGAGGAGATACTGGCGACCTTCGGCGACGCTCCGAACATTTCCAGTTCGATGCTCACCGCCTGTGAGCGGCTCACCTCGGTGCTCACCGACGGGCTGGTGAGTACGCTGCCGCCGATCGACGAGGCGGAACGGCTCGCGCACGTGGCGGCCTATACGCGGCGACGGCCGGTGCCCCCGTCCAATGTCGTGCTGGCTCATGTGGCCGAGGACCAGATGTGGGCCGACTGGCTGGAGGCGGTTCTCACCGGTGCTGGTTTTCTCGTGGCGTCCGTGGACGTTCGCGCGGCTCATCTGGCGGGAATCGAAGCCGAATTCGCGTCGGGCGGGGCATATCGGGTGCTCCCCGTGGTCTCACAGGCGTTTCTCAGTGCGCAGGGCGCCGGGAACGTGTGGGAGTCGTCCATGGGCTTCGACTCCTCCGGCAGTCGGCGTCAGCTGATGCCGGTGCGGGTCGGCGATGTCCGGCTGAGCCTGCCTTTCAGCAACCGGGGCGTCGTCGACCTGGTCCGGCTGGACGAGGCCGAGGCTGCGAACGCACTGCTGTCCGCGCTGGACCGGGGGGAGGCCCCCGCCACGCAGACGGTCGCTCCCGGCTCGGTGCGTTACCCCGGGGCAGTGCCCAAGGTGTGGAATGTACGGCCCCGCCACGCCTGGTTCACCGGTCGCGCTCCAGTACTTGACCGACTGCGGGACCAGTTGCGCGGCGACACGCACTCCGCCCAGCGTTTCCCCCAGGTGCTGTACGGACTCGGCGGCGTGGGAAAGACACAGGTGGCCCGGGAGTACGCGCACCGATACCGGGCCGACTACGACCTGGTGTGGTGGGTCGAGGCGGAACAGCCCGACCGGGTGGTCTCGTCGCTGGCGGAGCTGGCCGCGGAGCTGGATCTGCGGGCCGGCGACGTGGTGGCCGAGGCGGCCAAGGCGGCGCTCCAGGCGCTGCGGCGCGGCGAGCCGTACTCCCGCTGGTTGTTGATCTTCGACAATGTCGAGGATCTCGACCAGGCGATGGATCTGCTGCCTGAGGAGACCGGCCCCATCTCCGACGGTGTCTACGGGCATGTCCTCGCCACCTGCCGCAACAAGCCGGTGTCGACCCGCCTGGAGCCGATGGAGGTGGAGGTCTTCACCCGCGCGGAGAGCGTGGAGCACCTGTGCCGAAGGGTGTCCAAACTGCCTCCCGGGGACGCGGACCGGGTGGCCGAAGCAGTGGGCGACCTCCCACTGGCGGTGGAGGTGGCGGCCGCCTGGCTCGCCGAGACGGCCACGCCGGTGGATTCGTATGTGGAACAGCTCAAAGAGCAGAGCACCAAGGTGCTGTCACTGGGCAAGCCGGAGGACTATTCGCTGCAGATCGGCGCCACCTGGAACATCTCCATCGCCCGGCTGCGCAACGAGTCCAGGGCGGCGGTGCGACTGCTGGAGCTGTGTTCGTTCTTCTCCGCCGAGCCGATTTCCATGAGGCTGATCGGCAGCGACTCCATGTTCCAGTCGCTCCTGCCGTACGACCCCGACCTGCGCGAAAGGTACATGCTCGGCAAGGTCATCCAGATGCTGAACCGATTTGCGCTGGCCAAGGTGGACCCCGCGGACAGCAGTATTCAGGTTCACCGGCTGGTGCAGGCAGCGGTCCGGGCCGGACTCTCGCCGGAGGAGCAGGAGAAGGCGAAGCACGAGGTGCACCGGGTGCTCGCGGAGGCCCGGCCCGCAGAAGGGGTGGACAGGGACAACCCGGTCAACGACCCGAAGAGCTGGCCGAGTTTCGACCTGATCTGGCCTCACCTCGGCCCGTCGGGTATCGCGGACTGCGACGAGGAGAAGGTACGGCAGTTGATGGTCGACCGGATCCGGTATCTGCTCAAGCGCGGCGAACTGGAGGCCGCACGCGTGCTGGGCTCGCAGTTGAATGAGACCTGGACCCGGGAACTCGGCGAGAACGATCTCCAGACACTGAACATCCGCTTCGAACTGGCCAACGCGTTGCGCGCACAGGGCAAGTACCAAGAGGCCCGAGAAATGGACGAGGACACCCTCGCACGGCAGATCCGGGTGCTTCACGAGGACCACCCTCACGACGACCACCCCAGCATTCTGATCACCACGGGCAGCCTCGCCGCAGACCTGCGGGCCCTGGGGAGGTTCGACGAGGCGCTGGAACGGGATCAGCGGATCTATCACGGCTTGCGCCAGATCTTCGGTGAGGACCATCCGAGGACCCTGATCGCCGCCAACAACCTGGCGATCGACTACCGGTTGACGGGCGACAGCGAGAGAGCGCGCCGGCTCGACGAGGAGACGGTGGAGCGCCGCAGCGCACTACTGGGGGAAGACCATCCTTTCACCCTGACGACCAAGGGCCACCTCGCCCGTGACCTGCGGGAAACCGGCGAGTACCGGTCCTCGGTGCAGGTCCTGCGGGAAGTGGTGGCGGCGTTCGAGCGGGTGCTGAACGCGGATGTGCCCGAGGTGCTGCGCACCGCCAAGAGCCTTGCGGTATCCCTCCGCAAGGCCGGCTACCCGCACGAGGCGAAGCGCATGACCGAGGAGACGTACAACCGCTATCGGGAACGGTATGGAACGAAGGTGCCCGACGCTCTGGCCTGCGGCCTGAATCTGGCCGCCGACTACTCGGCGATCGGCGACAAGAAGGCCGCCCTCGACCTCGCCCACCAGATCCTGGACGGATACCGGGAAACGCTGGGTGAGGACCATCCCTTCACCATGGCCTGCCGCAACAACGTGACCATCTACCAGCGAGGCCTGGGCGCCGCCGCGGAGGCGGCGGAGGCCGGCGAACGAATCCGCAACGACTTGGAGCGGGCACTCGGCCCGCGCCATCCCTTCACACTGTGCGCCGCGATCAACCTCGCCAACTCCTACGGCGATCTGGGGCAGCAGGAGCGCGCCGAGCTCTGGGAACGCGCCGCGCTGGAAGGACTGTTGGAGCGGTACGAGCCGACTCACCCGGATGTACTGGCCTGCCGGGCCAATCTCGCGATCACCCTGCGCTCGGCCGGCCGCGAGGAAGAGGGCCAGCGACTGCGTGCCCAGGTTCTGGAGTCTGCCGCCAAACAGCTGGGCGTCGAGCATCCGATCACCGAGGCGGCCCGTGCGTGGCGGCGCGTCAACCGCGACCTCGAACCGCAGCCGGTCTGAGGCAGAGCAAGGCGAACGCGCGGCACAGGCGGGCGGCTCACCAGGTGGCCCAGCTCAGGATGCGGGTGAGGACCCGAAGGGCCCCGAAGTGCGCCGCCCCGCGCTCCACCACCAGTTGCGCCCTCGGGATGCGCTCGGCCAGCCAACGCGTGTGCTGTACGGGGGCGAAGACATCGTCCTCGCCGTGCCAGAGCAGTACGGGACCGCTGATGTCCTCGGGTCTGAACTCCCAGTCCGTGCTGAACGCCATGACGTCGTCTATCCATCCGCCGGCCGAACTGCGCAGCCCCTCGGCGAAGTTGCGCACCAGCATCGCCCGGATGCCCGCGTCGGCGACGATCTCGCGGTCCGATTCGGGCAGCCCCTGGCGCATCTCGGCGACCGATCCCGTCGGGTCCGCCCGGATCGCCACCGCGCGAAAGGTCAGCGCGGCGGTTACATGATGGTGGCCCGCCGCCGCGTTGATGTACTCACGGACATTGGACTCGGTCATGCCCGCGAACCAGTCGAGGCCCTGCGCGTCCCGCGGGGCGAGGCCGACGAGCGATGCCGTCCGCACCGTGCGCTCCGGCAGCAGCGCGGCGCAGGCGAGTGCGTGCGGGGCGCCGCCGGACCGTCCGACGACAGCGAACTCACCGATCCCCAGCTCGTCCGCGATCGTCTCGACATCGGCCACGACACTGGCGACCCGTCTGCCCGGTAATCGGTCCGAAGCCCCGTACCCGGGACGGTCGAAGGTGATCAGGCGCACGCCCAGCCGGTACAGCACCGCACTGCGGGGAGCCGGTCCGAGTCTGCTGCCCGGCGTACCGTGCAGCAGGAAGACCGGTCTGCCACGCGGATTCCCGTGGTGCTCCACGGCGAGATTCCGACCGTCCCGGGTGCGAATCAGCTGCCCCAACTGGTGCCTCCACATGCGACCGTCACGCGGCAAGTATGGGCGCACGCACGGGACTTGGTACATACCCCCACAACCCGCCTGTGCTCCCGCGAAGCACTGTGCTCACTCGGGCCCCCGAGCGCCCCGTCGATGTTCCGGCAGCCATCGCCGCGCGTAGTCGACCGCGTCGGTCAGCCGAAAGAGCCGGCTCTGGGCCGACCCCACCAGCCCCCTCCTCACGTTCCCTGCTCCGGCATCACCCTCGAAATCCAGCCCCAAGGCCCCGAAATCCCCGTCGTCCAGATCCACGTCCTCGTACTCCCACCACTCGCGTCCGCCGAGCCTCGACACCACACAGCGGTAGAGGCGTCTGGGCGCTCGCGGCACCCGGTACTCGGCGAGGTGGAAGGCAGTGCAGGTGTCGTACCCCGTGCCCAGCAGCAGCACCTGCGCCCGCAGGTCGTACAGCCGGGCCAGCGGGGATTGCTCCCCGTAGTGGCAGTCGGCACTGTGGCCCCCGACGATCCGCCCGGCGCGAAGTCCCAGAGCCGCGAAAGACGTCTGGGGATGCGCGCTGCGCAGGGCGCCCGGCGTCAGCCGCGCCGTCTCCGCCAGCGCGCCGACCGATGGCGCGCGCGTAGTGGCCCTGTCGAAGGGCGGCATGCTCGCCTTCACCGCCGCCCGTTCCTCGTCAGCAAGGCCCCGCACCCGGTCCCGGAAGCTGGGCGAGGTGTCGGAGTTCTCCGGAGTGAAGGCCGGTACGACCAGCGTCCCCTCCGGCCCGAGCGCACGGCGCAGCGCGCGGACCACGGCCCGGGGGCCGCCGTCCACCGGGCCCACCGCGCGCAGTGATGCGTGCACCATCAGGACGCCGCCCTGCTCGACGCCCAACTTCGCCAGGTCAGAGGCGAGCCGACGCTCGTTGTGGGTCACGCTCAATGCGTTCCCCGCGGCGGGTCAGCCCAGCCGCGGAATCTCGATCGCCGGGCAGCGGTCCATCACCATGTCCAGCCCCGCCGCGCGCGTGCGCTCGTACGCCTGCTCGTCGATCACCCCCAGCTGGAACCAGACGGCCTTGGCGCCGATCTCCGCGGCCTCGTCCGCGACCGGTCCGGCCAGAGAGGAGTTCACGAAGACGTCGACCACGTCCACCTCGAAGGGGATGTCCGCGAGCGTCGCGTAGCCCTGCTCGCCGTGGACCGTCTCGGCCTTGGGGTGCACCGGGACGACGCGCTTGCCGTAGCGCTTGAGGACGGCGGCGACGCCGTACGCCGCCCGCGCCTCGTTGTTGGACAGGCCGACCACCGCCCAGGTCTTGCCCGTCGAGGTCAGAATCCTGCGGATCGTCTCCGTGTCTGCGTACATGCTCCGGACAACCCGGGGCCCGCGCGGAGCATTCCCCTCCGGGCGGCACATAGGGTGGCCGGATGCAGGAGCAGTACCGGACGGTGGCCCGCGAGGGCGTGCACGAGACCGAGATCAACAGATCGCGCTTCATCTGCGCGCTCGCGCCCGCCGCGACCGAGGAGGAGGCGCAGGCCTTCGTCGCACGCATCCGCAAGGAGCACCCGACCGCCACGCACAACTGCTTCGCGTACATCATCGGCGCCGACGCCGCCGTACAGAAGGCGAGCGACGACGGCGAACCGGGCGGCACGGCCGGCGTGCCCATGCTGCAGATGCTGATGCGGCGCGAAGTCCGTTATGTCGTAGCCGTAGTCACCCGGTACTACGGCGGTGTGAAGCTCGGCGCGGGCGGTCTGATCAGGGCGTACGGCGGAGCCGTCGGCGAAGCCCTGGACGCGCTCGGCACCCTCACCCGACGGCGCTTCCGGCTCGCCACCGTCACCGTCGACCATCAGCGGGCGGGCAAGCTGGAGAACGATCTGCGGGCGACCGGACGGGATGTGCGCGAGGTGCGGTACGCGGAGGCGGTCACCATCGAGATCGGGCTGCCGGACGCCGACGTCGACGCCTTCCGCGGCTGGCTCGCCGATGCCACGGCGGGGACCGCGGGACTCGAACTCGGCGGTGAGGCTTATGGAGACGCCTGAAGCCGCCCGTGATGTCCGACCCCACCGATACTCTCGGGGATCATGAGATTCCTGCATACGTCGGACTGGCACCTGGGGCGGTCGTTCCACCGGGTGAGCATGCTCGACGCCCAGGCGGCGTTCCTCGACCACCTGGTGGCGACGGTGCGTGAGCGCGACGTGGACGCGGTGCTGGTCGCAGGAGATGTGTACGACAGAGCGGTGCCGCCGCTCGCGGCCGTGGAGCTGTTCGACGAGGCGCTGCACCGGCTCGCCGCCGCCGGCGTGCCGACCGTGATGATCTCCGGGAACCACGACTCGGCGCGCCGGCTCGGCGTCGGGGCCGGGCTGATCGACCGCGCCGGGATACATCTGCGCACCGATCCGGCCGGGTGCGACACACCCGTGCTGCTGCACGACGCGGACGGCGATGTGGCCTGCTACGGGCTGCCGTATCTCGAACCCGCCCTGGTGAAGGACGAGTTCAAAACGGACAAGGCACGGCACGAGACCGTCATCGGCGCGGCGATGGAGCGGGTTCGGGCCGACCTCGCGACGCGTGCGGAGGGCACCCGGTCCGTGGTCCTCGCCCATGCCTTCGTGGCGGGCGGCGAAGAGAGCGACAGCGAACGGGACATCACCGTCGGAGGCGTGTCCGCCGTGCCCGCCGGGGTCTTCCACGGCGTGGACTATGTCGCACTCGGACATCTGCACGGCTGCCAGACCATCGCCGACCGCGTGCGCTACTCCGGATCGCCGCTCGCCTACTCCTTCTCCGAGGCACGGCACCGCAAGACCATGTGGCTCATCGACCTCGGCGCACGGGGCGAGATCGAGGCCGAGCGCATCGAATGTCCCGTGCCGCGGCCGCTCACCCGGCTGCGCGGCGCACTGGAGGAACTGCTCGACGACCCGGCACTGGCCCCGCACGAGCAGTCGTTCGTCGAGGCGACCCTGACCGACCCGGTGCGCCCGGCCGAGCCGATGGCGCGGCTCACCGAGCGGTTCCCGCACACCCTCAGCCTCGTCTTCGAGCCCGAGCGGACCGGCGAGGACGCCGTTGCCTCGTACGCACAGCGGCTGAAGGGGCGCGACGATCACCAGATCGCGGAGGACTTCGTGGCCCATGTGCGCGGCGGCAGCGGGCCCGACGATCTGGAGCGCACCGTGCTGCGCGGCGCCTTCGACGACGTACGGGTGAACGAGGGCGTGCGCGAGGTGGCCGGGTGAGGCTGCACAGGCTGAGCGTCACCGCCTTCGGCCCGTTCGGAGCCGGCCAGGACGTCGACTTCGACGCGCTGTCCGCCGGCGGGATCTTTCTGCTCCACGGCCCGACCGGCGCGGGCAAGACGTCCGTCCTCGACGCGGTCTGCTTCGCGCTGTACGGAGCGGTGCCGGGCGCGCGGCAGAGCGCCGCGGCGTCGCTGCGCAGCGACCACGCCCCAGCCGGCACTTTCACCGAGGTCTGCCTCGAACTGACCGTGGGAGGGCGGCGGTTGGAGATCAGGCGGCGGCCCGCCCAGCCGCGCCCCAAGAGGAACGGCAAGGGCTTCACCACAGAGCGGGCCCAGAGCTGGCTGCGCGAGTACGACTCCGAGACCGGCCAGTGGCGGGCCCTGAGCCGCTCACACCAGGAGATCGGCGAGGAGATCAGCCGGCTCGTCGGGATGAGCCGCGACCAGTTCTGCCAGGTGGTGCTGTTGCCGCAGGGCGACTTCGCACGCTTTCTGCGCGCCGACGCGGAGGCGCGCGGCAAGCTGCTCGGGCGGCTCTTCGACACCCGCCGCTTCGCCGCGGTCGAGGAGCGCCTCGCCGAACAGCGTCGCGCCGCCGAGCAGCAGGTACGCGCCGGTGACGAGCGGCTGCTCGCCGTCGCCCACCGGATGGAACAGGCCGCGGGCACGGCGGCGGGGGACTGGCCGCTGCCGCCGCAGCAGCCGGGCGATCCGGGGCTCGCCGCGGCCGTACTGCAGTGGGCGGCCGTCGCCCGCGCGGGGGCCCGGGAGAGGCTGGACATCGCCGAATGCGCGCTGGCCGCGGCGGAAAGCCGGCAGGCCGCAGCACGGCGTGAGCTGGATGCCGAGCGTGAACTCGCCCGGCTCCAGGAGAGATACGCGGACGCCAGGCGGCGCAGCGAGGCGCTTCAGGCGCGGCGGCCCGAGTGGGAGCAACTGCAGGCCAGGCTGGCACGGGCCCGCAAGGCGGAGCTCGTGGAGCCCGCGCTACGGCTCCGCGACGACGCCGAGCGCGAGCACCGGCGCGCGAGCGCGGACCGGGAGCGGGCTCGGGCCGGACTCCCGCCGGAGCTCGCGGAGGCCGGCGCGGAACAACTGGCGGCGCTCGAACGCAAGCTGCGCGAAGACCTGGGCGGCCTCGAAGCCGCCCGGCGGGCGGAGCGGCGCAGCTCGGAGATCACCGGCGAGCGCGCGGACCTCGACCGCCAGGCCCGGGCCGACGAAGACATTCTCGCCGACGCGGCGGGCTGGCTGGCCGGCTGGGAGACGGTCCGGCGCGCCCACCAGGACCGCATCGCGGCCGCCCATGACGCCGCAACCCGCGCCGAACACCTCGCGGGCCGCCTCGACCCGGCCCGCCGCCGACTCCGCGCGGCCCGCGAACGGGACCGGCTCGCCGCCCGCACCGAGCAACTGGACGACCAGCTGCACGCGGCCCGCGAACACGCCAACACGGCCCGCGAGAGCTGGCTCGACCTCAAGGAACGCCGCCTGCGCGGCATCGCGGCGGAACTGGCGACGGGCCTGGTCCGGGGCGAACCCTGCGCGGTCTGCGGCTCGGCGGACCACCCCGCGCCGGCCCGCGCGGGGGACGGCCATGTGGACCGCGGGGCGGAGGAGTCGGCGTACGAGAGTTACACGCGGGCCGACGCGGCCAGGGCGGAGACGGAACGTGAACTGGCGGTGGTGCGCGAGTCGTTGACCACGGCGAGACAGGAGGCCCGGGCGGCGGAGCGGGGCGGTGACGCCGACGTGCGGCCGCAGGCCGCCCACTTGACCGGGGACGAGCCCGACGTGTCCGAACTGCTGTGTCTCGTCGAGCAGTTGGAGCGCGACCACCAGCACGTCCACAGCCTCGCCTCCGGCATGCACGCCGCTCGCGAGGCGCTCGACCAGGCCGAGCGTGAACACGAGGAGCGGCTTGCCGCGCAGCAGCAGGCCGATCGTCGGGTCGCCGCCAGGACCTCGCGGCGGGAAGGACTCGATCGCGAACAGGCAGCGCTGGAAAGCGAATTGGCCCGGGCCCGGGGCGGCGCGGGCAGCGTCGCCGAGCATGCCGCGCTGCTGGAGCGCCGGGTGGGGCTGCTTGCCGATGCCGCCGAGGCCGTACGAAACGTCGACCTCACCGCGCAGCGCCTGAAGGAGGCCGACGACCTGCTGGCCGACGCCGCGTTCCGGGCCGGGTTCGACACCCCCCGTGCTGCTGCCGCCGTGCTGCTCGGCGATGCGGAGCAGCGGGATCTGCAGCACCGTATCGACGCCTGGCAGACCGAGGCCGCGGCCGTCGCCGACCGGCTCGCCGAGGCGGACACCAGCAGCGCCGCCGAGTATCCGTCCGCCGACCCCGAAGCGGCCCGGGCCGCGCAGGACGAGGCCGAGCGGGCCCTGCGCGACGCCGCGTCCGGCCTTGCCGCCGCCCGCGACCGGTGCGCCGAACTCGCGCGGCTGTCCCGGCAGGCCGGCGCGGAAGTGCTCCGTCTCGGCCCGCTGCGCGAGGAGTACGACCGGGTGGCCCGCCTCGCCGGGCTCACCGCCGGCACCTCCGCCGACAACGAACGCAAGATGCGCCTCGAGTCGTACGTCCTGGCGGCCCGCCTCGAACAGGTCGCGGCAGCGGCCACCGTACGACTGCAGCGCATGTCGTCCGGCCGTTACACCCTTGTGCACTCCGACGCCCGCACCGGCGGCAAGCGTTCCGGACTCGGCCTGCATGTGGTGGACGCCTGGACCGGAAGCGAACGCGACACCGCGACCCTCTCCGGCGGCGAGACCTTCTTCGCCTCGCTCGCCCTCGCGCTCGGCCTCGCCGACGTCGTCACCGACGAGGCCGGCGGTGTACAGCTCGACACCCTCTTCATCGACGAGGGTTTCGGCAGCCTCGACGACCAGACCCTGGACGAGGTGCTGGACGTACTGGACTCGCTGCGCGAACGGGACCGCAGTGTCGGCATCGTCAGCCATGTCGCCGATCTGCGCCGCCGCATCCCGGCCCAGCTGGAGGTCGTCAAGGGCCGCCAGGGCTCCACGGTGCGGCTCTGCGGGATATCGCTCAGCGGCTGATCGCGCGGCGCGGCAGCGGGGAGGAGTAGACGACGCTCGTGGTGACCGAGCCGAGCGCGCCGATCTTGCCCGAGATCTCCTCGAGATGGCTCATGGACCGGGTGGCGACCTTCAGTACGAAGCAGTCGTCGCCCGTGACATGGTGCGCCTCGAGGATCTCGGGCGTCGTCTCCAGCAGATCATGGAACGGCTTGTAGTTGCCGTTCGGATACCGCAGCCGTACGAACGCGAGGACCGGCAGCCCGAGCCGCTCCTGGTCTACCACCGCGGTGTAGCCGGCGATCACCCCGGCCTCCTCCAGCCGCCGCACCCGCTCGGTCACGGCGCTCGGGGACATCGAGACGGCCCTGGCCAGCTCGGTGAAACTCGCCCTGCCCTGGCTTTGCAGAGCCGCGAGGATGCGCCAGTCCGTGGCGTCCGGTGAATATCCGGTCATCCCCGAGAGATAACAGGGGAATCCCCGGCCGATCAAGACCAGTGCCGGGGATCGTCACTTCATGGAGCCGATCGCCGACCGTAGGTTGTCAGTCATGACCACGACGCAGCTCGCCTCGAACCCCGGCCTCCGTGTCCCCCCGGCCTCGCCGGCCGTGGCCGCCGCGTATTTCGGCGCGGCCCTGGCTTTTCACGCCGACGTCTCCGATGTCGCCGCGGCCCTGGCGGCCGACGGCGAGGCCGGATTCGTCGTTCTCGACTCCCGGTCCACCGAGTCCTGGGACCAGGGACACGTGCCCGGCGCCGTCCACCTGCCTACCGCCCTGATCCCCGAGCAGGCCGAGCAACTGCTGGACAAGTCGGTGCCGGTCGTCACGTACTGCTGGGGCCCGGGGTGCAACGGTGCGACGCGCGCTGCCCTCGCTCTCGCCGAGCTCGGCTACCAGGTCAAGGAGATGCTCGGGGGTTTCGAATACTGGGTCCGTGAGGGCTTCGAGTTCGAGACCTGGGAGGGCGGGGAGCAGCGTGCCGCGGACCCTTTGACTGCGCCCGTCGACGCGGACGACTGCGGCTGCTGAACCGCTGCCGCGACGGCGGGGGAGGGTCGCCAGGCACGGCACCCAGCCCTCACCCCGGGCCCGGCCCCGGCCGCAGGCCGCCGGCCCGGGCCCGCTCCGGCCGCCCTTTCGAGCGCGTCGGAGCGGGCCCCGTCGTCAGAGCTTCGACAGCTCGTCGACCAGGTCGTCCAGTCCCAGCGAGCCCTGCGACAGCGCCGCCATGTGCCACGCCTTCGCGTCGAACGCGTCGCCGTGCGCCTTGCGGGCGTTCTCCCGCCCGAGCAGCCAGGCCCGCTCCCCGAGCTTGTAGCCGATCGCCTGCGCCGGCATCGACAGATACCGGGTCAGCTCGCTCTCCACGAAGTCCGCCGGCCGCCCGCTGTGGCTGCCGAAGAACTCCTGCGCCAGCTCCGGAGTCCACCGCTCGCCCGGGTGGAACTCCGAGTCCGCCGGAATCTCCAGCTCCAGATGCATGCCGATGTCCACGATCACCCGGCACGCCCGCATCATCTGCGCGTCCAGATAGCCGAGCCTGCGCTCCGGGTCGGGCAGAAAGCCCAGCTCGTCCATCAGCCGCTCCGCGTACAGCGCCCAGCCCTCCGCGTTGGCGCTGACGCCGCCGATCGTCGCCTGGTAGCGGGAGAGCTGGTCCGCGACATGCACCCACTGCGCGATCTGCAGATGATGGCCGGGCACACCCTCGTGGTACCAGGTCGAGACCAGGTCGTACACCGGGAAGCGGGTGGCGCCCATGGTCGGCAGCCAGGTGCGGCCCGGCCGGGTGAAGTCCTCCGACGGAGCGGTGTAGTACGGCGCGGCCGCGCCGCCCGGCGGAGCGATCCGGGACTCCACCTTCCGTACCCGCTCGGCGAGTTCGAAGTGCGTGCCGTCCAGCGCATCGATCGCCTCGTCCATCAGCTTCTGCAGCCAGACCCGCACCTCCTCGACACCCTCGATGTGCTCGCCGTGCACATCGAGATGGGCGAGCGCCTCCCACGGCCCGGCTCCCGGAAGGATCTTGTCGGCCTCGGTCTTCATCTCGGCCAGCAGCCGGTGGTACTCCGACCAGCCGTACGCGTAGGCCTCGTCGAGGTCCAGATCGGTGCCGTTGAAGAAGCGCGACCAGCGGGCGTAGCGCTCCCGGCCGACCGTGTCGGGCGCGTCCACGACCGTCGGCGCGTACACATCGCGCATCCAGTCCCGCAGCTCGGCCAGCGCGTTCGTGGCCGTGCGCGCCGCGTCGTCGAGCTCGGGGCGGAGCGCGTGGGGGCCGTCCGTCACGAAGTCCTCGAACCAGCTGCTGTCCGCGCCGAGCCACTCCGTCATTTGGCCGATATTCGTCTGCGTGGCACGGGGGCCACCCAGGAGCTTGCGCTCGAGCCCCAGTTCCAGCGAGGCACGGTAACCCTCCAGCGCGTGCGGCACGGCACGAAGCCGCTGCGCGACGGCCGCCCAGTCCTCATCGGTCTCCGTCGGCGTCACGGTGAACACCTCGCGCACCGTGTGCACCGGCGAGCGCATATTGCTCACCGTGCGCAGCCCTTCATCGGCCTCGTGCACGGCGAGTTCGGCCGTCAGGCGCTCTCGCAGCAACCGGCCGCAGCGCCGCTCCGCATCACTCTCGGCGCCCGGCAGCTTCTCGGCATCGTCGAGCCGGGCGAGCGTCTCGCGGGCGAGTTCGGCGACTCCTTCCTGACCGTCGGGTGAGTAGTCGGGAAGGAAACCCGAACTCTCCTTGATCCCGAGATATGTGCCGATGGTCGGGTCGAGTTCGATGAGTGCGTCGACGTAGGCGTCGGCGACCTGGCGGGGCAGCTCGCTGCTGGGGGTGACTGGCATGCGCATATCCTCATACGAGTGGGGCCTCCGCGTCACCATCATCGATGCCCAGTGGCCTGTCAGGTATGCGTCACCTCCATGGCCGGCGGAAGCAGCGGGCCGCAGTCCCACTGCTGGAATATCAACCGCGTTTCGACGCGGGCCACTTCGGGCCGTGAGGTGAATTCGTCCACCACCAGGCGCTGCAGATCCGCTGTGTCCGTCACGGCCACATGCACCAGGTAGTCGTCGGGGCCCGTCAGATGGAACAGCGCCCGGGACTCGGGCAGCGCGCGGATCCGCTCCACGAACGGGCCGATCAGTTCGCGCCGGTGCGGACGCACCTGGACCGAGAGCAACGCCTGCAGTCCCCGCCCCAGCCGGGCCGGGTCCAGGGCCAGCCGGTGCCCGAGGATGACACCCGACCGACGCAGCCTCGCCACCCGGTCGAGGCAGGTGGAGGGAGCCACTCCGACCTCCGCCGCCAGCTCGCGATAGGTGGTCCGGGCGTCGTTCTGCAGAAGGCGGAGTATGTGGAGATCCACCGGGTCGAGAGCGACAGTTTCAGCCATTCGCCGAACGTAACACGGGCCATCAGTCATACCCTCCGGTAGGTGTTCAGAGTGCGGGCATGGAGAACGAAGCCTTCGCCGCCCCCGCACCCCGGGCGCTGGCCACCGAAGCAGTCCACGCCGGTCGCGAGGACCTCGCGCAGCTCGGTCTGCACGCACCGCCGCTGGACATGTCCACCACCTACCCGTCGCACGACTCCGCCGGGGAGGCCGCGCGGATCGACGAGTTCGCCGCCACCGGGGCGCGCCTGGAGGGGCCGCCCGTCTACGCGCGGCTGGACAACCCGACGACGGCCCGCTTCGAGACGGCGCTGGCCAGGCTCGAGGGGACGGAGAGCGCGGTGGCCTTCGCCAGCGGGATGGCGGCGCTCACCGCCGTACTGCTGGTACGGGCGAGCCTGGGCCTGCGCCATGTGGTCGGGGTGCGGCCGCTGTACGGATGCAGCGACCATCTTCTCAGCGCAGGGCTGCTGGGAACCGAGGTGACCTGGACGGACCCGGCCGGGATCGCCGCGGCGATCCGGCCCGACACCGGTCTGGTGATGGTGGAGACGCCGGCCAATCCGACGCTCGCGGAGGTCGACCTGCGCGCGGTACGGCACGCCTGCGGCTCCGTGCCGCTGCTCGTCGACAACACCTTCGCCACCCCGGTGCTTCAGCGGCCGGTGGAACACGGCGCGCGGATCGTGCTGCACAGCGCCACCAAATATCTCGGCGGGCACGGCGATGTGATGGGCGGCGTGGTGGCCTGCGACGAGGACTTCGCCCGCATGCTGCGCCAGGTGCGCTTCGCCACCGGCGGCATACTGCACCCGATGGCCGGATATCTGCTGTTGCGCGGGCTGTCCACGCTGCCGGTACGGGTCCGGGCCGCGTCCACCACGGCCGCCGACCTGGCCTGCCGGCTGTCCGCCGACCCGCGCGTCGCCCGCGTCCACTATCCGCGGATCGGCGGTGCGATGGTCTCCTTCGAGGTGTACGGCGACCCGCACCAAGTGATCGCGGGCGTACGGCTGATCACTCCGGCCGTCAGCCTCGGCAGCGTCGACACTCTGATCCAGCACCCGGCCTCCATCAGCCACCGCATCGTGGCTGAGGGAGACCGGCACTCGGCGGGGGTCAGCGACCGGCTGCTGCGGCTGTCGGTCGGGCTCGAGGACGTCGAGGATCTGTGGCGCGATCTGGCCGAGGCGCTCAGCGCTCAGCCTGTTCGGACCAGGCGCGGGGACGCACAGCGGTCGAGTCCAGTCGGGCGGTGATCACCAGTGTGCCCTCCTCGATCTGGTAGTCGAGCGGCAGGCCGAGGCCGCGCATGGCCGCGACCATGCCGGTGTTGGAGGACTGGGTCACCGCGTACACGCTCTCGCAGCCGGCCTCGACGGCGAGCGTGACCAGTCGGCCGAGCAGCTCCGAGCCGATGCCGCGGCGCTGCCAGGCGTCCTCGACGAGCAGGGCGACCTCGGTCTCATCGCCGTCCCAGAGGAGATGACCGAGGGCGACGAGCCGGCCGGAGGCCGTCTGTACGGCGAGGGTGCGGCCGAAGCGCGGGCTGAGCAGGTGGTTGAGGTAGCGGCCGGCGTCGCTGACGGGGCCGTGGTAGCGCAGGCTCAGGGTGCGGTCGGAGCAGCGCTCGTGCATGGCCGTGGCCGCCTCGACATCGCTCTGGTCGGCACGTCGCACGGTGATCTCATTGCCCTCGGGGAGGGTGAGGATGTCCTCGCTGCGCGGGATGCGCGGGCCGAGGCGGGCATCCAGCTCGACCAGGGCGCGAGCCCGGGCGAACTCCGTGGGTGTGAAGGGGAGATAGGGCCGCTCGATGGTGAGCGCGCCGCCGTTCGGGTCGCGCAGCCGCATCACCGTGTCCTCCAGCACGCCCTCCACCGGCGGGGGGTCGCCCAAGGGACGGCCGGTGAGCGTGACGGCGGGCAGCGAGTGGATGGTGCAGCGGCCGAGCAATTGCCGTAGTGCAAGCGGCAGTTCGGCCGCGTCGAGCGCCGTACGGGTGGCGAGGCCGAGTACCCGGGTCGGGGTGTCGACGAGATCGTGGGCGTCGGCGCGCTCGATCCAGGTGCTGCTGCCGCCCGCCGTCGCGATCTCCCGGGTGAGCTGCTGGGCCTGGAGGGACGCGGGGGCGCGCAGCAGGAACTCGTCCACCGTGCCGTCGGCGAGCGGGTGCGTCTGGAGGGTGAGGATGTCGACGCGGTGCTGTGCGAGGGCGATGCACAGCGCGGCGAGGCTCCCGGGCGTGTCCCGCACCGTGGTCCGCATCCGCCACAGTGCGGTCTCGCGCACGTCGTCGTCCTGCCCGGCCGGATCGATCATGGCCCGTGCGTACGCCGCGGCGGCCGGACCCGTGCCGCCGGCGGTGTGGGTGATGGCGGCCGGAGGCGCATGGCTGTGGTGTCGTGCCCACCATGTGTGAAAGGTGGCCGTGGCAACGAGGATCACGGCGGAGGTGATGAGAAGGAACGGGCCGTCCGGCCCGTGCCCGATCATGTTCGCCACGGCGTCGGCGACCGCTACCGCCGTGAACAAGGCCGCCAGCTCGATGAGATCCCGCCGCCAGTGGTGTGGGCGGCGGGCTGTCTTCGCAGAAGTCACATCAGTCATGACCCCACTGTGACCGAATGGTGTTGCGTGATCACGAACGCTTTGTGACTGACGGGTTAAGCATGGATCTGGACCGCTATCGTCTATTTTTCGCCGTTCCTGGCGTGGAGTGCTCGGCTCCACGATTCAAGGCGATCACCAGCCGGGAAGCAGCGAGGCTTCCCCAAGTCCGCCCGATGTCTTCAGGTCGAGGAGCCGTCCGCCCCCTGCGGACTGAGGGCGGACGGTCGGGCGTAGGCAAGTGCCTTCATTGATCGCGTCATGGAAGTGACGATAAATCCCACCACTGACAATCGGGCGGGAGCTGTGGGTGGGGCTGCTACTGGCCCACTCGCCCGGGCTGAAGCACCTTGCTGAACAGGACGGTTCCGCCCTCCGCCCGCAGGCGCACCGTCAGCTCGCCGCTGCCGCCGTCGATGTCGACCTCCCCGAAGTACTGCGGGGACTCCATCGGCGATACATTCGCGCGCTCCGGCGCCCGGACGAAGACGCGCTCCGGACCGAAGGTGGCGTCCAGCGCGTTGGCCGGGAAGCCGCCGGCTGCCAGCGGGCCCGAGACGAACTCCCAGAACGGCGCGAAGTCCTTGAAGGCCGCACGCTCCGGTGCGTAGTGCTGCGCCGAGGTGTAGTGGACGTCCGCGGTGAGCCAGAGCGTCCCCGTGATCCGCCGGTGCTTGATGAACCGCAGCAGCTCGGCGATCTGCAGCTCACGCCCGAGCGGCACACCCGGATCCCCCTGAGCCACCGCCTCGATGTTCGCCGCGCCGTCCGGGACGACAAGACCGATCGGCATGTCGGAGGCGATCACCTTCCACATCGCGCGCGAGCGCGACAACTCACGCTTCAGCCAGGCGAGCTGCTCCGCGCCGAGGATGCCCTGCGTGTCGTCGGCCTGCCGGCCGGGGGAGTTGGCGTTGCGGTACGAACGCATGTCGAGGACGAAGACGTCGAGCAGCGGACCATAGCGCACCACCCGGTGGACGCGGCCCTCGTCCCCGCCCGCGGGGAGCGTAGAGATTGGGAAGTACTCGCTAAAGGCGCGCATTGAGCGCTCCGCGAGCAGGTCCACGTTCTTCTCGGTGTAGCGCGGGTCGTCCAGGATCTGGCCCGGATACCAGTTGTTGCGCACCTCGTGGTCGTCCCACTGCACGACCGTCGGCACCTGGGCGTTGAAGCGTCTGACGTTCTCGTCGAGCAGGTTGTAGCGGAAGTTGCCGCGGAAGTCGGCCAGCGTCTGCGCCACCTTGGACTTCTCCTCGGTGGTGATGTTGCGCCAGATCCGGCCGTCCGGCAGCGTCACGCTCGGCTGGATCACACCGTCCGCGTAGACCGTGTCGCCGCTGCACAGGAAGAAGTCCGGGTCGAGACGGCGCATTTCCTCGTACGCGCGGTAGCCACCGATGTCCGGGTTGATCCCCCATCCCTGGCCCGCGATATCGCCCGACCACAGGAAACGCACGCCCTCGCGGCGCTTCGCGGGAGCCGTGCGGAACGTCCCGTACACCGGTTCACCGGTGCGCCGCGGGTCGTCGGGGTCGGCCAGCGTGACCCGGTAGTGCACCTGCTCCCCGGCGGGCAGACCGCGCAGCGACGTCGTCCCGGTGAAGTCCGTGCCGGACCCTATGAGCGGGCCGTGGTGGCGGTGCGCGCGCCGGAAGGAGTCCGTCGCGGACGTCTCCACGATCATTCGGGCGGGCCCGTCCGAGCGCACCCACACCAGGCCGGACGAGGCCGTGACATCGCCGGTCTGCACACCCCACGCGGCGCGCGGGCGGCCGGACAGCGCCAGCGCGGGCGCCGCTCCGATGGCGGGCAGTGCCAGTGCCGCCGATGCGGCGACCGTGCCGCGCAACACGGAACGGCGGTCGGGGGACGAAATCCGCGGGTTGTGCGACATCGCTGCGCCTCCAGGGCAGGTCGGGCGGGTGTGCCGTGCCATGCCTAGCGCCCGGCCGCGGCCGTCACACGAACCCCAAGTGAACAAACCTCTCCGTGCGTTGGACCGACGACCAGCGGCCGATCGCCCCTTCAGCGTGTCGTCCCGGCGGCCTCTGCCATCAGCCGTACCCCGCGCGCGATTTCGGACGGCGTCAGATGCGCGTATCCGAGGACCAGCCGCACCCCGGCATCCTGGCTGAGCGCCGCCGCGTAGTCGGCCAGCGGGTGTACCGCCACACCGGCCCCGGCCGCGCTCTGCAGGAACCGCGGCTCGGGACCGTACCGCTCGGGCAGCCGGGCGATGATGTGCAGACCGGCCGCGATGCCACTGACCTCGGCGCCCGGGAAGTGCTCCGTCAGCGCGCCGACGAGGGCGTCCCTCCTTTCCCGGTAGGCGCGCTGGCAGCGGCGCAGCTGCCGGTCGTAACCGCCGCGGTCGATGAAGTCGGCGAGGAGTGCCTGGTCGAGTGTGGGATTGCCGAGATCCAGGGTGCGTTTGCGCTCCACGACCTCGTCCATGAGTCGTGCGGGTACGAGCAGCCAGCCGAGCCGCAGCCCCGGTGCGAGGGACTTGCTGACCGAGCCGGTGTATGCGACCCGGCCGGGGTCGAGTCCCTGGAGAGCGCCGACGGGCGCCCGGTCGTAGCGGAAGTCGCCGTCGTAGTCGTCCTCGAGGATCAGGCCGTCCACGGCCCGCGCCCAGTCGAGGAGTTCGACGCGACGCCGCGCCGAGTAGGCGATTCCGGTCGGGAACTGGTGGGCCGGGGTGGTCACCACGGCACGTACGCCCGAGCGTTCCAGCGGCCCGGTCGCGAGCCCTTCGTCGTCCAGCGGCAGCTGAGTCATGCCCAGCCCGGCCGCCGCGAACAGCGGCCCGTGCCCGGGGCTCCCCGGATCCTCGACACCCAAGGTCCGCAAGCCGTGCTCGTGCAGTACGAACCCGAGCACCGTCATCGCCTGGGCGACACCGGAACACACAACGACATGTTCCGGGTCGGCCACCACACCCCGCCGCCGGGTCAGCAGCGAGGCCACCGCGGTACGCAGCTCCGGGAGGCCGCGCGGATCGGGATAGCCGAGCGCCCGGTGCGGCAGCCGCGCGAGGACGGACTTCTGCGCCGCGGCCCAGGCGGTGCGCGGGAAGAGCGAGAGATCGGGCGTCCCTGGACGGAAGTCCACCAGCGCGCCGGGAGCGCGCGGCGCGAGGTCGCGCGCGCCGGGCACGGCCGCCCGCGCCGCGTCCCCGACCCAGGTGCCCGCACCCCTGTCGCTGCGCAGATAGCCCTCAGCCGTCAGCTGCTCGTAGGCCTCGGTCACCAGTCCGCGTGAAACGCCCAGGTCGGCGGCGAGTTCGCGGCTCGAAGGCAGCCGCGTTCCCGCCGCCAGCCGCCCCGATCTGACCGCCTCGCGCAGAGCCGACTGCAACGCCCGGCCACGCTGCCGGGCGGGGGCGGCGGCCGCGGGCAGCAGCAGTTCCCAGGCGGCGTTCCAGGAGTCACCCCGGGAAGGCCCGCCCGGCCGGCCCCGCTCGCTGGGGTCGCCGGTCGCAGAAGTGGTCCCCGATGACGTCATGGAAGTGGACCTTAAACGGGACCGCCCCGATCCATAGCGTCGGACCATGCCGCACCTCCCGGGGGCCGGCCCCCCGGACCCCCGGCCGGCAAGCAGGCCGGCGGGCTCATCGCCCACAAGCCGTGAGACGGAAACAGATGCACCTGAACTCCCTGCGTGGCGCGCTCCTCGTCACCTTCGCCTACACCCTCGTCGGCGTCTCCTTCACCGCAAACAGCGTCCTGGGCGACTATCCGTACGCGGGTGGCCAGGCCCTGCGTTACGCCCTCGCCTGTCTGCTCCTTCTGCCCCTGCTCGGCGGCCGGGCCGCACTGGGTCCGCTGCGTGCCCTCAGCCGACGGCAGTGGGGACGGCTCGCCCTGCTCGCCGCCGTCGGCATGGTCGGCTTCAATCTGGCGATCCTGGCCGCGGAACGTACCTCGGAGCCCGCCGTTCCCGGCGTGTTCGTCGGCTGCGCGCCCGTCATCGTCGCCGTACTCGTACCGCTCCTGGACGGCCGTCAGCCCGCCCGGCCCGTGCTGTACGGGGCCCTGCTCGTCGCCGCCGGAGCCTTCACCGTGCAGGGCTGGGGCCGTACCGACCCGGCGGGCATCCTCTGGTCGGTGGGCGCGCTGGTCGGCGAGGTGGGCTTCGCCGTACTGGCCGCACCCGTACTGCGACCGCTCGGCCCCAGACTGCTGACCGCCACCGTCTGCGGCATCGCGGCCGTCGAGTCCACCGTCTTCGGCCTGGTCATCGACGGCTCGGGTTTTGTGCGGATGCCCGACCAGGGCGAGACCCTGGCGCTGCTGTGGCAGGCGGCTGTCGTGACCGTCGTCGGCTTCGTCATCTGGTACATGGGCGTGCAGCGCATCGGCACCGAGCGCGCCACGCTCTTCACCGGGCTGATCCCCGTCGCCGCCGCCCTCACCGCGCCCCTGGTGGGCACAGGGACGTTCGGTCCGGCTCAGGCGGCGGGCGGTGTGCTGGTCGGAGCGGGCGCGGCTCTCGGCTCGGGGGTGTTCGAGAAGCGGTCAGCGGCTGCCGTCGAGGATGACGCGCGAGACAAGCGCGGGGTCGTCGTTCATGGGCACATGGCCGCAGCCGGGCAGCCGCACCAGCCGCGCCCCGGGGATGACGTGCTTGGCCCTGATGCCCTGGCGGCGCAGCAGCAGCCGGTCCCGTGTGCCCCAGCCGATGGTGACCGGCACATCGGGGACGTCGTCGCAGAACAGGACGGAGCGCCCGGCGGCGAGGGTCTCGTGGAAACCGGTGGCCCGGCGCAGCGCGAGGGTCTCGGCGACAGCCGCCTCCGGTGAACGTCGTCCGGGCCGGGCGTAGATGCTGCTCGTCAGCGCCGCCCGCCCGGCCGTCGTGCGGGACAGGCTCTCGATCAGCGGCAGCGGCATCGACTGCGCCCCGAACCGCATCGCGCGCAGCGTCCCGAAGGCATAGAGCCGCTCGCGCTCCGTCCAGAAACCGGCGGGCGAGAGCGCCGTCACCGACCGTACGAGCTTCTCCCGCCCCAACTCCAGGGCGAGCAGCCCGCCGAGGGAGTTGCCCGCCACATGGGGGCGTTCGATCTCCAGCGCCTCGCAGAGCGAGCCGAGGAGCGAGCCCACGGTGGTGAGGTCGTACGACACGCCGTCGGGCAGTGCCGGAGAGGTGCCGAAGCCGGGCAGGTCCACGGCGATGACATCGCGCTCGGCGGCCAGAATCCCGAGGACCGGCTCCCAGGCCTGCCAGTGGTGCCCGATGCCGTGGAGCAGCAGCAGCGGCTCACCCTCGCCGGCGCGCTCGTAGGTGACGGACAGCGTGTGGCTGCCCATGGGGGAAGAGATGGAGAACGAGATCTTCGCGGCCATGCTTGCTGCTCCCTGGTGTCGCCCACGTGTCGCCCGCGGTGTCACGCGCGGTGACGCCCACGTGAAGGCGTTTTGGACGGCTCGTCAGTAACAATTACCGTTCAGTAGCTTCCGGTTCAAGTGGGCATGCGGGTTGAAGCCTGCCTGGACAGACGGTGTGTGGTCGGTTGGGATGGAAGGGTGGCAGCAGACACCGTGACCGATGTCTTCGAAGAGCACCGGCCCGTGCTGACCGGAGTGGCCTACCGCATGCTCGGCCGGGTGGCCGACGCCGAGGACGTGGTGCAGGATGCCTGGCTGCGCTGGTCGGCCGACGACCGCAGCGACGTCCGGGAGCCGCGCGGCTTTCTCGTACGGATCACCACCCGCCTCGCCATCGACCGGCTGCGCCACGTCCAGTCGCGGCGCGAAGCCTACGTCGGCCCCTGGCTGCCCGAGCCGATCGCCACGGACTTCGGGCCCACCCTCCCCGACACGGCCGAGCGTGCCGTCCTCGCAGAATCCGTCTCGCTCGCGGTCCTTGTCGTACTGGAGTCACTGTCGCCGCTCGAGCGCGCGGTGTTCGTGCTGCGCGAGGCGTTCGGATTCCCGTACGAAGAAATCGCGACCACGCTCGACCGGTCCGAGGCGGCCGTGCGCCAGCTCGCGGGCCGGGCTCGCCGGCATGTGGAGAAGCGCAAGCCCCGCTACGACGTCGATCCGGACGAACGCCGCGACCTCACCGAGCGCTTCCTGGCCGCCGCGTCCGGCGGCGACCTGGACGCACTGCTGACGCTGCTCGCGCCCGATGTGCGGCTGGTCGGCGACAGTGGCGGCAAGGCCAAGGCCCCGCTACGGGTCATGGACAGCGCGGACAAGGTCGGCCGCTTCCTGTTCACCGTGGCCAAGGAGCCGATCCCGGAGCTGGACGTCCGCTTCGTGGAGCTCAACGGCGCGCCCGCGCTTCTCGTGCTCTCCGCCGGAAAGCCGGACACCGTAATGCAGTTGGAGGTCCTGGACGGACGGATCCAGTGCGTCTACATCATTCGCAACCCCGACAAGCTCGTCTCCCTGGATGCTGCTTAGCCGCTCCTGTCTCCGCACGTCGGACCCCGTGTCCCAAGAGGTCGCGGGGTCTTGTGCTGCCTGCGCTTCACAGCGGCACGAACGTCCTGTGAACGCTCTGCGAAGCCGGTTGGTTCCACTGCGTTACAGGCGCAGGATTGGTCTTGACCAAGGGGGAGTGCCGTCCTATGGTCGGCAGAGTTAGTGCAGGAACCTTTAATAAACAAGGGCGCGGAATAGCCGCCGCTGACACGGCGATTGCGGAGGATCAGGGTGGGGACCACGCAGCTGGAATCAGTGCCGGAGCCTAAGTACTGGCACCTCAAGACCGTGCTCGGCGAAGCGCTCGACTCGGATTTCGCGGTGGGGGAGGTCCTGCCCAACGAGCGTGATCTCGCCGCTCGCTTCGGAGTCGCCCGCGCCACACTCCGACAGGCGCTCGAACAGCTGGAGCTGGAAGGCCGGTTGCAGCGGCGTCGCGGCGTCGGCACGACCGTCGCCCCGCCGCGCATGGGCGTGGACGTCTCCACCACCGAGCACACCTGGCCGGGCGCCGGAGAAGACACCTGGCAGTCCGTCGACTGCACGACGGTGGTGCCGCCACTGGCGGTGGCCCGGCTGCTCGACACCGACACGGGCGAAGAGACCCACACCGTACGCAGGCTGCGCGTGACGCGCGGCCAGTCGGTCGCCGCCGAGCTGCTGTACATCCCGGCCTCGTCCGTGCCCGAGCTCTCCGCCATCGACGCGCCGTCCGGGCCCGCCCGCGCCCGCGCGGTGCTGCGTGAGCTCCAGCGCCTCGACCTCGAGGGCCAGGACCGGGCGGTGGAGCTGGGCTCTGCCCGTGTCGACGACGCCAAGGAGCTCGACCGGCTGCCGGGTGCGCCCGTGCTGGTCGTCACCACGCGGTACGTCTCCGAGGGCAGGACCGCGGCCGTCTCGGTGGCCACGTACCGGGCCGACACCTGCCGGCTCACCTTCGGTGACTCGGGTGACCTGGAGATCAGCCACCACGACCAGGAGCGCCGCGCTTCCTGAATCCGGCGCTGTCAGTACGGCCTGTCGCACAGTACGCCCCGTCACGGCCTGTCGCACATTACGGCCCGTCGCACCGAGCTCGTGCTCAGCGGCGGGCCGTCACCGTCGTCTCGACAGCGAAGAGCTGCTCCTCGACATGGTCGAGCGCGAGACGCAGCGCGCCGGTCGCCACGGCCGCCTCGCCGAGCAGCGACAGCGTCACCCGCGGCGGCCGCAGGCAGTACCGGGACAGCTCGTCGCGCAGCGGATCGAGTACGCCGTCGAGCCCCGCCGCCCAGCCGCCGACCACCACCAGCTCCGGGTCGAGCGCCAGCACCAGTGCCGCCACATCGTGCACCAGGCGCCGGATGAACCGCTCGACCGCCTCCTGCGCACGGGTATCGCCCTGCCTGGCCAGGGCGAAGACATCGGCCACCGCCTGCTCGTCCAGCGGGTGCAACGGCTCGTCCGTCGTCGACAGCAGCTTCTCCGGGGTCACCTCGCGGCCCAGCAGATGCAGCGCCCCGATCTCGCCCGCCGCTCCGCCGTAGCCGCGGTGCAGCCGCCCGCCGATCAGTGAGCCCGCACCCGGGCTGAGCCCGGCCAAAACGAACACGATGTCGTCGGACTCGGTGGCCGCGCCCTTCCAGTGCTCGGCGACCGCTGCCGCGTTCGCGTCGTTCTCCACCAGCACAGGGCAGCGGAACGACCTGCGGAGCCTCTCGCCGAGCGCGAGCCCGGTCCAGCCGGGCAGCGCGGTCCCGAGCCGTACGGTTCCGTCGGCCTCCACGATCCCCGGGGAGCCGACCCCGACGGCGCGCAGACTGCTGCGCGCGACCCCGGCCCGCCGCAGCACATCGGCGAC
Source organism: Streptomyces sp. NPDC002870 (assembly GCF_042888505.1). NCBI lineage: Bacteria > Bacillati > Actinomycetota > Actinomycetes > Kitasatosporales > Streptomycetaceae > Streptomyces > Streptomyces sp. NPDC002870. The sequence continues at coordinate 99,281 of NZ_JBIAPW010000006.1, forward strand.
GAGCACGCGCACCCGCTCCAGCCGTTCGTCCTCGGGAGCTGTCTCCGACACATCCCGGGACCCCGCGCCGATGATGCGCCCGTCCAGGCCGGAGAGCAGCGCCGCGACACGGTGCGAGCCGATCTCGACACCCAGCAGATGACCCGCCTCGGCCCGGAACCTGAACCGCCGGGCCGGGCGTCCCTGACGGCGCGCACCGCCCTCCTCGGGGACGGTCTCCACGACCAGGCCTGCCTCGATGAGCCCCTCGGTCACGCCCTCGACGGTCGGCCGGGAGAGCCCGGTGATCCGGGTCAGGTCGGTGAGCGTGGGGGACTCAGCGCCCCGCAGCGCATGGAGTACCACCGCGGAATTGATCCGCCTCAGCAGGGACGGGTCTCCGCCGGTCAGCCGCCCCACCGTGTGTCCTCCCAGCTCGAGCGCGTGTTTGCCGGATCGTACTCGCTGGCCGCGACGGCGGCGAGCATCTGCGGGACGGACCGGGGTCAGGCCGGGGCCACGAAACCGGACTCGTACGCGGCGATCACCGCCTGGGTGCGGTCGCGGGCGCCCAACTTGGCGAGCACCGCGCTGACATGGGATTTCACTGTCTCCGCGCCGACGATCAGCTCGGCGGCGATCTCCGCGTTGGACAGCCCCCGGGCCATCAGCCGCAGCACCGCCGCCTCGCGCTCGGTGAGCTGGGCCCGCTCCATCGCGTCGCGGGCGGCGCGGTTCCCGTACTCGGCGGCCAGGGAGCGGACCGCGGCCGGGAACAACAGCGACTCGCCCTCGGCGACCAGCCGCACCGCGTGCACGATCTCGGCCGGCCGTGCGCGCTTGAGCAGGAAGCCGTCCGCCCCGGCGCGCAGCGCCTCGTACACGTACTCATCGTTCTCGAAGGTCGTCACGACCAGGATCTTCGGCGGCTGCGGGACCGTACGGAGCACGATCCGGGTGGCCTCGATGCCGTCGAGCAGCGGCATCCGCACGTCCATCGCGACCACGTCGGGCCGCAGTTGCCGGACGAGGGGGACCACGGCCGCGCCGTCGGCCGCCTCGCCCACCACCTTGATGTCGGGCTGCGCCTCCAGCACTGCGCGCAACCCCGCGCGGACCAGGGGTTCGTCGTCAACGAGCAGAACGGTAACCGGCATCCGGTCAGCGTAGGCCGTTCAGCGGCAGTCTCACGCGCACCCTCCACTCTCCCTCGCACGGTCCGGTCCGGGTCTCTCCGCCGAGCAGCGCCGCCCGCTCCCGTATGCCGCGCAGCCCGCTGCCGCCGTGCCCCCTCGTCGCCGTGCCGCCGGCGAGCGGGTTGGTCACGTCCATCTCCAGTCGCTGCCCGATGACGGCGATCCGCACCCGCACCGGGACGGGACCGGAGTGGCGCAGCACGTTGGTGAGGGCTTCCTGGAGGATGCGGTACCCCTCCCGGGAGACCGGCCCGGGCACCAGCTCCAGGGGGCCTGTCAGCTCGGCCTCGACCTTCGCCCCTGAGGCCCGTGCCGACTCCAGCAGCCGGTCCGACTCTTCGAGAGAGGGCCGCTGGCTCACCGGCTGCCCGGTCTCGCGCAGGACGAGCAGAACGCGCTCCAGATCGTCGAGCGCGGCCCGGCCCGTCTCCTCGATCGCGGCCAGGGCCCGTTCGGTGAACTCCGGGTCCCCGGCGGCCCGCGCGGCACCCGCCTGCACCACGGCGACGGTCAGCGCGTGCCCGATGGAGTCGTGGATCTCTCTACGGCCTGAACTTCGGCCAGATGGCGGCCCTCACCTTCGGTGCCATAGCCATGGCCGCCGAGTACAAGAACGCCGGTATCCGGGTCTCCCTGGCGGCTGTTCCGAACAGGGGGCTCTTCTACGCGGCCAAGCTGGCCGTAGTGGGCGGGCTGACGTTCGTCGTCGGCCTGGTCACAAGTCTGAGCTGCTTCCTGTCGGGGCAGGCACTCATCGACAAGGGGTTCGGCATAGGCATCGGCGACCCGGGAGCGCTGCGCGCGGTCGTCGGCTGCGCCCTCTACTTCGCGCTGATCAGCCTGCTGGCAGCCGGGCTCGCAGCCCTGCTGCGCAGTGTGACCGGTGCGCTGAGCCTGCACGTTCCGCTGTTCCTGATAATGCCGTTCGTGATCGGAGACGTATCGCGCGACAGCAGCGCGGCCGAGTTCCTCCCGGACCGGGCGGGGCAGCAGATCCTGTTGCAGGATCCGGCCGGGACGCTGGGACCCTGGAGCGGCACGGCGGTGCTTGCGGTCTGGAGCGCACTGGCGATAGCGGCGGGCTGGTGGGCCCTGCGGCGACGCGACGCCTGACGGGCAGCCAGATGTCAGTGTCGGCAGGTTTACTGAGACCGGTGGATAGGGGTCGGACTTTCCGCGTCCCAGCTGCTGGCCGTGGTGACCGAGACAGACCCGCCCTAGCGATCCTGGAGCCGGCCGTGGGGGAGCGAGCCGTCCTGGATTCAGCCGTTCTCTGCTGTCGCGGCGCGCAGCCGCGCGAATTCCTCGGCCATCGTCTGCGCGGTCCAGTGGGCGTTGAGCCCGCTCGGATTGGGCAGCGCCCAGATCCCGGTCTCCCCGATTGTGCGCTCCTGCGGCCCGATCTTCGCCTTCCGCTCGCCGAAGGCCGTGCGGTACGCCGTCACGCCGACGACCGCCAGCCACCGCGGCCGCAGCCGTTCCACCTTCGCGGTCAGCAGCCGCCCGCCTTCCCGGAACTCCTCGTCGCTCAGCTCATCGGCGCGCGCGGTCGCCCGGGCCACCACATTGGTGATGCCGAGACCGTGGCCCAGGAGCTCCTCCTGCTCCGCGGGCTTGAACTGACGCGGCGTGAAGCCCGACAGATGCAGCACCGGCCAGAACCGGTTGCCGGGACGGGCGAAGTGATGGCCCGTCGCCGCAGTCATCAGGCCGGGGTTGATGCCGCAGAAGAGCACCGAAAGACCGCCCGCCACCACGTCCGGAACGATGCGGTCGCGGGCGGCCTCGAGCTCGGCGGGGGTCAGAGGATCGACCCCGGGGTGTAGCCGGCGGCCTCCGGGTGCTGCTTGACGATCTCCTCGATCCGGGAGACCACCGCCGCCACCTGGTCGCTCGCCGCGCCCGTGAAAGACAGCTTGTCGGCCATCAGCGCGTCCAGCTCCGCCCGGTCCAGCGGGATCCGCTCGTCCGCGGCGAGCTTGTCGAGCAGTTCATTGCGCTCGGCGCCCTGCTCACGCATCGCCAGCGCCGACGCGACCGCGTGCTCCTTGATGGCCTCGTGCGCGAGCTCGCGGCCCACTCCGGCCCGTACCGCGCTCATCAGCACCTTGGTCGTGGCCAGGAAGGGGAGGTACCGGTCCAGCTCACGGGCGACGACGGCGGGGAACGCGCCGAACTCGTCGAGCACCGTCAAGAAGGTCTCCAGCAGGCCGTCGAAGGCGAAGAACGCGTCCGGCAGCGCCACCCGGCGCACCACGGAACAGGACACGTCGCCCTCGTTCCACTGGTCGCCCGCCAGCTCGCCGGTCATCGAGGCGTAGCCGCGCAGGATGACCATCAGGCCGTTGACGCGCTCGCAGGAGCGGGTGTTCATCTTGTGCGGCATGGCGGAGGAGCCGACCTGGCCGGGCTTGAAGCCCTCGGTTACCAGCTCGTGCCCGGCCATCAGTCGGATCGTCTTGGCGACGGAGGACGGCGCGGCTGCCAGCTGCACCAGCGCGGACACCACGTCGTAGTCGAGGGAGCGGGGGTAGACCTGGCCGACCGAGGTGAAGGCGTGCGCGAAGCCGAGGTGGCCGGCGATGCGCTGCTCCAGCTCGGCGAGCTTCGCGGCGTCGCCGCCGAGCAGGTCGAGCATGTCCTGCGCGGTGCCGACCGGGCCCTTGATGCCGCGCAGCGGATAGCGGCCCAGCAGGTCCTCGAGCCGTCCGTATGCCACAAGCAGTTCGTCGGCCGCGGTCGCGAACCGCTTGCCGAGAGTCGTGGCCTGCGCGGCGACATTGTGCGACCGCCCGGCCATCACCAGCTCGGCGTACTCGGCGGAGAGCTTGCCCAGCCGGGCGAGCACGGCGACCGTGCGGTCGCGCATCAGCTCCAGCGAGAGCCGGATCTGCAGCTGCTCGACGTTCTCGGTCAGGTCGCGGGAGGTCATGCCCTTGTGGACCTGCTCATGACCCGCGAGCGCGTTGAACTCCTCGATCCGCGCCTTCACGTCGTGGCGGGTGACCTTCTCGCGCTCGGCGATCGACGCCAGGTCGACCTGATCGAGCACCCGTTCGTAATCGGCGATCGCGGCCTCGGGCACCTCGATGCCGAGGTCCTTCTGGGCGCGCAGCACCGCGAGCCAGAGCTGACGCTCCAGCTTCACCTTCTGCTCGGGGGACCACAGGACGGCCAGCTCCGCGGAGGCGTAGCGGCCGGCCAGGACATTGGGGATGCGAGGCTTCGCAGACACAGCAGTCACGTGTCCAGATTCTACTGGCGGTTTCTGCAGGCCAGCGCCGCGGTCCCGGTTGTACCTTGCTACGAAAGGCTCCGAGGGTCCCCAAGAGACGACAAGGGACTCCGAAGGACGACCAGGGACGACCTGGAACCACGACGGGCTACGGGAGCGGCGGCTCGTACGGCAGGAGCTCGGGCCGCTTCGCCGGCAGGCCGTCGCCGGACGAGCGCCCCGTCACCCGGCGCGCGATCCACGGCCCCAGATGCTGCCGCGCGAACCGAAGATCGCCGGCCCGCCGCGCCGCCCACCGGACCCGTGCCGCTGACGGCAGCACTGCCTGCCAGTCGTGCTCCGCGCCCAGTCCGAGCGTCTGCCAGACGGCCTCGGCGACGCGCCGGTGACCCTCGGCGGTCAGATGCAGCCGGTCGACGTCCCACATCCGCTGGTCGCTGAGGACTTGGGACCCGTACAGATCCACCACCAGCGCACCGTGCCGGGCCGCCAGTTCGTCGATATGACTGAAGAGTTCCTCCATGCGGGGGCGGAAGCGTTCCATGACCGGACCGTTGCGGCCCGGGCTGCGCATCAGCACCAGCTGACCGCAGGACGGCGTCAGCTTCTCCACGGCCTCCTCCAGGAGCCCGCGCACCCGCCCCATGTCGCACTTGGGCCGCAGCGCGTCATTGAGCCCGCCCACCAGCGTGACCACATCCGCCCGCATGGCTGCCGCCAGGTCGACCTGCTCGTCGACTATCTGGCCGATGAGCTTTCCGCGCACGGCGAGATTCGCGTAGCGGAAACCTGGTGCCCGAGCTGCCAGTCGGCCCGCGAGCAGATCCGCCCACCCGCGGTAGGAACCGTCGGGCAACAGGTCGGACATGCCTTCGGTAAACGAATCGCCGACCGCGACAAAGCTGGTGTAAGAGGCATTCATCTCCATGGCGGAGTGATCCTACCGCGCGGTAAGGTCCGTCGGTTCCGTACCGGGAGGGAGCCCTGTGAGTGACGCGCTGCTGAACGCGCTGGCCGAGGCGCTGGCCGATCTAGTGACCTCGATCGACACCTGTGACGACGATGTGCTCGACCCCGACATCGCGGTGAAATGGCTGGAAACGACCAGTTATCTGCTCGACCGGCTGTCACCCGCCGACCGCCGGGCCCTGTCCGCACTGGTGCGCCGGGCCGCCGCCCGCCAGCCCGACGGAGCCTGGCGGGACGATCTGCTGCGGATTCCCGAGGAGTTCGGCCTCGACGACGACCAGCACGAGTTGTACTGCGACGCCGTCGAGCATCTGGAGCGCCGGTTCGTCGAGACCGTACGGGACGTGGACCCCGCCACGCCCGTTCCCACCTGCCCCGGCTGGACCTTTGCCGACCTCGTCAAGCACCACGGCACGACGCACCGCTGGATGGAGCATCTCGTACGGACCCGGGCAGCCGAGCGCGTCAGGTCCCGGGACGTCCCGCTCGACCTGCCCGAAGACCCCACGGCGTATCCGCAGTGGCTGGCCGGCAGCGCCGAGCGCACGCTGCGCACGCTGCGCGGCGTCGACCCGGAGACGCCCATGTGGTCCCACGGCGCCGACCAGCGGGTGCGCTTCTTCCCGCGCAGGCTGCTCTTCGAGGCCGTGGTCCATCTCGCCGACGCGGAGCTCGCCCTGGGCGTGGAACCACGAATAGCGGCGGGGACGGCGGCCGACGGCATCGAGGAGTTTCTGGAGAACCTGCCGCACTACTCCTGGATCGCCCAGCCGGTCGCCGCGCTCGCGAACGGCTCGGTCGGGCTCACCGCCACGGACACCGGCGCAGCCTGGACGATCAGCTTCGGGGGCGGCGGCTTCGCCTGGACGAAGAGCGATGGGGCGGCCGCCGCGGGCATCGAGGCCGTGGCGGGCGATCTGCTGCTGCTCGTCTACGGACGCCTCAGGGCGGACGACGCGCGCTTCGCCGTCAGCGGCGACCGCACGGTTCTCGACGCCTGGCTCGCGGCCACCGCTCTGTGATTCGGCAGGCAATTCGGTAAGCCGGTCCGCAGTCGGGGCAGGCCGGTCTGCCGCCTGGGCTATCGGCACGGAGCGTTCCGCAGTATGTCCAGAGCATGTTCACCACAGACTTCTGGAAAGCCACCGCGGAGCGCGCTGTGCGCACCTTCGCGCAGTCGCTCGTCGCCGTCCTGACGGCCGGTGCGACAAACCTCTTCGACGTCGACTGGCAGGCCGCGCTCGCCACCGCCGGCCTGGCCACCCTCCTCGCCGTCCTCACCGCGATCGGCGCGGCAAAGGCCGGACGGCCGGGACCCGGTATCACCGAGACCACGGAACGGGCCGTCACCAGGGATGTGAGCTAGCCGGGCCTGCCACCGGGAAGTGATTCAGCCGGGCCTGCCACCAAGAAGTGAGCTAGCTCGGCCTGCCCACGAGTTCGCGCAGCACGTCCTCCATCGTCACGAGTCCCACCGGCGTGACCTCCTCGTCCAGCACCGCCGCCAGATGCGTACGGCTGCGCCGCATCGCGGTCAGCACATCGTCCAGCGGCGTGGTCGCCCGGACCCGGGCGATCGGGCGCATCGCAGAGACCGGGAACGGCACATCGCGCGGCGTCGCGTCCAGCGCGTCCTTCACATGGAGATAACCGAGGATCCGGCGGCCCTCGTCGACAACCGGGAAGCGGGAGAACCCGGACTCGGCCGCCAACTGCTCCAGCTGCTCGGGCGTGGTCCCGACCCGTGCGTACACCACCCGCTCGATCGGCATCACCACATCGCGGACCGGGCGGCGCCCAAGCTCCAGGGCGTCGCGCAACCGCTCGGCAGACCGGCCGTCGAGCAGCCCGGCTTTGTCCGCGTCCCGTACCAGCCGCGCCAGTTCGTCGTCCGAGAAGGTCGCCGACACCTCGTCCCTGGTCTCCACCCGCAGCAGCTTCAGCAGCCCGTTGGCGAAGGCGTTGACGGTGAAGATCACCGGGCGCAGCGTCCGTGCGAACGTGACCAGCGGCGGTCCGAGCAGCAGCGCGCTCCGGGTGGGCTCGGCCAGCGCGATGTTCTTCGGCACCATCTCGCCGAGGAGCATGTGCAGATAGGTCGCCGCCGACAGCGCGATCACGAACGAGATCGGGTGCACCAGGCCGTGCGGCACGCCCACCGCGTCGAAGACGGGCTCCAGCAGACGCGCGATGGCGGGCTCGGCGACGATGCCGAGCACCAGGGTGCACAGCGTGATGCCGAGCTGGGCCGCGGCCAGCAGCGCCGAGACATGCTCAAGGCCCCACAGGACGCTGCGCGCCCGACGGTTCCCGGCCTCCGCCTCCGGCTCGATCTGGCTGCGGCGTACGGAGATCAGGGCGAACTCCGCGCCGACGAAAAAGGCGTTGACCACCAGGGTCAGAAAGCCGATGAGGAGCTGAATCGCGATCATCGCTGGGCCTCCTCGGCGTCGTCGGCCGGGAGCGGCGCATGCATCAGCACCCGCGCCGCACGTCGCCCGGAGGCGTCCACGACATCGAGCCGCCAGCCCTCCAGCTCGATCTGGTCACCCACTTGGGGGATGCGCCCGAGCTTGGTGGCGACAAGTCCTGCGAGCGTTTCGTACGGGCCTTCCGGCACCCGCAGCCCGACCCGCTCCAGTTGGTCGGTGCGGGCGGCGCCGTCCGCCGACCACAGGGCGCGTCCCTCCGCGTCCTCGCCGGCCGGCGCCAGGTCCGGCGTCTCGTGCGGATCGTGCTCGTCGCGCACCTCGCCGACGACCTCCTCCACGATGTCCTCAAGCGTGACCACACCGGCCGTGCCGCCGTACTCGTCAATGACGACGGCCATCGTGTTCTTGCCGGACAGCCGGTCGAGCAGCCGGTCCACGGTCAGCGTCTCGGGCACGAGCAGCGGCTCGCGCAGCAGCTCGGAGACCGGGTGCCGGAGCCGCTGCGCGGCCGGCACCGCCAGCAGGTCCTTGATGTGCGCGATCCCGACGACGGTGTCGAGGCTGCCCCGGTAGACGGGGAAGCGGGACAGGCCCGTCGCGCGCGTGGCATTGGCGACGTCCTCGGCGGTGGCCCGCACCTCCAGGGCGGTGACCTGGACCCTCGGGGTCATCACGTTCTCCGCGGTCAGCTCGGCCAGATTGAGGGTGCGTACGAACAGCTCGGCGGTGTCCGCCTCCAGCGCGCCCTCCTTCGCTGAATGGCGGGCCAGCGCGACCAGTTCCTTCGGACTGCGTGCGGAGGCCAGCTCCTCGGTCGGCTCCATGCCGAGCCGGCGCAGGATGCGGTTGGCCGTGTTGTTGAGGTGGCGGATGAAGGGCTTGAAGGCGGCGGTGAAGATCCGCTGCGGGGGTGCCACCACCTTCGCCACGGCGAGTGGAGAGGAGATCGCCCAGTTCTTGGGGACCAGCTCGCCGACGACCATCAGCACGATGGTGGACAGCCCGGTGCCGATGACCAGGGCCGTCGAAGAGGCCACCGAGGGGGAGGCGCCGAGCGCCTCGAGCGGGCCGCGGATCAGCTTGGCGATGGACGGCTCTGCGAGCATGCCGACGATCAGGTTGGTGACGGTGATGCCGAGCTGGGCGCCGGAGAGCTGGAAGGTGAGGCTCCGTGCGGCCTTGAGGGCGCCGGCCGCACCGCGCTCGCCGCGCTCGGCGGCCCGCTCGAGGTCGCCGCGCTCGACCGTGGTGAGGGAGAACTCCGCCGCGACGAACGCGCCGCAGGCGATCGAGAGCAGCACCGCCACGACGAGCAAGAGCACTTCGGTCATCGGTTCACCTCCGTCCCATGATCGGGCAGGGACTGGAGGAATGCTCGATGTCGGCTACTGGGAGGCTCGCCCATGGGCGGACGCTCACACCTTTCGTAAGGAGAGGTTCAGTCTGCCCATGGTAAAGGACCTGTAAAGTGCCCGACGCGTCGGCGGCGGTGCTCAGGCGAACGGCTTCACCCAGCGGCGCCAGTGGTCCTCGCGCTGGTAGCCGGCGGCGGCCCACGCCCGCCGGGCCCGCTCATTGGCCTCCAGGACCATGGCGTCGCCGCGCCTGCCGCCCACGGCCAGGAAACGCTTCTCGGCCGCCTCCAGCAGCGCAGAAGCGATCCCCTGCCGACGGTGGGACGGCAGCACGGCAAGCCGGTACAGCGAGCAGCGCCACCCGTCGTACCCGGCGATCACCGAGCCCACCACCCGGCCCTCGGACTCGGCGAGGATCAGCGCCTCGGGATCGCGGGCGAGGAGACGGGTGACGCCGTCCACGTCGTCCGTGATGCTCGCGCCCTCCGCCGCTTCCTGCCAGAAGCTGAGGACGGTCTCGGCCTCGTCGGCCCGGGCGGCCCGGATCTGCAGATCGATCATGGAAGGGAGCCAAGCACGTGCGAGAACGGGCGTGCCACTGACTTCCAGTGTTCGAGACGCGCCGGGGGCGAGCTGCTCATTACGGGGGCGAGCTGCTCATTACTCGTGCGCGATGGCGGCCAGCACGTTCATCCGCGAGGCGCGCAGGGCGGGAAGCACCGCTGCGGCCAACCCCACGACGACCGAGCCCACCACGACCGCGACGACCGTGCCCCACGGCACCGCGAACGCCGTCAGCCCCTCCAGCGCCAGCACCTGCTGCACCGCCACACCCCACACCATGCCCAACGCCAGACCCAGCAGCGCTCCGAAGACCGCGATCACGACCGATTCCAGCCGGATCATGCGGCGCAGCTGAACGCGGGAGAGACCGATCGCGCGCAGCAGCCCGATCTCCCGGGTCCGCTCCACCACCGACAGGGCAAGGGTGTTGACCACGCCGAGCACGGCGATGACGATCGCCAGCCCCAGCAGTGCGTACACCAGGTAGAGCATCACGGCGATCTGCTGGCGGATCAGCTCCTTGTAGTCGGCCTGATCCCTGACCTGCACCTGCGGATACGGAGCGAGGGCCGTCTCCAGGCCCTTGCGCAGTTCCTGGACGTCGCTGCCGCTCTTGGCGTTGACGTAGAGCGCGGCCTCCTGCCCGCCCGGCAGATACTTCTCGGCAGTGGCGAGCCCCATGAACAGGCCGCCCTCCATCCCGGGCCCGCCGCTCTGGTCCATGTCCGTGAGCGCCCCCACCGTCAACCTCGCGCGCTGGCCGCCCGCGAACTCGGCCGGCAGGACCGACCCGACGCGCACCTTGTGTTCGCCGGCGTACTTTCGGTCCATGGCGATGCTGTCCGGCGCGAGGGCGGCCGCGGTGTCCCCGCTCGCATAGGTGATGCGGGCGGCCTCGTCGAGCTGCGGGTCGTAGCCGGCAGCCGTCGACTCCACCCGCTTCCCGTCCGGCAGGCTCAGCGCGAGCGGCGCGAAGCGCTGCCGTACGACGGTGCCCGCGCTGTCGACGCCCTTCACTTTCTCGGTGATCTCCTGCGGGAACGGCATGAAGTTGCTGTTCTGTACGACGAAGTCGGCGCCCAGCGTCTTGTCGATCTGGTCGTCGAAGGACTTGGTCATCGAGGCGCTGGCGATCGAGAGCCCGCCCACCAGGGCCAGGCCCACCATCAGCGCGGCCGCCGTGGCGCCCGTGCGCCGCGGATTGCGCAGCGCGTTGCGCTGGCTCATCCGGCCGACCGAGCCGAACACCTTGGGGAACGCGCCGCCGAGCACCTGGATCACCGGCCGCACGAGCAGCGGCCCCGCCACCACGGTCGCGATCAGCGTCAGCACCACGCCAAGGCCGAGAAGCGAGGACGCGGTCGCGGTCTTCTCGCTCACCACGCAGCCGGCCAGCGCTGCCACTCCCGCCGCGCCGACCACGGTTCCGGCGATCGCCCGGATCTTCAACGGCCGCCCCACACCGGCGACTTCGGCGTCCGCGAGCGCGGCCATGGGAGAGACCCTGGCCGCCCGCCGGGCCGGCAGATAGGCGGCCACGAAGGTGACGCCGAGACCGACCGCGTACGCGGACACCGGTGTCGCCACGCCCAGCACCATCTCGGCGGCGCTCAGATTCATGCCGAGCAGACCCATCAGCTCGATCAGTCCGGCCGCCAGCCCGATCCCCGCGGCAAGGCCGAGCGTCGAGCCGACGAGCCCCAGCAGCACCGCCTCGGTGAGCACGGAGCGGCGCACCTGACGGCGGTCCGCGCCCAGCGCCCGCAGCAGCCCCAGCTCGCGGGTGCGCTGGGCGATGAGCATCGAGAAGGTGTTGACGATCAGGAAGATGCCGACCAGCACGGCGACACCGGCGAAGCCGAGCATCACCCACTTGATCACATCGAGAAAGCCGCCCAGCTGGTCGGTGGCCGACTCGGCCTGCTCGTCGGCGGTCTTGAGGTCGTACGCATCACCCAGTTCGGCCGCGATCCGCTGCTTGAGCGTCGCGTCGCTGACCGTGTCCGCGGCGTCCACCGAGATCGAGGTGGCCACACCCGGCCTGCCCAGCAGCTTGGTCTGCGCTGTCGGAGTGTCCAGGAAGACCAGCGCGGCGCCCGGGTTGGTGGTGGTGAAGGTCGCGATGCCGACGACCTCGACCTTGAACGAGCCGGGCTGCGCGAGGACGGTGAGCGTGTCCCCGATGTCCACCTTCTTCTTGTCGGCGGTGTCCTTGTCGAGCAGCGCCTCGCCCGGCCCGCTCGGCTCGCGCCCGCTGGTCAGCTTCACCGGACTGCGTTCGGTGAGATTCCAGTTGGTGGCGATGGTGGGGGCGCCGGTCGTCGGTCCGACGGGGTCGTTCTTGTCGTCGACGACGGTGATGTTCTCCACCGCTGCGTCGATGTGTGTGGCCTTGACGCCGTCGACCGAGCCGATCCGGTCGGCGAGTTCGGTGGGCACGGTGCGTACGACGCCGGTCGGCAGTCTCTCGCCGATGCCCTCCTTCGGTGCCACCGTCACATCCGCGGAGGTGGAGGCGAAGAGCCGGTCGAAGGTACGGGAGACTGTGTCCGAGAAGATCAGGCTGCCGCTGACGAAGGCCACGGACAGCAGCACCGCCAGCGCGGAAAGCAGCAGCCGGCCCTTGTGTGCGAAGAAGCTCCGCAGCGTCGCTCTCAGCATCGTGGCCTCAGCTCTTGCGCAGGGCGTCGGAGCCCGGGGTCTGGGGGTGGCCGCCGGAGAAGAGGCGCATGCGTTCCAGGACCGCCTCCGCCGTCGGGTCCTGCATGACGTCGACGATCCGCCCGTCCGCCAGGAACAGCACCAGGTCGGAGTAGGCGGCCGCACCCGGGTCGTGCGTCACCATCACCACCGTCTGGTCCAGCCGGTCGACCGCTTCGCGCAGGAAGGTGAGCACCTCGGCGCCCGCGCGCGAGTCGAGATTGCCGGTCGGCTCGTCCGCGAAGATCAGTTCCGGGCGGGAGGCGAGCGCCCGCGCGCAGGCGACCCGCTGCTGCTGCCCGCCGGAGAGCTGGGCGGGCCGGTGTCGCAGCCGGTCGCGCAGGCCGAGTGTGTCGATGACCTGCTCGACCCACTCGCGGTCGGGATTTCGACCGGCGATGTCCATGGGGAGCGTGATGTTCTCGGCGGCGGTCAGCGTGGGCAGCAGGTTGAACGCCTGGAACATGAAGCCGATCCGGTCCCGGCGCAGCCGGGTCAGCTCGCGGTCCTTCAGACCGGTGATCTCCGTGTCGCCCAGCCAGACCTGACCGGCGGAGACGGTGTCGAGCCCGGCGAGGCAGTGCATCAGTGTGGACTTCCCGGACCCGGAGGGGCCCATGACCGCGGTGAACCGGCCGCGAGCGATGTCGACGTCGACGGCGTCCAGGGCGCGTACGGTCGTCTCCCCGCTGCCGTAGGCCTTGGTCAGGGCCCGCGCCCGGGCGGCGAGTGGCACATCCGAGGCCTGGTCGTGGGCGGGTGCAGTGGCAGGTGTGGACAAGGCCGCCTCCCGGGTCGTGACCGCTCCGGCTCCCGTACAAGTGGCGAGAGTAGAGGGGACGTGTGTGCGTCGGTATCCCTCGTAGGTCCGGTCCTCGGGGTTCATGTAAGGGGCACCTGACGGACCTGTTGCTCATGCTAGCGCCTGTACGCTAGCTTTACTCTGTGGCGAAGACTCAGTTGAACGTGAGAGTGGACGAGACCACCGCGGACGCCGCGCGCCGGCGGGCCATGCAGCGCGGGATGAGCGTGAACCGCTACATCGAGGAGCTCGTCAAGCAGGACGCCGGCGAGGTCGGACGCACCTTCGTGGAGGCGGCGTCGGACTTCATGAAGCAGTACGAATCCGTGTTCGCCGAGGAGTTCGGCGAGTCCGGCACCGGCACGGGTGCCGCCACCGGCAGGGGCACCGGCACCGGCACCGGACGCGAAGGCAAGCGTTGACTCTTCAGATCGACCTTGCGTGGCTGCTCATGGTCGCCGAGCACAAGACCCCCGGCGACCCACAGGTCACCGACTGGGGCGCGCTCGTCGCCGCGGTCAGCCGTCATGACGCCGAGATATTCGGCATCCCCGTCTACAGCGACCCGCACGCCCGCGCCGCGTCACTGCTTCAGCTGCTGCTCCACGTGCCCGCGCTCGAGCACTCCAACGCGATGTTCGCCTCCGCCGTCGCGTACGGCTATCTCGTGGCCAGCGGACTGAAAGTCGTCACCTCGCCCGTGCAGGTACGAGACCTGGCCCGGCTGGTCAAGGAGGGCAAGGCGGACGTCAGGACCATCGCCGACGAGCTGCGGCAGTGGAGCCACTGATCACGCGCGACCGGACGATCACGCGCTCGCGGTGTCGCTGAAGGGCCGCCGCGCAACGCCCAGCACACAGGGCGACGACGGCAGCCGCATGCCCTTCTCGGGCACCTGCAATCTGCGATACGTCCCGAGCTCGAAGCCCGCCGCCTCGATCGCGGCGACGGTGTCCCGCGCGGTGTGACACCCGCCGAACAGCAGCGGCCACACCGTGCGGTCCAGGGCGCGCTGGGTCCGCGCCATGCCCCTGGTCTCGGCCAGACCGTGCTCGAAGAACCGCAGCTCGCCATCCGGCCTCAGGACCCGTCTGATCTCGGCGAGCGACCGCGGCAGGTCCCGTACGGAACAGAGCACCAGCGACACCACGGCCGCGTCGAACGCCTCACTCTTGACCGGCAGAGCCTCGGCCGCCCCCGGCACCACGTCCACCGGGACCTCGGCGCTCCGCGCGGCCTGCGCCGCCAAGTGCCGCAGGCGGCGCTCCGGTTCGAGCGCCACGACCTCCGAGACGGCCGGCGGGTAGTGCGCGAAGTTCAGACCGTTGCCCGCACCGATCTCGATCACCCGGCCGGACAGCCCGGACAGCAACTCCTTGCGGTAGGCGGCGATACCCGCCTTGGTCTCGGCCGCCACGCTGATTTTGGCGTAGAAGCGGGCGAAGACCGGGTGGTGGACGGCGTCCCGGGGCACTTTGCTGCTGCACAGGGGCATTGCGGGCCTCCTCGGAACGTCGGTGCGCTCACCGTCATTGTCCCCCGGCGGCGACAAAGCAGAACTCGTTCCCCTCAAGGTCGGTCAGGATGCGGATCGAAGTACGACCGGTCGGTGCTGCGGTCCACCGGGTCCCCGCCGAGCAGGGAAGCCCAGAAGCGCACCAGCCGGGCGGGGTCTGGCAATCGAAGACGATCTCGTCGATCCGGGCACGCATGAAGATCAGCGTACGGCGGCGGTGAACGCCTCGGCGTCCCACTCGCCGCCGAGCCGGCGTGCGAGCCAACTCCCGGCCCGCGCACGGAACTCGGCGGGCGCCAGCGCGCCCGCTCCCTCCGGTACGGCTCCCAGCAGCGGCGCGCCCGCAGCCTCGGGCAGATCCGCGAGATTGCACCGCGCGGCCAGATCCGGCTCGCCGGGCCAGCTCCCGACCACCACGCCGAGCTGCTCCAACTCCCGTGCCCGCAGGGCCTCGGCGGTCAGCGCCACCGAATTGAGCGTGCCAAGACCGGCGGGCGCGACGACCAGCACCGGCGCGCCCAGCAGCCGGGCGACGTCGGCGAGCGACCCTCCGTCGGCGTCGAACCGCACGAGCAGCCCCCCGGCCCCCTCGACCAGCACGAGATCGTGCTCAGTGGCCAGCTTCTCGACGGCCTCGGCCACGTCCTGCGGCCGCACCGTAGCCATCCCGGCCCGCCGTGCGGCGGTCGCAGGGGCCAACGGCTCGGGAAACCGCGCGAGTTCGACCCCGGTCACCGCCCCCGCCAGCCGGACAACCTCGGTCACGTCCCCCGGCTCACCGGGACCGACCCCGGTCTGCGCCGGTTTGACGACGGCGACGGACCGCCCCTGCGCCCGGAAGACCGAGGCGACGGCGGCGGTCACGACGGTCTTGCCGATCTCGGTCCCGGTCCCGCTGACGACGATGACGCTCATCCCGCTCCTTGCCCTGTCCCGCATCCTTGCCCCGGCCTGGGGCTCAGCCCTTGCCCGGGCTCACCCGGACGACGCCGCCGCGCACACCGCCCGCACTATCCGGGCGACGTCCTCGTCGGCCGACACAAACGGCGGCATGGTGTAGATCAGGTCCCTGAAGGGCCGCAGCCACACCCCCTCGCGCACCGCCGCCTCCGTCGCCGCCGCCATGTCCACCGCGTGGTCCAGCTGTACGACGCCGATCGCGCCGAGCACTCGTACGTCCTTCACGCCCGGCAGCCCGCGCGCCGGCGCCAGCCCCTCCGCCAGTGCGGCCTCGATCCGCTTGACCTCCTGCTGCCAGTCCTGGCCGAGCAGCAGATCGATCGAGGCGCAGGCCACCGCCGACGCCAGCGGGTTGCCCATGAACGTCGGTCCGTGCGCCAGAACCGGCACCTCGCCCCGGGAGATGCCGTCCGCCACCCGCGAGGTGCACAGCGTCGCCGCCATCGTGAGATAGCCGCCGGCCAGCGCCTTGCCCAGGCACATCACATCCGGTGAGACCCCCGCGAGCTCAGCCGCGAACAGCGCGCCCGTACGGCCGAACCCCGTCGCGATCTCGTCGAAGATCAGCAGCACGCCGTGCTCGTCGCACGCCTCCCGCAGCACCCGCAGATACTCGGGGGAGTGGAACCGCATCCCGCCCGCTCCCTGCACCACGGGCTCCACGATCACCGCGGCCAGCTCGTCCGCGTGCCGCGCGACGGCATCGCGCAGCCGCTGTGCGTACGACTCCTCGAACCCGGCCGGCGGCGCGTCCACGAAGACCTGGCGCGGCAGCACGCCCGACCACAGCTCGTGCATCCCGCCCTCGGGATCGCACACCGACATCGGCTGCCAGGTGTCCCCGTGGTACCCGCCCCGCCATGTCAGCAGCCGCTGCTTGGCCGGCCGCCCCACCGAGCGCCAGTACTGCAGGCACATCTTCACCGCGACCTCGACCGAGACCGAGCCCGAATCGCAGAGGAAGACATGCTGCAGCGGCTCGGGCGTGATCTCGACCAGCCGGGCCGCCAGCCGGACGGCGGGCTCGTGCGTGAGCCCGCCGAACATCACATGGCTCATCCGCCCCAGCTGGCTGTGCGCCGCCTCGTTGAGCACCGGGTGGTTGTAGCCGTGGATTGCCGACCACCAGGACGACATGCCGTCGATCAACTCGCGCTGCCCGTGCACCGGTTCGGCCAGCCGCAGCCGTACCCCGGCAGCCGACTCGACGATCAGCGGATCATTCCGCCCCGGCATGGGGCCGTACGGATGCCAGACATGCGCCCGGTCCAGGGCCAGCAGCTCGCCGGGACCCAGACCGGACTCAGGCATTGGGCGCCAGATCGGTGCCGGCGCCACGGCGGCGTACCGAGACCAGATCCGTACGGGCGGCGGGCACATCCGCCGTGGGCGCCTCGGCGGCGGGCTCGCTGTCACCGCACGGCGCGCACCCGCCGGAGTGCGAACCGCAGCCGCCCGGGGCCGCCGCGTCCGTACGGTGTTCCGGCAGCGTCGTCGTGCCCGCGCCCTCCACCTCGAACCCAGCGTCCGCGATCATGTCGAGGTCGGCCTGCCCGG
This sequence comes from Streptomyces sp. NPDC002870, assembly GCF_042888505.1. Classification (NCBI taxonomy): domain Bacteria; kingdom Bacillati; phylum Actinomycetota; class Actinomycetes; order Kitasatosporales; family Streptomycetaceae; genus Streptomyces; species Streptomyces sp. NPDC002870. Next base: position 116,546 of record NZ_JBIAPW010000006.1, read on the forward strand.
CCTGCCCCTCGCTGGTGAGGTAGTCGCCGAGGAAGATCGAGTTGGCCAGGTGCAGCGCGAGCGGCTGCATCGAGCGCAGATGTACCTCGCGCCCGCCCGCGAGCCGTACCTCCACGTCCGGGCAGACGAACCGGACCATGGCCAGGATGCGCAGCGCGCGCTGCGGGGTGAGGTTCCACTCCTTGGCGAGCGGCGTGCCCTCGAACGGGATCAGGAAGTTCACCGGCACCGAGTCCGGGTCGAGCTCGCGCAGCGAGAAGACGACGTCGACCAGGTCGTCGTCGCTCTCGCCCATGCCCGCGATCAGCCCGGAGCACGCGGAGAGACCCGCGGCCTGCGCCTGGTGCACGGTGTCCACCCGATCGGCGTACGTGTGAGTGGTCGTGATGTCCCCGTACGTCCCCTCGGACGTATTGAGGTTGTGGTTGTACGCGTCGGCGCCGGCGGCCCGCAGCCGCTCCGCCTGCCCACCCGAGAGCAGCCCGAGACAGGCGCAGACCTCGACGTCCTCGTTCTGCTCCTTGATCGCCTCGATCGTCTTGGAGACCCGGTCGACGTCGCGGTCGGTCGGGCCGCGGCCGCTGGCCACCAGGCAGACCCGCTTGGCGCCGCCCGCCACCCCGGCCGCGGCCGCCTGCGAGGCCTCGTCGGGCTTCAGCCAGGTGTACTTGAGGATCTCGGCCTTGGAGCCGAGCCGCTGGGAGCAGTACGAGCAGTCCTCGGGGCACAGCCCCGACTTCAGGTTGACGAGATAGTTCAGCTTCACCCGTCGACCGAACCACTGGCGGCGCACCTTGCCGGCCGCGGCCACCACTTCGAGCAGATCGTCGTCGGAGGTCGCCAGCACGGCGAGCGCTTCTTCACGGGTCGGCAGCTCGCGCCGCAGCCCCTTCTCCACCAGCGTGTTCAGCAGGTCCATGGCGCAGATCCTGACGTACGGCACACGTCGTGGCCAAGGAGGAACCCCACAACAGAGCATGTTTGAGGTGTGTGCATGGCCACATCCGCTCCTCCGGTGACCCCGGCTAGGGTCTGTGCGCTGCCTACAAAAGGACCGGACCACCATGCCCCAGGATCCTTTCGACTGGATCGACGACGAGTCGCGCCGCCGTGAGCGCGCGGGCCTCGTGCGTACGCTCCGGCCGCGCACCGCCGACTCCGAGCTGCTGGATCTCGCCGGCAACGACTACCTGGGACTCACCCGCCGACCGGAGATCACCGGCGCGGCGGCCGAGGCCGCCCGCCGCTGGGGCGCGGGGGCCACCGGCTCCCGGCTGGTCACGGGCAGCACAGCGCTCCACGCCGAGCTGGAGCGGGAGCTTGCCGCCTTCTGCGGATTCGAGGCCGCCCTGGTGCTGTCCTCCGGCTATGCCGCGAACCTCGCCGCCGTGACCGCGCTGAGCGGCCGCGGCTCGCTGATCGTCTCCGACGCGGGCAACCACGCCTCGATCGTGGACGGCTGCCGGCTCTCGCGCGCCGAGACCGTGGTCGTCCCGCACGCCGACGTCGACGCCGTACGCAAAACGCTCGACGCGGACCCCGGGCGGCGCGCCCTCGCGGTCACCGACTCGGTCTTCTCGGTGGACGGCGATGCCGCTCCGCTGGCGGACCTCGCGGAGGCGTGCGGCGAGCACGGCGCCGCGCTGCTCGTCGACGACGCGCACGGTCTCGGCGTACTGGGCGACGGCGGGCGCGGATCCCTGAACGCCGCGGGCATCGCGGGCGGCGCGGGCGTCGTCGCCACGCTCACCCTCTCCAAGTCCCTGGGCAGCCAGGGCGGAGCGGTCCTCGGCCCGGCCCGGGTGATCGACCATCTGGTCAACACCGCCCGTACGTTCATCTTCGACACGGGTCTGGCGCCCGCCGCAGCGGGAGCCGCGCTGGCGAGCCTGCGACTGATCGGCCGCGAACCGGCGCTGGCCGAGCGCGCCCGCACGGTCGCCTCGACCCTGCACCGCCGCCTCACGGACGCGGGCCTGACCGCCGCACGACCGGACGCCGCCGTCGTCTCCGTACGGGCGCCGTCTCCGGAGTCCGCGCTGCGCTGGGCCGCGGACTGCCGGGCCGCCGGGCTCGTCGTGGGTTGTTTCCGCCCTCCGTCGGTGCCGGACGGCATCTCCCGGATCAGGCTCACGGCGAGGGCAGACCTCACGGATCAGCAGATCGAGGCGGCGATCGCCACGATCACCGGGACCGCGCCGGTCGGGTGACCGTCAGCCGACGGTCAACCGACGGTTTCCTCGTGGACCGCGGTCAGAAAGCGGGACCAGGCCTGCGGGGAGAAACGCAGGGCCTGCCGCGCGATGTTCTTGGAGTCCCTTACCGCGAGCGTGTCGTCGGGCAGCCGGGCCGCCTCGACGCAGTTGTTCATTCCCGTGCTGCGGCTGCTGCGCCGCCACCGTAGTGAGTCCTGTGCGAGGCGATCGGACATGTGGGGGGTGCCTCCTATGCGCCGTCACTGATCCGTGCGATGAGATCCAATGAGTCCGCTGGTGACAGAGCGCGCTTCTGCATCGTGTGGAAGGCGGCGCTGTACACCTCAAGGTCTTCTTTCCGCTCGAGGTAGAGGCTACTCGTCAAGTGGTCGAGAACAACCACATCCAGATCAGAAGTGCTCGGAAAGGAGAAGATAACGAAAGGGCCCGTGAGTCCTACGTAGCCGCCGACCGAGAACGGCAGTACCTGGAGCCGCACATGGGGCAGTTGTGCCGTCTCCGCCAGCTGCCGCAGTTGCTCCCGCATCACCCGGCAGCCGCCCACCTCGCGCCGCAGCGCCGCCTCGTCGAGCACCGCACTCAGCTTGAGCGGCCGCTCCGCGCGCAGCACCGACTGGCGGGCGATCCGCACCTCCACCAGTGAGTTGACGGTCTCGGCAGGCAGCTCCTCCAGCGCCGCGCGCGTCACCGCATGTGCGTAGTCGGGCGTTTGCAGCAGGCCCGGCACCACCGAGGTCTCCAGCGTGCGCGCCGCGCAGGCATTGGCCTCCAGACTGATGAAGTCCCGGTACCCGGGCGGGATCAGCCCGCGGAACGCATGCCACCAGCCGCTGCCCGCACCGTCCGCCGCGCCTGCCAAGGTCTCGAGCAGCGCGCGCAGTTGAGGATCACCGACGCCGTACACGTCCAGCAGCAGGGTCACATCGGCCGCCTTGACCCCGCTGGCGCCGGTCTCGATCCGGCTCACCTTCGACTGGTGCCAGCCTGCCAGCCGCCCGGCGTCCCGGCTGGTGAGGCCCGCCTCCAGGCGCAGCCTCCGCAGCTCCTCGCCGAGCTTGCGACGGCGCACCGCGGGACCGTGCCGCATCTCCCGCTCCTTCCCGCACGTGACCAATTGGTGAGTGTGCCGCCCAAATACGGTCTCGCGTAGCAGAGTTCACCGCTTTGAGCGACAGATATATGCACATCTCGGTGGATCGCCGCCCTCGACAGCACGATAGGTGGCACTCTGGCGCGAAGCGCAATCCGTGGCCGTCCTCGCATTCATCCGCTACGAGTCGGAGCCCGGCCCCGGTGGGAAAGGGACAGCGTCGCCATGGCAGACCATCAGGAAGCCTCCGTCACTCTGCCGAGCGCCCCAGCCTCGGTCTCCGCCGCCCGGAGATACGCCACCGACGTCGTCTCCGAGTGGGGCCTGCCCGTCGAGACCGAAGCCGTCGACACCGTCCGGCTGATCGTCTCCGAACTCGCCACCAACGCCGTCCAGCACACCTTCGGCCAGTCGCCCACCTTCACCGTGGACCTGCGTCTCGAGCGGGACGAGGAACTGCGCATCGGCGTCACCGACAGCCACCCCCGCTGGCCACAGCGGCTGCCCGCCGCCGTCCGCCAGGACAACGGCCGCGGCATGGTCATCATCCGCAGCCTCACCGCGGAGTACGGCGGACAGCTCTCCGTCACCCCGACCCCGGAGGGCGGCAAGACCGTCTGGATCGTCCTGCCGTGGACCGCCCCGGTGAAGAGCTGATATCCGCCCGGCGGTCAGTTTCCCGCGCGGCCGAACGCGCCGCGCAGCAGAGCCCGCAGTGATTCGGCAGCCGGGCCCGACTCCTCGCCGCGGTGCGCCACCGAGATCGTCCGCCGGAACGCGGCCGGCTCCAACTGCCGTACGCCGAGTGGCGTCGCGGTCGTCGCAGCGACCATCTCCGGCACCACCGCCACCCCGAGCCCCGCGCTGACCAGCGCGCACACCAGCGCATAGCCCGGCGACTCGCAGACCACCGCCGGGGTCGCCCCGGCCTGCGCCAAGGCCCCCTCGACCCCCTTGCGCGGCGGATGCGTGGGAGCGCTGCTGATCAGCGGCTGGCCGGCCAGCTCGGCCACCGGCAGCCGCCCCGAGCCACCCGCGAGCGCATGGCCGGGCGCCGTGACCAGGACCAGCTCCTCCACCAGCAGCGGATCCAGCACCACACCCGCGGGCAGCTGCGCCGGTTCGGCCGGTTCGTACGCATGGGTCAGCGCCAGATCCACATCGCCGGCCGCCACCGCCAGGACCCCGCCCGGCGGTTCGTACTCCGTGACGGTGAGCTCCACATCCGGATGCGCGCGGCGAAACGCGCTCAGCACCGGCGGCAGCAGGTGGATGCCGACCGTCGTGAACGTGCCCACGCGCAGCCGCCCGCCGGACAGACCCGCCAGCCGCGCCAGCTCGTGCCGAGCCTGCTCCATCTCGTCCAGCACCCGGCGTGCCCGCGTCGCCAGCAGCTCGCCCGCGGCCGTGAGCCGCGCGCCTCGGTGGTGGCGGACCAGCAGCGCCGCCCCCGCCTCGCGCTCCAGCTTGGCCAGTTGCTGGGAGAGCGCGGGCGCGGTGTAGCCCAGACGGGCCGCGGCCCGGGTGATCGAACCGGCCTCGGCCACCGCCACCAGCGCCGCCAGCCGTGTCGGGTCGTACATGCCACACCTTAAGCATTGCTTTGGGCAGACCCAGAGGATTGCAAGTACATGCTAATGCCTCCTCCGGTCCAGGATGGCTGCCATGGACACACAACTCGTCGCCTTCACCGGGGTCGCCGTGGGCATGGTCGCCATGCCGGGCGCGGATTTCACCGTTGTCGTGCGCAACGCCCTCGCCTCCCGGCGCGCCGGCGTGGCCTGCGCCGCCGGGGTCGCCGGGGGACTGCTCGTGCACACCGCGCTCGCGGTGGCGGGGCTCGCGGCGGTCCTGGTCGCGGTGCCGGTGCTGTTCCGCACGCTGCAGATCCTGGGCGGCGCCTATGTGCTCTACCTGGGGGTACAGGCGGTGCGCGGCGCGCTGCGTCCGGCGCCCGCCGGGCCGGACCCGGAGGGCGACGCGGCCGACGGCGTCGGCCGCAGTCTGCGGCAGGGCTTTCTGACCAACGTCCTCAATCCGAAGGCGCCGGTCCTCTTCCTCAGCCTGCTTCCGCAGTTCGTGCCGGATGGTGCACCGGTGCTGCCGCGCACCTTGCTGCTCGCCACGATCGTCGTCGTACTGGCGCTGCTCTGGTTCCCGGCGGTTGCACTGCTGGTGGACCGGCTCGGGACATGGCTGCGGCGCCCGCGCACCACCCGCGCCGTGGAAGGCGTCACCGGCGGGGCACTCACCGCGCTGGGCGTGACCCTGCTGGCCGAGCCGCTGGCGCACTGACGCGGTGTGGCGCACCGGGAGCGTGTCCGGTGCGCCACCGGGCCGTCAGCGCACCCGGCCGTACCAGACGCGCTTGCTCCAGATCTTCTCGAGCTTGACCCAGGAGCCGGTCTTGGGCGAGTGCCAGATCTTGCCGCTGCCGGCGTAGATCCCCACGTGGTAGACGCTGTTGCCGGAGTGGAAGAAGACCAGATCTCCTCGCTGGCGCGAGGAGGCCGAGACGCGGCGGGTCTTGTTGAACTGCTGCTGGGCGGTGCGTGGGAGCTTTTTGCCCGCCTTCTTGTACGAATAACGCGTCAGCCCCGAGCAGTCGAACCGGGATGGACCCGACGCGCCGTACTTGTACGGCGCTCCCTTCTTCGAAGAGGCCACCTGAAGTGCCTTGTTGGCGTGGGCCGTAGCCGCGTGCGCCTCGGAAGCGGCGCCGGGCACCAGCAGTGAGCCGCCGAGGGCGGCGAGGGTCAGGGCCGATACGGCACCCGCCCGGGTCAGCAAAATCGGGCCGTGAATCTGCGCAGCCATGCGCAACCCTTCGTCAGCCGCCTGTGAAGGATGACCTGTCGGGTTCGGACGGACGAAGATGCCCGGCCGCGGAACGCGGCTTCACCCCGAGGGACCACCGGACTTGCCGGATGTCCCGTGCTGATTGGGTCCTCCACTCCTGCCGGTGCACTTCTGTCGACCAGTCATCCGGAGCGGCGGCAGGACTCGGCGTCCGCCCGGACCGCCCCGCCGTGGTTGGCGGGGGCTTGTCGTCCCAGGGATCTTGACCCACACCATGCCGGATTTCCGAGCCGAAATGACGGTTTGTGAGCTTCGACACCACTGATCTGTTCGGGTGGACAGAGTTGTTGCGGGGCCCGGCGGCGGACACCTGAGGACTCCCGCACCAGCAGCGGAACAGGTCATTCCGTCAAATCGGTAGTCGGGGAGCGCAAGTTGTCCGCAGTAGTTGAGGGGACCGGGAATACATCGAATGGAGGATGGCTGCCGGTACCCCAATGGCGGTGGACGGAAGCGGCGAATGCGTCAACTCATCGACACGGGCGGCATCGTCACCCGGCGCGCCCTGCGTTCGCCGTCGAGAACCCTGAGCGCCTCGGCGAGGGTCGCCGCATGGACCTCGTTCTCGCCGCGCATATGCATCACCGTCAGTGCGTCCTTGAGCGCGGTGGCCCGGCCGACCAGCGCCTGCGCCGCACGCAGCGCTCCGTAGGTGTGCGTCGAGCGGGCCGGATTGATCCGTCCCAGCAGGTCGAGTACTTCGAGATAGCTGTCGATGAACTCGCACTCGGCGCGGGTCAGTGCCGGAAGCGGCGGCAGCTCGGGTAGTAGCATCGGGCGCTCACCTGGAACCGGAGGCGGAGAGCGACGTCTTGCGGTTCTTGATCACGTGGTCGACCAGTCCGTAGGCCTTGGCGTCCTGCGCTTCGAAGATCTTGTCGCGCTCCAGATCGGCGGCGATCCGCTCCGGACTGTGGCCGGTGTGGCGTACGAGCATCCCGGCGAGTTGGGCGCGCAGCCGCAGCAACTCCCGCGCCTGGATCTCCAGATCGGACGGCTGGCCCTGCAACGGCTCCTCGAACGCGGGCTGCTGGAGGACGATCCGGGCGCCGGGCAGCGCCATCCGCTTGCCAGGCGCGCCGGCGGCGAGCAGCAGGGCGGCGGTCGATGCGGCCTGCCCCAGACAGGTCGTCTCCACGTCGCAGGTGACCACCTGCATCGTGTCGTAGATCGCGGACATGGCGCTCAGCGAGCCACCGGGAGAGTTGATGTAGAGGGAGATGTCCCGGTCCGGCGCGTCGTACTCGAGGTACAGGAACTGCGCGATCACATCATTGGCCGCGGTGTCGTCGACGGCGGTGCCCAGGAAGATGATCCGCTCGCCGAGCAGCTTGGAGTACGGATCGAGGGTGCGCGATCCGGTGCCGGCGCGCTCGGTGAACTGCGGCAGGACGTAGCGGGCGGCAGGGCGGGCAGGGCGGTTCATGACGTACCTCTCCTCGCACAGATGGCTCTGAGGGCTCTGTAAAAAATGTACAGGACGTACAGGCCGTTATGATGGGGAGCATGGCTTACGAGATTCCGGTGACGCAAGCCCGCGCAGAGCTCGCCGAACTGATCAACCGCGTTGTCTACGGCGGGGAGCGCGTCGTCGTGACCCGGCACGGGAAGCCGCTCGTGGCGCTGGTGTCGGCCGCTGACCTGGAGCGACTCGAGGCGGAGCAGGAGGATGCCGAGGGGCAGGTGATCAGCTCGGTGTCCTCGCTCGGCTCGGTCGCATCCGCTTCAGGCGAACAGGGACGCTTCGGTCTGGCGGCCGAGCACCGCCGCCCCGACCGCCGCGACTGACCAGGCGTCCCGCCGGGATCAGCCGGCCGGTACGGGAGTGCCTTCCCGGCGTTCCGCGGCCATGGCAGGCCGTCCGCCCCGACGCGCCCCAGCGACGACGGGGCCGGCCGCCGAGGCGGTCAGCAGCTGCGGGCCCCGGCCGGTGACGACCACCGCTCCGTATACGGCCCGTTGCTCGATGGCGGTGCGGGCGGTGGCCTCGTCGTCGTAGCGGTGAACGTCGAAGGCTCCCTCCCGCTGCTCGACGCACTCCTCCAGCTGGGCGGTCGCGGCGGCAGGCCGCCCAGCAGGCACTCATCGGTGATGTCCAGGTCGATGTCCGGGAGGACGGACTGCGGGCGCTGATGTCGATGGGGGATTCGTCCATGGGAATTGCGTCCATGGGGGATACAAAGATCAGTTAACGCGCCGGAAAAGATTCCGCCTTACCGTTCAACCCCTGCCCGCGAGGTGCTCGCCTACAGGTCAACGACGCGTTGACATGACCTGGAGCCCGCTGCGCCCAGGCGGGCCCGGGCCGGACGACTGTGAGGTGGACGCGTGCAACTCTCCCCGCACGAGCAGGAAAGACTGCTCATCCATGTGGCTGCCGACGTCGCGCAGAAGCGCCGTGGGCGAGGCGTGAAGCTGAACCACCCCGAGTCCGTCGCCCTCATCACCTCGCACATCCTCGAGGGCGCCAGGGACGGACGCACCGTCGCCGAGCTCATGGCGTCCGGCCGCAAGGTGCTCACCCGCGCGGACGTCATGGAAGGCGTCCCCGAGATGATCCACGACGTCCAGGTCGAGGCGACCTTCCCGGACGGCACCAAGCTCGTCACCGTCCACGACCCGATCGACTGAGGGGGAGGGCCGCCGATGATCCCCGGAGAGATCCTCTACGCGGACGGTCGCGTTCCGCTCAATGAGGGCCGCGAAGTCACCCGCCTCACCGTCGTCAACGCCGCCGACCGCCCCGTCCAGGTCGGCTCCCACTACCACTTCGCCGAGGCGAACCCCGGTCTGGACTTCGACCGCGCGGCCGCCCGCGGCCTGCGGCTGAACATCGCGGCGGGCACCGCCGTGCGCTTCGAGCCCGGTATCCCCGTCGACGTCGAACTCGTCCCCTTCACCGGACTGCGCGTCATCGCCGGGCTGCGGGGAGAGACCGGAGGTCCGCTCGATGCCTGAACTCAACCGTGCCGTCTATGCCGACCTCTTCGGCCCGACCACCGGCGACCGGATCCGCCTCGCCGACACCGACCTCTTCGTCGAGATCGAGGAGGACCGCTCCGGCGGACCCGGACTCGCGGGCGACGAGGCCGTGTTCGGCGGCGGCAAGGTGATCCGCGAGTCCATGGGCCAGTCCCGTACGACTCGTGCCGAAGGCGCACCCGACACGGTGGTCACCGGTGTGGTCATCATCGACCACTGGGGCATCGTCAAGGCCGACATCGGCATCCGCGACGGCCGGATCGCGGGCATCGGCAAGGCCGGCAACCCCGACACGATGGACGGCGTCCACCCCGGCCTCGTCATCGGCCCCGAGACCGAGATCATCGCCGGCAACGGGAAGCTCGTCACCGCGGGCGCGATCGACGCGCACGTCCATTTCATCTCGCCGACGATCATCGACCAAGCCCTCGCGACCGGCGTCACCACCCTCGTCGGCGGCGGCACCGGGCCGGCCGAAGGCACCAAGGCCACCACCATCACGCCCGGACCGTGGCACCTTGCCCGGATGTTCGAGGCGATGGACTCCCTGCCCGTCAACATCGGACTGCTCGGCAAGGGCAACACGATGTCCCGCGAGGCCATGCACTCCCAACTGCGCGGCGGGGCGCTCGGGTTCAAGATCCACGAGGACTGGGGCGCGACGCCCGCCGTCATCGACGCCTGCCTGACCGTCTGCGAAGAGACCGGCGCGCAGCTCGCCATCCACACGGACACGCTGAACGAGGCGGGCTTCGTCGGCGACACCCTCGCCGCCATCGCGGGCCGCACGATCCACGCGTACCACACCGAGGGCGCGGGCGGCGGGCACGCACCGGACATCATCACCGTCGTCTCCGAGCCGTATGTCCTGCCCAGCTCCACCAACCCGACCCGGCCGCACACCGTCAACACCATCGAGGAACACCTCGACATGCTGATGGTCTGCCACCACCTGAACCCGTCCGTGCCCGAGGACCTCGCCTTCGCCGAGTCGCGGATCCGGCCCTCGACCATCGCGGCCGAGGACATACTGCACGACCTGGGTGCCATCTCGATCATCTCGTCCGACTCCCAGGCCATGGGCCGCGTCGGTGAAGTGATCATGCGTACCTGGCAGACCGCGCATGTGATGAAGAAGCGCCGGGGCGCACTGCCCGGGGACGGCCGAGCCGACAACCACCGCGCACGTCGCTATGTCGCCAAATACACCATCAACCCCGCGCTCGCGCAGGGCCTCGACCATGAGATCGGCTCGGTGGAGACCGGCAAGCTCGCCGACCTGGTGCTGTGGGACCCGGCGTTCTTCGGTGTCAAGCCGCTTCTCGTCATCAAGGGCGGGCAGATCGCATACGCGCAGATGGGCGACGCCAACGCCTCCATCCCGACACCGCAGCCCGTCATGCCGCGGCCGATGTTCGGTGCGCTGGGGCGGGCAGCGTCGGTGAGTTCGGTCAACTTCGTCGCCGAGGCGGCGATCGAGGACGGACTTCCCGAACGCCTCGGCCTGGCCAAGAAGTTCACGCCGATCACCAGCACCCGGCATGTCACCAAGGCCGATATGCGGGAGAACGACGCCCGGCCGCGAGTCGAGGTCGACGCCGACACCTTCACGGTGAGAATCGACGGCGTGCCGGTCGAACCGGCACCCGCCGCCGAACTCCCCATGGCCCAGCGTTACTTCCTCTTCTGATGAGCCACGATGAGTAGGGCAGCCCTGCTGGTCCTCGCCGACGGCCGGTTTCCCGCCGGTGGCCACGCCCACTCCGGCGGCGCCGAACCGGCCGTCAAGGCGGGGCGGATCCGCGATGCCCGGGACCTGGCGGAGTTCTGCCGGGGGCGGCTGCACACCACCGGCCTCACCTCGGCGGCGCTCGCCGCCGCGGCCGCCCTGGGCCTCGACCCGCTGGAGCTGGACGAAGCGGCCGACGCCCGTACCCCCTCGCCCGCGTTGCGGGCCACCGCCCGCAAGCTCGGCCGGCAGCTGATGCGCGCCGCCCGCTCCACCTGGCCCAGCACCGAACTCGACGCGCTGGCCGCCGCCCGCCCGCGCGGCGCCCATCAGCCGATCGTCCTCGGGCTCGCCGCCCGGTCCGCCGGGCTCGGCCCAGAGGACGCCGCGCACTGTGCGGCGTACGAGACGGTCAGCGGCCCGGCGACCGCCGCCGTACGCCTCCTCAGCCTGGACCCCTTCGAGGCCACCGCCGTCCTCGCCCGCCTCGCTCCCGAGCTCGACCAGGTCGCCGAACGGGCGGCACGCGCCGCGCGCGACGGAATCGACGCGCTGCCCGCCGCATCCGCGCCGCTGCTCGACATCACGGCTGAGGCCCATGCCGCCTGGCCCGTCCGCCTCTTCGCCTCGTAAGACATCAAGGAGCCGCACATGCACCTCGACCACGCACACGACGGTCCTGCCGCGGTCAGCGCCGACGCCGTGCGCCCCGACGGCAACCGGCGCGCCCTGCGCATCGGCCTCGGCGGACCCGTCGGCTCCGGCAAGACCGCCACCGTCGCCGCGCTCTGCGGCGAACTGCGAGACCAGCTGTCCATCGCCGTCGTCACCAACGACATCTACACCCGCGAGGACGCAGAATTCCTCCTCCGTCACGCCGTACTGCCGCCCGAGCGAATCCAGGCCGTCGAGACCGGCGCCTGCCCGCACACCGCCATCCGCGACGACATCTCCGCCAATCTCGAAGCCGTCGAGGATCTGGAGGAGAGCGTCGGCCCGCTCGATCTGATCCTCGTGGAGTCCGGCGGCGACAATCTCACCGCGACCTTCTCCAAGGGCCTCGTCGACGCCCAGATCTTCGTCATCGACGTCGCGGGCGGCGACGACATCCCGCGCAAGGGAGGCCCCGGCGTCACCACAGCGGACCTCCTCGTCATCAACAAGACCGACCTCGCGCCCCACGTCGGTTCCGATCTGCAGCGCATGGCTCGCGACGCCAAGGAACAGCGCGGCGAACTCCCCGTCGCCTTCACCTCGTTGAAGGGTGACGAGGGCGTCGGCCCGGTCGCCGACTGGGTGCGCGCACAGTTCGCCGCCTGGACCGCATGAGCATCCAGGCCACCGCCCGTATCGTCGCCACCCGCGACGGCCTGCCGGTGCTGATGAGCGACGGGCCGCTCGCCGTGCGCCGCACCCGTGCCACGGGCCCGTACACCCGCGTCACCGTCGTCGGCGCGATGAGCGCACCGCTCGGCGGCGACCGGCTCGCCATCGAGGCGGACGCGGGGGAGGGGGCGCGACTACTCGTCGACTCCGCCGCCGCGACCATCGCGTTGCCCGGCCCGACTCCCGAACAGGCCCACTACGACGTGCGGCTGACGGTCGGTGAGAACGCCGAGCTGCACTGGCTGCCGGAGCAGCTCATCTCCGCGTACGGCAGCGATCTGCGCATGCGTACGCGGGTCGAACTGGCCCCCACTGCCCGGCTGGTGCTGCGCGAGGAGCAGATCCTGGGCCGGTACGGCGAACAGTCCGGCACCCTCGCCACCCGCCTCACCGTCCACCGCGCCGGACGGCCTCTGCTCGACCAGGAGCTCGGCTACGGCCCCGGCGCACCCGGCGGCTGGGACGGCGCCGCGGTCCTCGCCGGTCACCGGGCGGTGGGCCAACTCCTCGTCGTGGACCCGGAGTTCGAGGACAAGCCGGCCGAGCCGCAGCTGCTCGGCGGGACCGCGGCCCTCACGCCGCTCGCCGGTCCGGCCTTTCTGGTCACTGCCGTCGCACCGGACGCCCGCCAACTGCGGCGCGTACTCGATGAGGTGCTACAGGCCCAACTGCCCGGCTGACAACACCGCTCAGCGGGACACCTCACACCGGTTATTGGTTCGGTAAAGAACACCAGTACGGCCTGGTCGCGGCAGCCCCGCAGACGAAAGGATCCCCCGGAGACCAGACAACAGAACAGAAGGGGGAGTTCTACGTGAGACGCACAGCAGTGCTCGGCTCGGCCGGCACTCTGGTCGCGGGCACCCTCATAGCGGGTGCGATCGCGGCTCCGGCGGCAAGTGCCGAGGGCAGCCACAGTGGTTGGTCCGAGGCACGCGGCGTTCAGGTCGCCGCCGAGCGGGCCGCCAAGAAGGGCATCGACTGGACGGACTGTCCGGCGGACTGGGGGATCGCCAAGCCCATCCAGTGCGGCTGGGTGAGCGTTCCGCTCGACTATGCGCGGCCGAACGGCAAGCAGATCAAGATTGCCGTCGACCGGATCGGCAACACCGGCTCCCAGGCGGATCGCCAGGGCGCCCTCATCTACAACCCGGGCGGCCCCGGCGGCTCGGGCATGCGCTTCCCGACCCGGGTCACGAACAAGAACCCGCTCTGGGCCAACACCGCCAAGGCTTACGACTTCGTGGGCTTCGACCCGCGGGGTGTCGGGCACTCGACGCCGATCTCCTGTGTCGACCCGCAGGAGTTCGTCAAGGCGCCGAAGGCCGATCCGGTGCCCGACAGTGAGGCCGACAAGCGCGCCCAGCGCAAGCTCGCCGCGGAGTACGCGGACGGGTGCGCGGAGCGCAGCGGCTGGATGCTGCCGCACATGACCACGCCGAACACCGCGCGCGACCTGGACGTCGTCCGGGCCGCCCTCGGTGAGAAGAAGCTCAACTTCCTGGGCGTCTCCTACGGCACGTACATCGGCGCGGTCTACGCGACGCTCTTCCCCGGCCATGTCCGCCGGATGATCGTCGACAGCGTGGTCAACCCCTCGCGGGAGAAGATCTGGTACGAGGCCAACCTCGACCAGGACGTCGCCTTCCAGATGCGCTGGGACGACTGGAAGGCCTGGGTCGCCAAGAACGACGCGGCCTTCCACATCGGGGACACCCCCGAGAAGGTCGAGCAGCAGTGGCTGAAGCTGCGGGCCACCGCCAAGAAGGCCCCGCTCGGCGGGGTCGTCGGACCGGCGGAGCTCATCGGCTTCTTCCAGAGCGCGCCGTACTACGACTCCTCCTGGGTGCCCGTCGCCCAGACCTGGAGCAAGTACCTCGCCGGTGACACCCAGGCACTGGTCGACGCCGCGGCGCCCGACCTGTCCGACACCAAGGGCAACATCGCCTCGGAGAACGGCAACGCCGTCTACACGGCCGTCGAGTGCGCGGACGCCAAGTGGCCGACCAGCTGGCGGAAGTGGGACCGGGACAACACCCGGCTCCACAAGGACTACCCCTTCATGACGTGGGCGAATGCCTGGATGAACCTTCCGTGCGCCACCTGGTCGTCCAAGCAGCAGACCCCGCTGTACGTGAAGTCGGGCAAGGGGCTGCCGCCGGTGCTGATCGTTCAGGCGACCCGTGACGCCGCCACTCCCTTCGAGGGCGCCGTCGAGCTGCACAAGCGGCTCAAGGGCTCGCGTCTGATCACCGAGAAGGACGCCGGCTCGCACGGTGTGACCGGCCTGGTCAACCCGTGCGTCAACGAGCGGGTGGACGCCTACCTGCTCAGCGGCAAGCTGGACAGCAGCGATGTGACGTGCGCTCCGCACGCCACGCCGAAGCCGTAAGACACAGCGGTACGGGGGAGGGGCGGCCGGTCACGGCCGCCCCTCCTTCGCGTCCGGACCGGCTCACCGCGTCCCGTTCAGCCAGGAGTCCTCCGCCGCGTAGTCGAACCAGTCGTCCAGGTACAGCGCGATCCGCTCTCAGCTTCTGCGTCGCGGGAACCTCTTCGGCTGCTCCAGCTCCGCCTTGACGTCGGCTGCGTAGCGGTCCACGTACTCCTGGCCGGACAGCTCGAGAATCGCGTACATGATCTCGTCGGTGACGGCCCGGATCGCCGCCTTCTCGTTCTCCATGCCCGCGAACCGCGAGAAGTCCAGCGGCTCCCCGAACCGCACGGTGACTCTCTTGATCTTCGGCAGGACCTGTCCGGGCGGCTGGATCTCGAACGTCCCGACCATCGCGCACGGCACCACCGGGGCCTGCGCCCTGATCGCCATAACGGCGACACCGACCTTGCCCTTGTAGAGCCTGCCGTCGTGCGAGCGTGTGCCTTCGGGATAGATACCCAGCAGCTCGCCCTTGCCCAGCACGCCGAGCCCCTCGCGGATCGCCGCCTTCCCCGCCTCCTTGCCGGAGCGGTCCACCGGGATCTGCCCGGCGCTGCGGAAGAACGCCGCGGTCAGCCTGCCCCTGAGCCCCGGCCCGGTGAAGTACTCAGCTTTCGCCAGGAAGGTGATGCGCCGTTTGATGATCGCCGGCATCAGAAAGTGGTCGGAGAACGACAGATGGTTGCCGGCGACGATCGCCGCGCCCTCGGCCGGGATGTGCTCGAGTCCCTCGATCCTGGGCCGGAACAGCAACCGCAACAGCGGCCCCAGAATGACGTATTTGAGCACGTAGTAGAACACGGGGGGCGCTCCTCACTCCGCAGGGCCTGCTCCCGGGCCACGTTGTGCCAGGTCATCGGGGATGCCGGGAGGGATCAGTGTAGGTGCAGGTATCGCCACGTGTAAGCGTCTGCGATCAGACATATCCTGACTCGATGCCGACCCTCCTGACGGCAAGTCAGGCGTCCTGACGCGCCGCGTGGGGGAGAGGGCGGGCGCGCGAGGGTGGGCGTGCGGGGCGACGCCGAAGCCGGCCGCGGTGCCTCATCACGTACGCGGCCGCCGCCGGCAGCGCAGGCGGGCGCACGGCCTCGTGGAGCAGCCCCGCGCCCAGCAGGCCCCCGGTCGTGGCCGGTGAACCGTGCGAAGGCCCCGTCAATGGTCGGGCGGGCACCCGCGCCGCCGCCGTTAGCCGACGGCGGCCTGGGCACTCGCCCGGCAGGAAGGAACGGCAGATTCGATCGGCAGGCTCGGGGGGACAGGCCGGTGAGCACACCTCCGAACGATCCGGTACCGCCCAGCCCGACACCCGCGCCCGGCCCCGGACCCACCCGCGCCGGCGGCCACCCCCGGAGCCGCGACCCCACCCGGGCCCGCTGCCAGGGCCGGTCCCGGCACCTGAGCCCCTCACCTGAATCCGGCCGGACGGCAGCCGTTCCCTGGAGGGGCGGTCGCAGCGGCAGGACCGACGCGGCCTCGGCCGCCACCGCCGGAGGTCGACGATCCGGACCTCGACGTCGGCCGCTGGACGATGAAGACCGTCACGGACCGCCTGGACAGCGACCCGTGGCAGGACGCCCTGCCCCGCGGTCGCTCACTGGCCCCTGCCCGCCGCCGCCCGGCCGCTCTCGGGGACGGCGGCGGTTGAGGTCACTCGGCGATCTCGGTCCGTTCCCACCACTCGTAGACAGGCAGACGTCCCTCCGGGCTGTCCTGATGCCGCGAAGTGATCTTGAAGTGCTCGTACCCGCCACGGTGCGGAATCTTCAGCTCTTGTCCGGGAGGGGTGATCGGAACGATCCGCTCGTGCAGGTCGTCCGGACCACCCTCAAGGACTGCCTTTGTAGCCATATCCCCAGTGTCCTACCCGCCGGGCCACCCGCACATCGGGATACCCGGTCGATGCGGGCTGCCGGGCGCGCCGACTCGGCGCGCGTGGCCGACGATGGAAGGAGTCGGGAGGCTCCCATGGAATACCCAGAAAGCTACGAGTTGATATTTCAGGCGCCCGCCGTGGAGGACGACGTCGTGATCGTCCGGCGCACCGACAAGGCGGGAGCGGGCGGATATCCGATCTACGAGGACGAAACGGGAATCGTACGCGCGGAGATCAGCGACCGGGGGGAGGTACGGATGATCGCCAGCGGCGGCCATCAGGTGCCCAGGATGCCGATGAGGGCACGCTCACTCAGCTCCTGAACCCGCCGATACCGGGGCGCCCGGTTTGCGCCGGACGGGCGACGTGTTGCGGTCTTGGAGACCCCCGGTCACTCTGGTGTGTGACCCAGAAGCGACATGCGCTCACTCTTCGCACTCGGGGGTCCGCAGCCGAAGAGGTGACCAGGTCGCGGTGAGGAGCAACGGTCATGCACGTCACGACCGCCTGCCGCTACACCTTGGAAGTGCAGGCATCCACAGAGCGGATTCCCCAGATCCGGCGCATTCTGTCAGCGCACCTTCGGTACTGGAGCCTCGAGCACCACATCACACCGGTCTGCCGCGCTGTCGACGAACTCGTCGGCAACGTCGTCCAGCACGTCGAGGGCGACAAGACATGCGTGGTCGAGGTGCGCTGGACGGGAAGGCACCTGATCGCGTCCGTGGCGGACAAGGACCGCCGGATGCCGCGGGTGACCACTTCCTCCCCGACGAAGGGCGGGCTCGCCACCGTTGCGCACCTCAGTGACAGCTGGGGTACATGCGGCACCGCCACCGGCAAGGTGATCTGGTTCTCCAGGCGCGTCAAGGAAGTCCAGCACATCCTGCGGTTCGCGCCTGTGCCGATGCTGCCCACGCGTGCGTTCAAGCCCCTGCCGCCGGACACGCCGCTGCGGCGGGACCCGGACCCGGCCGCGCCGGAGCACATCCAGGAGCGGGACCGAGTCCGCGTCGCGGCAATCGGCTGACGAAGGAGCCGTACGGGCGAAACGCCTCGCCCGTACGCGCTGCCCGGCCGCGCGGCGCCTTGCCCGCACCGCTTCGCTCGGAGCCGCCTGCCCGGTACGCCGCGTCAGTTGCCGCGTGAAGCGATCACCCCGATCGTCACCAGGCCGAGAACCACCCAGCCGAACCAGAGCCAGCCATTGCTTCCGAGTGCCGCCGTGTAGGCCGTCACGACCACCAGGGTCCCGACGGTGAGCACTCCCATCGCCTTCGTGGATCCGGACATGCGCGCCCTCCTCCGACGGCCACGGCCGTCGGACTCATCGTCACCCGTGAGTAGGGCCTCGCGCTACTGCCCCGCTACTGTCCGCGTGCTTGGAGCGAGGCGAGATACGCGTTGTACGCCGCGAGATCCTTGTCGCCGTCCCGGTCCGCGGCACGGTCCATGCGCCTCGCCTCCCGCTGCTCGGAGCGGTACCACTGGAAGACCAGCGCGACCAGCACCAGCACGGAAGGGATCTCGCTGAACGCCCAGGCGATGCCGCCGGCCGCGTTCTGATCGGCGAGCGCGTCGATGCCGAGCGAGGCCGGCGGATTCTCGTACGCCTTGATCATCGGCTCGGTCGCCATCATGAGCGCGATGCCGAAGAAGGCGTGGAACGGCATGCCCGCGAAGAGCTCCAGCATCCGCATCACATAGCCGGGCCGCTGCGGCCCCGGGTCCACGCCCATGATCGGCCAGAAGAACACCATCCCGACCGCGAGGAAGTGCACCATCATCGCCACATGCCCGGTCTTGGACTCCATCAGGAAATCGAACAGCGGCGTGAAGTAGAGCGCGTACAGGCTCGCGATGAAGAGCGGGATCGTGAATACGGGGTGCGTGACGATCCGCATGTAGCGGCTGTGCAGCAGGGCGAGCAGCAGCTCTCGCGGACCCTTGCTGCCGCGGCGGGAGGCGACCGGCAGCGCGCGCAGCGCCAGCGTCACCGGCGCGCCGAGCAGGAGCAAGATCGGGGAGATCATGCTGATCACCATGTGCTGCACCATGTGCACGCTGAACATGACCATGCCGTAGTCATTGAGCTTGGTGCACATCACCAGCGCCACGCTCAGCACGCCGACGGTGAACAGGACGGTACGGCTGACCGGCCAGCTGTCGCCGCGCCTGCGCAGCCGCAGCACGCCCCAGCCGTACAGACCGAGCCCGAGCAGACAGCCGATGAGGAAGAACGGGTCCGGTGAGAGTTCGAGCCCCCGCCCCAGCGTGAACGGCGGCAGATCCATCGTCATGCCGTGCCCGCTGTGATCCATCCGCCGGCTCCTGTTTCGTACTGGGTTGTCCGCTTGTCCGGACCAGAGTAGAACTGCCCCCGGTCGCGCCTGCGACCGGGGGCAGTTCGTTCAGTTGTGCGCGGTTTCTGTGTTGTGCGATTTCAGAGCACGCACTCTGCCTCGGCGTACCGGTCGGCCGGGACGGTCTTCAGCGTCTCCACGGCCTGGGCCAGCGGCACCATCGTGATGTCCGTGCCGCGCAGCGCCGTCATCATGCCGAACTCACCGCGGTGCGCGGCCTCCACGGCATGCCAGCCGAAGCGGGTGGCGAGCACACGGTCGTACGCGGTCGGGGTACCGCCGCGCTGGACGTGGCCGAGGATCACCGCCCGAGCCTCCTTGCCGAGCCGCTCCTCCAGTTCGACGGAGAGCTGCTGGGCCACGCCCGCGAAGCGCTCGTGTCCGTAGACGTCCTTGCCGCCCTCGTTGAACTTCATCGAGCCCTCGCGCGGCTTGGCGCCCTCCGCGACCACGACGATCGCGAACTTCTTGCCCGCCGAGAAACGCTCACCGACCCGCGCGGTCAGCTCGCCGATGTCGAACGGCCGCTCCGGGACGACGATGGCGTGCGCGCCCGCCGCCATACCGGAGTGCAGCGCGATCCAGCCGGTGTGCCGCCCCATGACCTCGACGATCAGCACACGCTGGTGCGATTCGGCGGTGGTCTTCAGCCGGTCGAGCGCCTCGGTGGCGACCCCGACGGCGGTGTCGAAACCGAAGGTGACGTCGGTCGACGCGATGTCGTTGTCGATGGTCTTCGGTACGCCGACGATCGGCAGCCCGCTCTCGGAGAGGAGATTGGCGGCCTTGAGGGTGCCTTCGCCGCCGATCGGGATGATCGCGTCGAGACCCAGCTCGGCGACATGCCCCTTAGCCCGCTCCACACCGTCGCGCAGATGAGCCGGCTGGACCCGGGAGGAGCCGAGAATCGTGCCGCCCCGGGCCAGGATGCCGCCCACCGCGTCAAGGTCGAGCTTGCGGTAGTCGCACTCCAGAAGGCCCTTCCAGCCGTCGTGGAAGCCGATGACCTCGTCGCCGTGGTCGACGACGGCGCGGTGCACGACGGAACGGATGACGGCGTTCAGACCGGGGCAGTCGCCGCCGGAGGTGAGCACACCAATGCGCATAGCCCGAAAGTACCTTTGCAACGTGGGCCGACTTCCGGACCACGTCGTCCGGTTCGATCCCCGCCACCCTACCGGCGCGGGGTGACGGGGCCGAACCGGGCGTCCGAGTGATGGGACGCGTCCGGCTCTCAGGCGGGCTGCGTCGCGGCTGAGATGCGCTCGGCGCGCAGCGAGTCGTACCACCGGTCGTCCGTCGGCGGCAGCGCGTTCACATCGAGGGCCAGCTTCAGCAGCAGGTCCGCGATCTGCGGGTTGCGGGCCATCACGGGACCGTGCATGTAGGTGCCGAACACCGTCTCGTTGTACGCGCCTTCGGTTCCGTCGCCCGTGCCGTTGCCCCGGCCGAGGATCGTGCGCGCGAACGGGCGGGCCGCCGGGCCGAGATGCGTGATGCCCTGGTGGTTCTCGAAGCCCGTCAGCTGCGGCAGCCCCAACCGCGGGTCGATGTCGGCCAGTACGTCGCCGACGCACCGCTCGCCCTCACCGCGCGTGGAGACCACGTCGATCAGACCGAGACCCGGCTCACGCTCGCCGAGGTCGTTGATGAACTCGTGGCCGAGGATCTGGTACCCGGCGCAGACCGAGAAGATGATCGCGCCGTTGGACGCGGCCCGGCTGAGCCCGCCGTCCCGGCGCAGCCGCTCGGCCGCCAGCCGCTGGGGCCGGTCCTCGCCGCCGCCGATCAGATAGATGTCGCCGGAGGTGGGGACCGGCTGGTCGCTGCGTACGTCCATACGCATCACGTCCAGGCCGCGCTGCCGGGCCCGGCGCTCGATGACGAGGGCGTTTCCCTGGTCGCCGTAGGTGCTGAGCAGGTCCGGGTAGACCCAGACCAGACGCAGGCTGTTGTCGCTCATGCTCATGTCCTTTTCGGTCCGCGGTCAGTTGCCCACGCGGCGGCGCAGGTCCTGGAAGGCGGTGTAGTTGGCGATCGCCTCGATCCGCCCGGGCGGGGCCAGCTGCACCGCCTCGTCGACGGACTCGCACACACGGAAGTCCAGGCCCGCGACCTCGAGCCGGACCGCGAGGTCCAGCTTGCGGTCGCCGATGACGAGGATCGGGTGGCCGGCGAGCCGGGTGTAGTCGACATCCCAGAGCCACGAGGTGTCCGTGCCGTCGGCGCCACGGGCGTTGACCGACAGGATGACCGGGGTCGGCGGCGGGTCGATCAGGGAGAACGTTTCGAGCCAGCCGGCCGGGTTCTTCGCCAGCAGCAGGCGCAGATCGCGGTTCAGGAAAGAGACCACGTCATAGCGGCCGGCGACGGCCTGCACGGAGTACATGCGCTCCAGGGCGACCTGCGGCGGCACGCCGAAGCAGGCGGCGACCGCGGCGGAGGTCGCGGCGTTCGCCTTGTTGGCCCGGCCCGGCAGCTGCAGGTGGATCGGCCAGGCCGATCCGTGCGGGTCCAGGACGTGGTCGCCGCTGAGCACCCAGCTCGGGGCGGGCCGGCGGAAGCCGCACTCGCCGCAGAACCAGTCGTCGCCGGGGCGCTGCATCACACCGCCGCAGGACGGGCAGGACCAGGCGTCGTCCTTCCACTCCTGGCCGGCGGCCACCCACACCACATTGGGCGAAGAGGACGCGGCCCAAACGATCAGCGGGTCGTCGGCGTTGGCGATGACCATGGCCTTCGTACCGGCAAGGCCCTCGCGCCACTTCTCGGCGAGCATCCGGGTCTCGGCCGCGCGGTCCAGCTGGTCGCGCGAGAGGTTGAGCAGCGCAATCGCCTTCGGGGTCACATCGCGGGCGACGCCGGCCAGGTACTTCTCGTCGACCTCGATCACACCGAACTTGGCGTCGGAGCCGCCGGCCAGTGCCGAAGTGATGCCGGCGGGCATGTTGGCGCCGAGCGCGTTGGAGACGACAGGGCCGCTGGCCCGCAGAGCCTCGGCGATCAGCCGGGTCGTCGTGGTCTTGCCGTTGGTCGCCGACACGAGGACGACGTCCAGGTGCTGCGCCAGCCGCCCCAGCAGATCGGGGTCGAGCTTGAGCGCGACCCGGCCGCCGATCACTGATCCGCTGCCGCGTCCGGCGGCGCGCGACACCGCTGCCGCGGCCTTGCCTGCCGTCACGGCCAGCTTGGCGCGCGGCGTCAGGGGCTCCGAGTTGCCTGACATCGTCCTTGATCCTCCTTGCATCGGTCCGGCCCAGCCTATCGAGGTCCGGTCTGACGCCCGTACGTCGGCACCGCCCCAAACGTGGAGGTCACGCGGGACCGTACGCTTGCGGCCATGCGAAACCGGCCGATCCCCGGCAGTTCCGGACTCGTGAGGGCCATGAGCCTGTTCGGAGATCCGGTGCTGCACGCCCCGTGCGAGACCGTCAGCGACTTCTCCACCGGGCTGAACAAGCTCATCGAGGACATGTTCGCGACGATGTACGCGGCGCAGGGCGTGGGCCTGGCGGCGAACCAGGTGGGAATGCCTCTGCGGGTGTTCGTCTACGACTGCCCGGACGACGAGGACGTCCGCCACCTCGGACACATCGTCAACCCCCGGCTGGTGGAGGCGGACGGGGTCAGGGTGCGCGGCCCGGAGGGCTGCCTCTCGCTGCCGGGCCTGGAGGCCGGGACGGAGCGCTATGACCACGCGGTGGTGGAGGGCGTGACGTCGGACGGGGCGCCGGTGCGGGTGGAGGCCACCGGCTTCTTCGCGCGGTGCCTACAGCACGAGTGCGACCACTTGGACGGGTTGGTCTACACCGACCGCCTCAGGGGCTGGCGCCGCGCGAAGACACAGCGCGCGGCACGCAGGGCAGGGCTGACATTCGGCCCGTCCGGCGATTGAGGACAGTCCCCCCTACGACGTGCGGGCGTAGGGCACTCCCAGCGCGAGTACCGGACTCCGGGGCGGAGCCCCGGCCGGCAAGGCCCCTAGAAGCCCGGGCCGCCCGCGCGGTCGCCCGCCGCCGCCAGGCGGCCCCAGAGCAGATCGGCCAGGCTGCGCACCAACTCCGCACGGGAGCAAGGGCGTTCGCCGAGCCACCAGTCGCCCGCCGCGTGCATCATGCCGACGATGCCGTGGCCCCACACCCGTGCCAGCTGCTCGCTGCCGGGGCCGAGGTCGACCCGGTCGTGGATCACCTTCGCCAACTCCTCGCCGAGCCGGCGCAGCAGCGGCGCCGAGTGGCGGCCGACGTCGAAGCCCGCCTCCGACGGCTGGGCGTCCTCGGCCGGATGCATAAGGAAGCGGTAGACCTGCGGGCGCGCTTCGATCGCAGCGAGATACGTGTCCAGCGTGGCCTCGACCCGCTCGCGGCGGTCCGCGGGCGCGTCGACCGCCGCCCTCAACGCGTCCAGCAGCGCGTCCGTGTGGCGCTTGGCGAGCGCCCGGTACAGGCCGCCCTTGTCGCCGAAGTGCCGGTACAGGATGGGCTTGGTGATGCCCGCCTCCGCGGCGATGGCGTTCATCGAGGCCTGTGGCCCGTCCCGGAGCACCACCCGGTCGGCCGCCTCGAGCAGCTCCCGGCGCCGCTGGTCGGCCGGCTTCTGCTGGGCCGCCGCCTGCTGTGTGGTCTCCATGGTTGTATCTCCCCACCCGAGCGATTGCGTGACGCCTGCGCAACGTAACACCCCGAGCGCCGTGACAGGTCAACCGGTCATGGCTGGTTGACATGCACTACTTGCCGGTAACACACTTCGGTTACCGCAAGTAACACGCAGGAAGTCGCCGCAGTGCTGGAGGAAACATGGCCGAGTTCACGCTCGAACTCAACGACGACCAGAAGCAGGTCCGCGATTGGCTGAACGGCTTCGCCAAGGACGTGATCCGCCCGGCCGCCGCCGAGTGGGACGAGCGTGAGGAAACCCCCTGGCCGGTGATCCAGGAAGCGGCCAAGGTGGGAATCTACTCCCTCGACTTCTACGCCCAGCAGTTCTTCGACCCGACCGGCCTCGGCATCCCGATGGCGCTGGAGGAGCTCTTCTGGGGCGACGCCGGCATCGCGCTCTCGATCGTCGGCACCGGGCTCGCGGCCGTCGGCGTCCTCGCGAACGGCACCGAGGAGCAGATCGGCACCTGGATCCCCCAGATGTACGGCGACGTGGACGACGTCAAGGTCGCGGCCTTCTGCTCCTCGGAGCCGGACGCCGGCTCCGACGTCGGGGCGATGCGTACCCGCGCGGTATACGACGAGGCCAAGGACGAATGGGTGCTGAACGGCACCAAGACCTGGGCGACCAACGGCGGCATAGCGGGCGTCCATGTCGTGGTCGCCGTCGTCGACCCGGAGCTCGGCTCCAAGGGCCACGCCTCCTTCATCGTCCCGCCGCAGACCCCCGGCCTCTCGCAGGGCCAGAAGTTCAAGAAGCACGGCATCCGCGCGTCCCACACCGCCGAGGTGGTCCTGGAGGATGTCCGCGTCCCCGGGCACTGCCTGCTCGGCGGCAAGGAGAAGCTCGACGAGCGTCTGGCCCGGGCGCATGAGAAGGCCAAGGCGGGCGGCGAGCGTCTGAAGAACGCGGCCATGGCCACCTTCGAGGCGTCCCGCCCGGCCGTCGGCGCGATGGCGGTGGGCACCGCCCGCGCCGCGTACGAAGTCGCCCTCGACTACGCCAGCACCCGCAGCCAGTTCGGCCGCCCGATCATCGACAACCAGGGCATAGCCTTCCAACTGGCCGACATGCGTACCCAGATCGACGCCGCGCGGCTGCTGGTGTGGCGCGCCTCCTGGATGGCGGCGACGGGCAAGCCGTTCACCTCCGCCGAGGGCTCCATGTCCAAGCTGTACGCCTCCGAGGCCGCGAAGAAGGTCACGGCGCAGGCCGTCCAGATCCTGGGCGGCAACGGCTTCACCCGCGAGTACCCGGTGGAGCGCATGCACCGCGACGCCGCTATCTACACGATCTTTGAGGGCACCAGCGAGATCCAGCGCCTGGTGATCGCCAGAACCCTCTCGGGCATGCCGATCCGCTAGTTTCCCGACCTCAAGCGCCGGACGGGCTGGTCATCAAGCCCGTCCGGCGATTGAGAGGACCGCGACCGGGCGCGAACCCGCAGCGAGGTCAGGCGGCGAGCAGCGCCTCGATCGCGGCGACGACCTCCGCGGCCTCGGGCTCCGTGGACGGCCGGATCCGGGCCACGACCTGGCCGTCCTTGCCGATGAGGAACTTCTCGAAGTTCCACTGGACGTCGCCCGCCTCGCCGTCGGCGTCCGCGACCTTCGTCAGCTCCGTGTACAGCGGGTGCCGGTCGGCCCCGTTCACATCCGTCTTCTCCAGCATCGGGAAGGTCACGCCGTAGGTGGCCGAGCAGAAGGACTGGATCTCCTCCGCGCTGCCCGGCTCCTGGCCCGCGAACTGATTGCACGGCACGCCGAGGACGCTGAACCCCTGGTCGCCGTACTGCTTCTGCAGCCGCTCCAGACCGGCGTACTGCGGGGTCAGCCCGCACTTGGAGGCGACGTTCACCAGCAGGACGGCCTTGCCCCGGTAGTCGGCGAGCGAGGCGGGTTCACCGGTGAGCGTGCGCAGCGGGATGTCGTACAGGGTCATGGATATCTCCTCAGTGGCAGGCAGTCGACGTTCATTGTGAACTCCAGGGACGGAAGAGACCTTCCTGCACGACCGATACCAGAAGATTGCCCCCACGGTCGTAGATACGGCCGCGCGCCAGTCCCCGGCCGCCCGTCGCGATCGGCGACTCCTGGTCGTACAGGAACCACTCGTCCGCGCGGAAGGGCCGGTGGAACCACATCGCGTGGTCCAGGGAGGCCATGTCGAAGCCGCGCCTGCCCCACAGCGGCTCCACCGGGATGCGGACGGCATCGAGGAGCGTCATGTCGCTCGCGTATGTCAGCGCGCAGGTGTGCACCAGCGGGTCGTCGCCCAGCGGCCCGACCGCGCGCATCCACACCGCGCTGCGCGGGTCCGCCTCCTTGATCTCCTCCGGGGTCCAGCGCAGCCGCTCGGCATAGCGGATGTCGAAGGGCTGGCGGCGGGCCATCCGCTCCAGCGCCTCGGGCAGCTCGCCCAGATGCTCACGGATCTCCGTGGTGACCGTGGGGAGGGTCTCGGGGTCCGGGAAGTCGAGACGCGGCGGCAGCTGATGCTCGATGCTGCCCTCCTCCGGCCGGTGGAAGGAGGCGGTCAGATTGAAGATGGTCTTGCCCTGCTGCACCGCCGTGACCCGGCGGGTGGTGAACGACCGGCCGTCCCGCACGCGCTCGACCTGGTAGACGATCGGCACCCCGGGGATGCCCGGGCGCAGGAAGTACGCGTGCAGCGAGTGGACCGGGCGCTCGCCGTCGGTGGTGCGGCCGGCCGCGACCAGCGCCTGGCCCGCCACCTGCCCGCCGAAAACCCGTTGCAGGGACTCCTCGGGGCTGCGCCCGCGGAAGATATTGACCTCGATCTGCTCCAGGTCGAGCAGATCGACCAGGCGCTCGGCCGGGTTCGTCATCGGGTGTTCTCCTGTGTTCCCAGTGTCAGAGCCGGCCGACGTCGGTGACGCGCACGACGGCCCGGCCCTCCTCGTCGGAGGCCGCCAGATCGACCTCCGCGCTGATACCCCAGTCATGGTCGTCGTTCGGGTCGGCGAAGATCTGCCGGACCCGCCACAGTCCGTGCTGCGCGTCCTCCTCGATCAAGAGCAGCTTCGGCCCACGCGCGTCCGGCCCGGTGCCCAGGTCCTCGTACTCGTCCCAGTACTTGTCCATCGCCTCGCCCCAGGCCTCCGCGTCCCAGCCGGACTCGGCGTCCAGCTCGCCGAGCGCGCCGACCTGGTCCAGCGCGGCCAGCTCCACCCGGCGGAACATGGCGTTTCGCACGAGCACCCGGAAGGCGCGGGCATTGGCCGTGACCGGCTTGACCTGGTCGGCCTTCTCCTGAGCCTGCTCGGCGGTCTCGATCTCCGGGTTGGCAAGCTGCTCCCACTCGTCCAACAGGCTGGAGTCGACCTGCCGCACCATCTCACCGAGCCAGGCGATCAGGTCCTCGAGATCCTCGGACTTCAGATCGTCCGGGATGGTGTGCTCCAGCGCCTTGTACGCACTCGCGAGATAGCGCAGCACGATGCCCTCGGTGCGGGCGAGCTCGTAGTGGGAGGTGAACTCCGTGAAGGACAGGGCCCGTTCGTACATGTCACGGATGACCGACTTCGGCGAGACCGGGTGGTCACCGACCCACGGATGGCTCTTGCGGTAGACGTCGTACGCGTGCCACAGCAGCTCTTCCAGCGGCTTGGGGTACGAGACCTCCTGGAGCCGCTCCATCCGCTCCTCGTACTCGACGCCGTCCGCCTTCATCGCGCCGATGGCCTCACCGCGCGCCTTGTTCTGCTGGGCGGCGAGGATCTGGCGCGGATCGTCCAGCGTCGACTCGACGACCGACACCATGTCCAGGGCGTACGAAGGCGATTCGGGGTCGAGCAGCTCGAAGGAGGCCAGTGCGAAGGTGGACAGCGGCTGGTTGAGCGCGAAGTCCTGCTGGAGGTCGACGGTCAGCCGGACGATCCGGCCTTCCGCGTCCGGCCCGTCAAGCCGCTCGACGACGCCGCCGTCGAGGAGCGAGCGGTAGATGGCGATCGCCCGGCGGATGTGGCGGAGCTGGTTCTTGCGCGGCTCGTGGTTGTCCTCCAGGAGCCGGCGCATCGCGTCGAAGGCGTTGCCGGGGCGGGCGATGACCGACAGCAGCATGGTGTGTGTGACCCGGAAGCGGGAGGTCAGCGGCTCGGGATCGGAGTCGATGAGCTTGTCGAAGGTGGTGTCCGACCAGGCGACGAAGCCCTCGGGCGCCTTCTTGCGGACGACCTTGCGGCGCTTCTTCGGGTCGTCTCCCGCCTTGCTGAGAGCCTTGTCGTTCTCGATGACATGCTCGGGCGCCTGGGCGGCGACCAGACCGGCCGTGTCGAAGCCGGCCCGGCCCGCGCGGCCGGCGATCTGGTGGAACTCGCGGGCGCGCAGGGTGCGCACACGAGTGCCGTCGTACTTGGTGAGCGCGGTGAACAGCACCGTGCGGATGGGGACGTTGACGCCGACGCCGAGGGTGTCCGTACCGCAGATGACCTTCAACAGGCCTGCCTGGGCCAGCTTTTCGACCAGCCGCCGGTACTTGGGGAGCATGCCGGCGTGATGGACGCCGATCCCGTGCCGTACGAAACGGGAGAGATTCTGGCCGAACTTGGTGGTGAAGCGGAAGCTACCGATCAGCTCGGCGATCTGGTCCTTCTCCTCGCGCGAGCACATATTGATGCTCATCAGCGACTGGGCCCGCTCCACGGCCGCCGCCTGCGTGAAGTGCACGATGTAGACCGGCGCCTGCTTGGTCTCGAGCAGCTCGGTCAGCGTCTCCGTGATCGGGGTGCGCCGGTACTCGTACGAGAGCGGGACCGGGCGGGACGCGGAGCGGACGACGGAGGTGGGACGGCCGGTGCGGCGGGTCAGGTCCCCCTCGAAGCGGGAGACGTCGCCGAGGGTCGCCGACATCAGGATGAACTGCGCCTGCGGCAGTTCGAGCAGCGGGATCTGCCAGGCCCAGCCGCGGTCCGGCTCGGCGTAGAAGTGGAACTCGTCCATCACGACCTGGCCGATGTCGGCGTCCTTGCCGTCGCGCAGGGCGATGGAGGCCAGCACCTCGGCGGTGCAGCAGATGACCGGAGCGTCGGCGTTGACGGACGCGTCGCCCGTCAGCATGCCGACGTTCTCGGTGCCGAAGAGCTTGCAGAGGTCGAAGAACTTCTCGGAGACCAGCGCCTTGATCGGCGCTGTGTAGAACGTGACCTTGTTCTGGGCCAGAGCCGTGAAGTGGGCGCCCGCGGCGACGAGGCTCTTGCCGGAGCCCGTGGGGGTGGAAAGGATCACATTTGCCCCGGAAACCACCTCGATCAGCGCCTCCTCCTGAGCCGGGTAGAGCGTGATGCCCTGGCCTTCGGCCCATGACGAGAAGGCTTCGAAGAGGGCATCGGGGTCGGCATCCGGCGGCAGCTGATCGATAAGGGTCACACCCCCCATCTTGCCTGCCTTCACCTCCGATCAGGGAACCGGACGGCGACGGCAAGATCACGGACGATACGCTGCCCTGTCAACTGGGCTTCACCACAAGAGCAAATGGGGCGGGAACGTAAATGATGGGACCGGCGCACTCTCTGTCCGGGGCGGCTGCCTGGCTGGGGGTGGGCGCGGCGACCGCTGCCGCAGGCCACCCGATGCCGTGGCCGGTCCTCGTCGTCGGAGCGCTGCTCTGCGCGGGCGCGGCGCTGGCGCCGGACCTCGACCACAAGGCGGCGACGATCTCGCGGGCCTTCGGGCCCATCTCGCGCGGACTGTGCGAGGTCGTCGACAAGCTGTCGTACGCGGTCTACAAAGCGACGAAGAAACAGGGCGACAAGCGCAGGACGGGCGGCCACCGCACGCTCACCCACACCTGGCTGTGGGCGGTCCTGATCGGCGCGGGCACCTCCGCGCTGGCGATCACCGGCGGCCGCTGGGCGGTCCTCGTGATCCTCTTCATCCACCTGGTGCTCGCGGTCGAAGGCCTGCTGTGGCGGGCGGCGCGGGTCTCCAGTGACGTACTGGTGTGGCTGCTCGGCGCGACGAGCGCGTGGATCCTGGCCGACATCCTCGACAAGCCGGGCAACGGCGCGGACTGGCTGTTCACCGCCCCCGGCCAGGAGTATCTGTGGCTGGGCCTGCCGATCGTGCTGGGCGCGCTGGTGCACGACATCGGCGACGCGCTGACGGTCTCGGGCTGCCCGATACTGTGGCCGATACCCGTGGGGCGCAAGCGCTGGTACGCGCTGGGGCCGCCCAAGCCGATGCGGTTCAGGGCGGGCAGCTGGGTGGAGCTGAAGGTGCTGATGCCGGCGTTCATGCTGCTCGGGGGAGTGGGCGGCGCGGCGGCCCTCGGATACCTATGAGGGGGGCGCGCCAATGGCGGGGCGCCTCGGCCCGGGCAGGGCGCCAATTGCCTGACGGCGAAAGAAAAATGCGCATGGAGCCGTAGCCGACTCCCTGTGCGCCCGGGGGCATATGCCGCGTTTGACTTCTTTAGGCGCGTATGTCTACGTTGGATGCAAGATTGAATGAAATATTCGTCTTCACGCCTCGCGTGAAGACGGAAAATCTCAATTGACGGATGCCCCGCCCCGGGGTCTGCTGCACTCAGCAGCCCAGGTGGGCCCGATGCCGCGCATTCAGCGCGTGAGTCGGCGATGGCAACTCCTGCCGTTCATGGCGATACATCAGCCATGACGAGGGCAACCCCTGCCATATTCAAGGCCGATGTACCGGACCCTTTCGCGAAACGCATCACTGCCTCACTGGTGTTGACGCCACCGCGGCCGTGCAGGGCTCGGACCCGTCTACGCTTCCGGGAAGGGAAAGCACCATGCGGGTAATGACATCCAAGAGTTTCCGGCTGCTCGCCAGCCTGTTCGCTGCTCTGGCTCTGGCCTTTGGTGGAGCCGGCGTGGCCAGTGCCGCCAGTACGTCCAACTCCGTTTCGTCGAACGGTTGCCACAACTGGGATCGTGACGGCTTCTGCGTCGGCGGCAACTCGGGCCGCTTTGACGACCGGCACCGCGGCTTCGATGACTTTCGTCATTTCCACGACAGTCAATTCTTGCGGGTGTTGATAATCCTGCGATAGTCGCGACGATTGCACGGCAACTCGGGCCGCTTTGACGACAACCGGAGCCGCCACTTCGATCGCAGCAACGACGACAATCGTCGTTACGACGGCAATAGTCGTTGTTGGTCTACTTCTACGGCACTCCCGCGTCGCGACAGCTGCGCGGGACTGCCAGCCGCTTCCGCCCTTACCCGTGCCAGGACCGCCACAGCGCCGCGTACGCGCCCTCGGCCGCGACGAGTTCGTCGTGGCTGCCCAGTTCGCTGATCCGGCCCTCCTCCACCACCGCGATCACATCCGCGTCGTGCGCGGTGTGCAGGCGGTGCGCGATGGCCACCACCGTGCGGCCGTCCAGGACCCTGGAGAGCGAGCGCTCCAGATGGCGGGCCGCGCGCGGGTCGAGCAGTGAGGTCGCCTCGTCCAGGACCAGCGTGTGCGGGTCCGCGAGGACCAGCCGGGCCAGGGCGATCTGCTGGGCCTGGGCCGGGGTGAGGGCGAGGCCGCCCGAGCCGACCTCGGTGTCCAGGCCGTCGTCCAGCGCCCGCGACCAGCTGTCCGCGTCGACCGCTCCGAGCGCGGCCCACAACTCCACGTCCGACGCGCCCGTACGGGCCAGCCGGAGATTGTCGCGCAGGGAGCCCACGAACACGTGGTGCTCCTGGTTGACCAGCGCCACATGCTCACGGACCCGCTCGGCGGGCATCTCGGCCAGCTCCGCGTCCCCGAGCGTGATCCGTCCCGCGCGCGGTGCGTAGATGCCCGCGAGCAGCCGGCCGAGCGTGGACTTGCCGGCGCCCGAGGGACCGACCAGGGCCACCCGGGTGCCCGGTTCGACATTCAGCGTCACCCGGTGCAGCACGTCGACGCCCTCGCGGTAGCCGAAGTGCACCGAGTCGGCGCGAACCTTGCGGCCGACCGGCACCACGCCCGCGTCGCCGGCGTCCGGCTCGAGGTCACGTACGCCGACCAGGCGGGCGATCGACACCTGGGCGATCTGGAGCTCGTCGTACCAGCGCAGGATCAGGTTGACCGGGTCGACCAGCATCTGCGCGAGCAGGGCGCCCGTCGTCAGCTGCCCGACGCTGATCCACCCCTGCAGTACGAAGACGCCGCCGATCAGCAGCACCGAGCAGAGGATCGTCACATGCGTCACGTTGAGGACGGGGAAGAGCACCGACCGTAGATAGAGCGTGTAGCGCTCCCACGCGGTCCACTCCTTGATCCGCTGCTCCGACAGTGCCACCCGGCGTCCGCCGAGGCGGTGCGCCTCCACCGTCCGCCCTGCGTCCACGGTCTCGGCCAGCACGGCGGCGACCGCCGCGTATCCGGCTGCCTCCGAGCGGTACGCGGAGGGCGCCCGCCTGAAGTACCAGCGGCAGCCGATCACCAGAGCCGGGACGGCGACGAGCACCGCGAGCGCCAGCGGCGGCGCGGTCACCGTGAGCGCGCCGATCAGCAGGCCGGCCCACACCACGCCGATCGCCAGCTGCGGCACGGCCTCGCGCATCGCGTTGGCCAGCCGGTCGATGTCGGTGGTGATACGGGAGAGCAGATCGCCCGTACCGGCCCGCTCGAGCACACCGGGCGGCAGCCCGACCGACCGTACGAGGAAGTCCTCGCGCAGGTCGGCCAGCATCTCCTCGCCGAGCATCGCCCCGCGCAGCCGCATCAGCCGCACGAACACGGTCTGCACGACCAGCGCGAGCGCGAACAGCGCGGCGGTGCGCTCCAGATGGAGCTCGCGCGCCCCGTCCGCCAGGTCCTCGACGAGTCCGCCGAGCAGATACGGGCCGACCATCGAGGCGGTCACCGCGACGGCGTTGACGGAGACGAGCAGCACGAAGGCTCTGCGGTGCCGCCGCAGCAGTTCGCTGACGTATGCCCGCACGGTCGCCGGTGTCCCGACGGGCAGGGTCGCCGTCGCCTCCGGGGCCGCCGGGTCGTACGCCGGTGGCGCCACGCCGATCATGCCGACTCCTCGATCTCTTCCAATGCCTTCAGCTCGTCGATGGCGGCAATGCCACCGAGTTGCTCTTCCTCGGTCTCGCGGGTGACGACCGCGCGGTATTCGGCGTTGCCGTGCAGCAGTTCGCGGTGCACGCCGACCGCCGCCACCTCGCCTTCGTGCACGAACACCACCCGGTCCGCACGGTCGAGCAGCAGCGGTGAGGAGGCGAACACGACCGTGGTGCGGCCGGCCCGCAGCTCCCTGACGCCCTGCGCGATCCGCGCCTCCGTGTGCGAGTCCACGGCCGACGTGGGCTCGTCCAGGACCAGCACCTCGGGGTCGGTGACCAAGGAACGGGCCAGCGCGAGCCGCTGGCGCTGCCCGCCGGACAGCGAGCGGCCGCGCTCGGTGATCCGCGTCCGCATCGGGTCACGCGAGTCCTGTTCCGACGCCTGCGCGAGCGCGTCCAGTACGTCACCGCACTGCGCGGCACTCAGCGCCGCCTCGGCACTCACCTCGCCGGAGGCCGGCACGTCCAGCAGCTCCCACAGCGTCCCGGAGAGCAGCACCGGGTCCTTGTCCTGTACGAGGACGCAGGTCCGCGCCCCATCGAGCGGCAGGTCGTCCAGCGCCACCCCGCCCAGCAGGACGGAGGGGCTCTTCTCCTCCTCGGCGGCATGACCGCCGAGCCGCTCGGCGAGCAGCCCGGCCGCGTCCGGGTCGCCGCACACGACGGCGGTGAACCGGCCCGAGGGGGCCAGCAGACCGGTGGCGGGGTCGTAGAGGTCCCCGGTGGGAAGGGCGGCGACGTCGAGGCCGCCTCGATCGCCCTCGTACGTGGTCCGCTCCAGCGACAGCACCCGGGCCGCCCGCATTGCGGAGGGCCGCGAGAAGGAGTACGCCATGGCGATCTCCTCGAAGTGCCGCAGCGGATACATCAGCAGCGTGACCGCGCTGAAGGCGGTGACCAGCTCGCCGACGTCGATCCGGCCGTCGCGGGCGAGCCCCGCGCCGTACCAGACCACCGTGATCAGCAGCAGACCCGGCAGCAGCACCTGGATCGCCGAGATCAGCGCCCACATGCGGGCGCTGCGGACGGCAGCCCTGCGCACCTCCTGGGAGGCCTGGCGGTAGCGGCCGAGGAACAGTTCCTCGCCGCCGATGCCGCGCAGGACCCGAAGGCCCGCGACGGTGTCCGACGCCAGTTCGGTGGCCTTGCCGGCCTTCTCGCGCTGGATGTCGGCGCGCCGGGTGGCCCGCGGGAGCAGCGGCAGTACGGCCAGGGCCAGCACCGGTACGCCGGCGGCGACCACGACGCCCAGTGCCGGCTCGTACAGGACCAGGCCGGCGCAGACCAGGACCACCGTGATGGCGGCCGCGGCGAAGCGCGAGAGCGCCTCCACGAACCAGCCGATCTTCTCGACGTCGCCGGTGGAGACCGCGACCACCTCGCCGGCGGCGACCCGGCGGGTCAGCGCCGAGCCCAGGTCCGCCGTTTTGCGTGCGAGGAGCTGCTGGACGCGTGCCGCGGCGGTGATCCAGTTGGTGACGGCGGTGCGGTGCAGCATCGTGTCACCCAGGGTGATCGCCACGCCGCACAGCACGATGAGCGCGCCTGCGAGCGCGAGGCGACCGCCGGAGCGGTCCACGACCGCCTGCACGGCCTGGCCGACGCCCAGCGGCAGCCCGGCGACACCGCAGAAGTGCAGCAGTCCCCAGGCCAGCGCCTTCAGTTGGCCGCCCAGCTGATTCCGCCCCAGCCACAGCAGGAATCGCGGCCCTGACCTGGCATCGGCCACACCGGGGTCGGGGTAAGGAAGATCGCGAATCTGCATGATGTCCCAGGGCTCGAAATTGCGGCGGAAACCGTGCAAGGTTCGCCTTTCGGAGCCCTCTCCCGCAATCGATTTTTGTGCGGCAGGACACACAACACGCCAAGATCGAACAACTCGCCCTGGCACTTCGGACGCGCCGCACGATTCACTCCGGCCCGGTCACCGCCGTACCGCCCATCGGCGCAAAGGGCGAGTCGGCCAGGCGAGTCGAGGTGGGCGGGGCCCGGCCCGTGCGAGCCGGGCCCCGCCTGCCGCATCAGGCAGTGGGCTTGGCCGAGTCCATGCCGGGGCGGGACCTCTTCCACTCGCCCCGGGTGAAGTCAGGGATCTGCTGCGGTGCGCCCTTGGCCTTGATCGACGCGTGGCTCAGCGGCACGGGGGCCGTCCAGGTCGCCGCGTCGTACACGTCGAAGTCGGGCACGAGACCCAGCCGCATGCACTGCATCAGCCGGAAGACCATGATGTAGTCCATGCCGCCATGGCCGCCGGGCGGGTTGGAGTGCTCCTTCCACAGCCAGTGGTCCCAGTCGGCGTACTTCGCGAAGTCGCCCCACTGGTCGTCGGTGTGGTCGGGCTCGACGTAGATCCGCGCCGGGTAGTCCTCGAAGACACCCTTCGTCCCGCCGAGGCTGTTGATCCGGCTGTAGGGATGGGGGGTCGACACATCGTGTTCCAGGCGGATGACGCGTCCCTTCGCCGTCTGGACCAGGCTGATCGTACGGTCGCTCTCGATGTACGTCTCCTTCCAGCTCGGGTCGCCCGGCGGCATGGTGGCCTTCCGGTACTCGGCAAGACCCAGCGCGGGCGTACCGAAACTGGATATGTGCGTCACACGGTCACCGCGGTTGATGTCCATGTAGTTGGAGACCGGGCCGAAGCCGTGGTTCGGGTAGAGGTCGCCACGCAGCCGGGTGTGCCACAGTCGCCGCCAGGGCCCTTCGTAGTAGTCCTGGTCGAACATCAGGCCGCGCAGATCGTGGTTGTACGCGCCCGCGCCGTGCAGCAGATCGCCGAACTTGCCGGCGTGCGCCATGCGCAGCACCCGCATCTCGTTCTTGCCGTAACAACAGTTCTCCAACTGCATGCAGTGCCGTCGGGTGCGCTCGGAGAGGTCGACCAGCTCCCACAGCTCGTCCAGGCGCATGGCGATCGGACACTCCACGCCGACGTGCTTGCCGTTCAGCATGGCGGCCTTGGCCATCTCGAAGTGGAAGTCCCAGGGCGTGGCCACATAGACGAAGTCGATGTCGCCCCGTTTGCACAGGTTCTCGTAGTCGTCCTCGCCGTTGGTGTAGACGGCCGGCGCGGGCTGACCGGCCTTGACCACCTTGGCGGCTGCGCTCTCGGTCTTGGCCTTCACCGGGTCGCAGAGGGCGACGACCTGGACTCCGGAAAGGGCGAGAAAGAGGTCGATCATGCTGCCGCCGCGGTTGCCGAGGCCGACGATCCCGACGCGTACGGTGCCGCGCCGCTCGAAGGGCACCCCGGCCATCGTGCTGCCCTTGCGGGCGGGCGCTTCGGCGGTCTCCCGTTCGGCCTGCGAGGCTGCCGCCTGCGCCGCCGCACCGGCCGTGCCGCTCTCCGTCGCCGCCGCGGCGCCGGTGCCGAGCGCGCCGAGGCCGAGCCCCGCGCCCGCCACACCGGCCGTGGTCCGCAGGACGGAGCGCCGGCTCAGCCAGCCGTCGTCGCCCTCCGCCATACCGGGGTTCTGCTGTGCTGCGTCGTTCATCGAGCCTCCAGGAGACAAGTCGTTGAGCTGACGTTGCGCGGCTTTACTGCGGCGGGTTCATGAACCTCGGTAAGGACCTTGGTAGTTGGTGCTGCTGATGCGCAAGAGCACTTGTTTGGACTCTTGGTCCGAGCTCATGGACTCTTCTGCGCGACTTCACGGCGGACCTGGCCCGGCGCATGCGGAAGGCCTTCGCGGCCGCGACATGAGTGGCCGGCACGTGAGGGTCGAGAGGAGGGGCGACAGGAGGGGCGACAGGAGGGAGTGCGCCGACTGGGGCGACCTGAAAGTGGCTCGTTCAGCAGCGCGGGCCCGGCGCGTCGACCAGGGTGGACAGCAGCCCCCCGAGCACCTCGCGCTGGTCGGCGGTCAAGGGAGCCAGGATGTCCTCCGCGGCCGCGCGGCGCGCGTCGCGCAGCGCCCTGAGCGTGGCGCGGCCGGTCTCGGTGAGCTCGATCCGGATCACCCTGCGGTTGGTCGGGTCGGGGGCGCGGCGTACGCAGCCACTCGCTTCCAGACCGTCCACCAGGCTCGTCACGGCGCGGGGGACCACCTCCAGGCGGGCGGCGAGATCGGCCATGCGCGGCGGCGCGTCGTAATGCGCGAGGGTGCGCAGCAGCCGGGACTGGGCGGGGGTGATCGCGATGTCGGCCGACTCCAGCTGCCGCTTCTGGCTGCGGTGGAGTCGCCTGGTCAGCCGCAGCAACTGTTCGGCCAGCAGGCCGTCGGGGTCGGGGAGCCCTGAAGATGAGGACAGCATGTGGGAACAATATCAGGACCAGACTCATTGTGAAGTTAGGTAACAATGAGCTATGCTCCCAAAGATCTTCACTGTTTCCATCCCGTCGAACCCTTGTCGAAGGAGCCCATGCGTATCGACGCCGAGTCCAACTGGACACCACCACCACGTGATCCGGAGCAGCCGCCCGCCCAGGTGCCGCGGATCCTCCGGCTCTTCCGTCCCTACCGAGGCCGCCTCGCGGTGGTCGGCCTGCTGGTCGGCGCCGCGTCGCTCGTCTCGGTCGCTTCCCCCTTCATGCTGCGCGAGATCCTTGACACCGCGATCCCGCAGGGCCGCACCGGCCTGCTCAGCCTGCTCGCCCTGGGCATGATCCTCACTGCGGTGATGACGAGCGTCTTCGGCGTGCTCCAGACGCTGATCTCCACCACCGTCGGCCAGCGCGTCATGCACGATCTGCGTACTGCCGTCTATGCCCAGCTGCAGCGGATGCCGCTCGCCTTCTTCACCAGGACCCGCACCGGAGAGGTCCAGTCGCGCATCGCCAATGACATCGGCGGGATGCAGGCGACCGTGACCTCCACCGCGACCTCCCTGGTCTCCAACCTCACGGCGGTGGTCGCCACCGTCGTCGCGATGCTGGCGCTGGACTGGCGGCTCACCGCCGTCTCGCTGCTCCTGTTGCCGCTGTTCGTCTGGATCAGCCGCCGTGTCGGCCGAGAGCGCAAGAAGATCACCACGCAGCGTCAGAAGCAGATGGCCGCCATGGCCGCCACCGTCACCGAGTCGCTCTCCGTCAGCGGCATCCTGCTCGGCCGCACGATGGGCCGCGCCGACTCGCTGACCAAGTCCTTCGCCGAGGAGTCCGAGCGCCTCGTCGACCTCGAAGTGCGCTCCAGCATGGCCGGACGGTGGCGGATGTCCACCATCGGTATCGTCATGGCCGCCATGCCCGCCCTGATCTACTGGGCCGCGGGCTTCGCGCTCCAGTCCGGCGGGCCCCAGATATCGATCGGCACGCTCGTCGCCTTCGTCTCGCTCCAGCAGGGCCTGTTCCGCCCGGCCGTGAGCCTGCTCTCCACCGGAGTGCAGATGCAGACCTCGCTCGCCCTCTTCCAGCGGATCTTCGAGTATCTCGACCTGCCGGTCGACATCACCGAGCCAGAAAAGCCGGTCCGGCTGGAGAAGATCAGCGGCGAAGTGCGGTTCGAGGACGTCGACTTCGCGTACGACGACAAGCAGACGCGGCCGACCCTCGACGGCATCGATGTCACGGTGCCCGCGGGCGGCAGCCTCGCAGTCGTCGGGCCCACCGGCTCAGGCAAGTCCACGCTCAGCTATCTGGTGCCCCGGCTGTACGACGTCACCGGGGGCAGAGTCACCATCGACGGAGTCGACGTACAGGACCTCGACTTCGACACCCTCGCCCGGGCCGTGGGAGTCGTCTCCCAGGAGACGTATCTCTTCCATGCCTCCGTCGCCGAGAATCTGCGCTTCGCCAAGCCGGACGCCACGGCCGCGGAGATAGAGGCGGCCGCGCGCGCCGCTCAGATCCACGACCACATCGCGTCGCTGCCCGATGGCTACGACACTCTGGTCGGCGAGCGCGGCTACCGCTTCTCCGGCGGCGAGAAGCAGCGCCTCGCCATTGCCAGGACGATTCTGCGCGACCCGCCAGTCCTCATCCTCGACGAGGCGACCAGCGCCCTCGACACCCGCACGGAGTACGCGGTGCAGCAGGCGATCGACGCGCTCTCCGCGGGCCGCACCACCATCACCATCGCCCACCGGCTCTCCACCGTCAGGGACGCCGATCAGATCGTGGTCCTCGACGCGGGGCGGATAGCCGAGCGCGGCAGCCACGAGGAGCTGCTCGACCGGGACGGCCGTTATGCCGCTCTGGTGCGCAGGGACGCGCAGTTGGCCCCGGTCGCACCCTGACCGACCCGCATTCGGTCGGGCACGGCATGATCGCCGCCCAGGAGAGCGGTTCGGGGCCTCAGCGGCCGCCGACTGCCCTCACACCAGTGCCTTTTCGTCCTCCAGCAGCCGCATGATCTCGCGGACCGCTGCCCGCCCGGCGCGGTTGGCGCCGATAGTCGAGGCCGAAGGCCCGTATCCCACGAGATGGATGCGTGCGTCCCGTACGGCATGAGTGCCATCGACCCGGATGCCGCCGCCCGGCTCGCGCAGCTTCAGCGGCGCGAGATGGTCGATCGCCGCTCGGAAGCCGGTCGCCCAGAGGATCACATCAGTCTCCACCGTCCGCCCGTCGCCCCAGGCCACTCCCGTCGGCGTGATCCGGTCGAACATCGGCTGCCGGTCCAGCACCCCCGAGTCGAGGGCGCGCCGCACGGCGTCGTTAAGCGGCAGCCCGGTCACCGAAACCACGCTCTGCGGCGGCAGTCCGCGGCGTACGCGATCCTCCACCATGGCCACGGCCGCCCGCCCGAAGTCCTCGTTGAACGGGCCCTCGCGAAAGACGGGCGGCCGCCGTGTCACCCAGGTGGTGTCCGCCGCCACCTCGGCGATCTCCATCAGATGCTGGGTCCCCGAGGCCCCTCCGCCGACCACCACCACGCGCTGTCCGGCGAACTCTTCGGGCCCGGGGTAGTGAACGGTGTGCAACTGCCGTCCCTGGAAGGCATCCTGGCCGGGGTAGCGCGGCCAGAACGGGCGGTCCCAGGTGCCGGTCGCGTTGATCAGCGCCCGCGTCGACCAGGTCCCCTCCGAGGTCTGCACGAGCAGCCGCCCGCCCTCGCCCTCGCGTACCGCGGTGACGTCGACGGGCCGGTGGACGCGCAGATCGAAGCGCTCCTCGTACGCCGAGAAGTACGCAGCGATCACCTCGGAGGAGGGTCGCGCCTCGTCCGCGCCGGTCAGCTCCATGCCCGGCAGCGCGTGCATGCCGTGCACTTTGCCGTACGTCAGTGAGGGCCAGCGGAACTGCCAGGCGCCGCCCGCTCGTGGGGCGTGGTCGAGCACTACGAAGTCGCGGTCCGGAACCAGACCGACGCGCCGCAGATGGTAGGCGCCGGACAGGCCCGCCTGTCCGGCGCCGATGACGACCACATCAACGTCCCGCACCCCGAAGTTGTTCACGCTTCTACCAACCGCGCCGGGGCCGTGGAACTTCCCGCTGCCCCCGCGGGACCTACAGGAAGTTGACTCCCTGGGCCAGGGGCAGGCTGTCCGAGTAGTTCACCGTGTTCGTCGCCCGGCGCATGTATGCCCGCCAGGCGTCCGAACCCGACTCGCGCCCGCCGCCGGTCTCCTTCTCCCCGCCGAACGCCCCGCCGATCTCGGCGCCGGAGGTGCCGATGTTGACATTGGCGATGCCGCAGTCGGAGCCGTCGGAGGCCAGGAAGCGCTCCGCCTCCCGCTGGTCCTGCGTGAAGATGCTGGACGACAGGCCCTGCGGGACGCCGTTGTGCAGCGCGACCGCCTCCTCCAGGGTCCGGTAGGTGAGCACATAGAGGATCGGGGCGAAGGTCTCCCGGCGTACGACGGCCGTCTGCGCCGGCATCCGTACGACCGCGGGCCGTACGTACGCCGCGTCGGGCGCCTGCTCCGCCAGCTGCCGGTCGCCGCCGGTGAGGATCTTCCCGCCGTCGGCCTCGGCCTCCGTCAGCGCCTCGGTCATCGAGAGGTGCGCCGTGCCGGAGATCAGCGGGCCCACCAGGGTGGCTTCCTCGAACGGGTCGCCGACCGGCAGCTGCCCGTACGCGTGGACGATCTTCTCCAGCAGTTGCTCGGCGACGTCCTCGTGGACGATCAGCCGGCGCAGGGTGGTGCAGCGCTGGCCCGCGGTGCCCGCCGCGGAGAAGACGATCCCGCGCACCGCGAGGTCGAGGTCGG
Organism: Streptomyces sp. NPDC002870; assembly: GCF_042888505.1. Lineage (NCBI taxonomy): Bacteria > Bacillati > Actinomycetota > Actinomycetes > Kitasatosporales > Streptomycetaceae > Streptomyces > Streptomyces sp. NPDC002870. Next base: position 157,266 of record NZ_JBIAPW010000006.1, read on the forward strand.
CGGAGGGGGTGACGATCGCCGCGTTGTTGCCGCCCAGTTCGAGCAGGCAGCGGCCGAAGAGGGCGGCGACCCGGGGGGCGACCTCGCGACCCATCCGGACCGAGCCGGTCGCGCTCACCAGCGCGACGCGCGCGTCGTCGACCAGCCGCTCGCCCGTCTGACGGCCGCCCAGGAGGAGCCGGTGCACACCTGAGGGCGCGCCGGTGTCGGCGGCGGCGCGGGCGAGCAGGGCGTCGCAGGCCAGAGCGGTCAGCCCAGTCAGCTCCGAGGGCTTCCAGACGACGGTGTCGCCGCAGACCAGAGCGATCGCGGTGTTCCACGACCAGACGGCGACCGGGAAGTTGAAGGCCGAGATCACTCCGACCACGCCGAGAGGGTGCCAGCTCTCCGAGAGCCGGTGGCCCGGCCGCTCGGACGCCATGGTCCGCCCGTAGAGCTGCCGGGAGAGACCGACCGCGAAGTCACAGATGTCGATCATTTCTGTTGCTGGTCACGGCGTGTCCTTGGGGAGTCCGAGGGCCTGGCGGGCCTGCCGAAATGAATTGTCCTGCTGAGCGGCGTAGAGGTCGAAGGGGTCGTGGACGGGGCGCTCCAGCACGTCGGAGAGCCACTGCTGGTCGTAGTGGGCGCCGGTGACGGTGGAGTCCCTGGTGCCCTCGTCGGTGAGGTTCGACTGGAAGATCCCGGCGGCCGACCGGGGCAGGAAGTCCTCGTAGACGATGGGGTCGGCGCTCACCCAGCCGCCGTCGACGAGGCCCGCGAGGTCCCGCGGCGGGGTGCGGCCGTCCCGGGGCCGATCGCCTGTCGGTTCGTAGCGGAAGAACGCCTTTTCCTGGACGGCCAGTTGGCGTTCGGTGCGCGGGAAGCGGCCGGCCCAGACCTCGGCAGGCTCGCCGATCAGCTCGTCGTAGAGGGCTCGGCCCGCCCGGGTGAGTGCGATGCCGCGCGCCTCGACCTCGCCGAAGCGGACCCGCAGAGAACCTTCGCCGACGCTCCCGTCCGGCTCGCGGAAGCGGCGCGGCTCGGCCAGCGCGCGGAACGACGTCTGGCGCAGCAGCACATCCGGACCGTCCCAGCGCGGCGGCCCCTGGATCCGGTCGATCATCGTGATGCCCCGCTCGCCCATGCGCCGGTAGAGCTCGTCGATGTCGAGGTGCTGGAGCGGACGGCGGGCGCGCTGCTGATACGGCGGGTCGGGCGGCGGGTCGAGCTCACGGACGCCGGGCACACCCTGGTCGTACACGCCGGGCACATCCTGCGGGCCCAGGCCGAGGCGGCGGCCGCGATCGAGCGCACCCGCACGGAGACCGCGGCGCGGTTGCGGCTCGGGGTGTTCGGCACGGCGGCGGTCCGCGTTCCTGCCGCCCGCCCTGCAGTGGCTCTGCGAGCACCACCCGGGTGTACGGGTGGTCAGCCAGGAGGTGGACGTCGACCAGGCCCACGCCGAGGTCTCCGCCGGACGGGTCGACCTGGCGCTCGGCCTGGACTACCCCGACGCCCCGCTCGCCCGGGACGAGGCCTCCGAGCTGGTACGGCTCCACTCCGAGCGGTTCTCCGTGGCCGTGCCGACGCCGGACGCGCCGCCGGCCGGGACGGCCTGGCGGCTGACCCAGCCGGCCGAGCGGGAGTGGATCCTGCCTGCCCCCGATTCTTACTACGGACGTGCTGTGCGTACGGCCTGCCGCCGGGCCGGGTTCGAACCGCGCGTCGTTCACGAGGTCACCGACACCGCGACCTCGCTGGCGATGGTCGGCGCGGGGCTCGGTGTGGCCCCGCTGACCGGGCTCATGCTGCGACTGCGCTCGGAGGGCATCGCCCCGGCGCCGCTCCACGACGTGGTCGAACGCCATGTGGTGGTGGCCGTACGGGCCGCATCCCGCGGGCGGCCGTCGGTGGAGGTCCTGATCGAGGCGCTGCGCCACGCGGCGACGGCGCGTCATTGAAGGGTCGGGCTGTGAACTCGCCGCGGCGAGGTGGCGCCCACCGGCCCCAGTTCGGGGGATGTTCCGGATCCGGTCCATGGCGTCTCGGTGCTCGGACACGCGATCTTGCGGAATGAACGAGACGATGGCCGCATGTCCGAACCCTTCACCACCAGAATCCTGAACATCTCCACCGGCTCCGACGAGACGGTGACCGATCTGACCCGCGCCTGCGAGCAGTTCCTCCAGGAGACCGCGGGCGGCAGGGACGGCCTGCTCAACGTCTTCGTCCCGCATGCGACGGCCGGCATCGCCGTCATCGAGACCGGCGCGGGCAGCGACGACGATCTGCTCGCCACGCTGCACGCGATGCTGCCCGCCGACGACCGGTGGCAGCACCGGCACGGCAGCCCCGGCCACGGCAGGGACCATGTTCTGCCTGCCTTCCTCCCGCCGCACGCCACCCTGCCTGTGGTCGGCGGGCGACTGGTACTCGGCACCTGGCAGTCCGTCTGCCTCGTCGACACGAACATGGACAACCCGCATCGGCAGGTCCGGCTCAGCTTCCTCGGGTAGTGCGCCAGCGAGCCATGGAGCGCCCGGCCGCATCCTCGTTCTGGATGGGATGGATGAGCCGGACTGGGCCTTGCGGGGCAGAACCGGCGTCCAGCCCGGCTCGTCTGCCACACCCGCTCTGGCGCTGGTCAAAGGGACTTCTCGGCGTCGTCGGATGAGCTGAACCGGCACCGATGATCTCCGCGCCGGGTGAAGGGCGGAGGTCAGCCGAGTGTGAGGAGGCCGGCTTCGACGACGGCGCGGCCGAAGGGGCTCGCGAGTTCGGCGAGACGTTCGCAGTCGGCGTCGCCCAGGGCAGCGTAGGCGGGAAGGGCCAGGCGGTCGGTGCGGTCCTCAATGTGCTGGCGCAGACGTAGGCCTTCCGGGCTCAGGGAGTCGCCGTCCAGGAGACCTCGCGTGCGCAGGCGCTCCTCGGTGGCGGCCCATTCCTCCTCGGGCCATGCGCGGCTTCCCTTGAGGAAGTCGACGGGAACGTCACCGGTGGCAGCGTGCAGAACCAGGGCCTCCAAGCCCCCCACGCCCTCGCTCAGCAAGCACGCGACATGGCCGTCTCCACGGAACTCCCGGAGCAGCGTCTGGGCGTGCCACAGCTGCAGCACCGGTTCTTCTGGCCAGCGCAGCGCGGCATGCGCGGCGAACAGCGGGCGGCCCTGCGCGTGTTCGCAGGCGGCGTCGGCGGCCCTACGGGTCAGCGTCAGGACCTCGTCCAAGGCGGGGAGTTCGTGGATGCCGGCCCGTCGCAGGGCCTCGCTCGCGGCAGCGTGCCGTGCGTCCAGCACCTGCTGTGGCGTCGTCGATTCCCAGACCCCGTCGACCGCTTCCCGTACGAGACCTGGGTTGAAGTTGTAGAAGGTCGAGATGACCAGCTCAGCGGATGCTTGGCCGAAGGCGGCGCTCCGGGAGGCGAAGTACCCGGCGCGTCCGCTCAGTCCGAGGTCCGCGTACCGTCGCCTTGCCTCGGGGACGAAGTAGATCATGCCGTGTACGGGCTCGAGTCGGCGCCAGGCTGCTCGCGCTGTTTTCACGGAGGTCACCTCTTCTGTTAGTCGACAGAGGGGGTAGTGGCTGTGGTTCCGGGCTCGCCGTGCGCTCGCAGATGCTCGAGCAGGAGGCGGCTCAGCGTCTTGGGAGCCTCCTCGGGGACCCAGTGGCTGACGCGCTGGAGGGTCTCGAACCGGTACGGTCCGTTGACCCACTGTCCGGTCTCCCGCGCGGCCGCCGGGCCGAACGCGCTGTCCCGTGTGCTCCAGACGTACAGCGTGGGCACCTCGATGACGCCGATCGCACCGTCGGGGCGGCCGGCCCGGTACCAGTTCAGCGCCGCGGTGAGAGCACCCGGCTGGGACAGGTGTCGCACGTAGGCCTCAGCACTGGCCTGCGGGACCTTTCCGGCGTAAGTGGCGCGAAGCGCCTCGGCATCGCCTGCGAGCATGCGCACCTCGGTCGCGGGCGTTTCACGCCAGGCGATCATGTACTGCGATCGTTCGCGCTGGTCCTTGTCGGTGCGCAGGGTGGTGGCCAGGGCGCCCGGGTGCGGGGTCGAGACAACTGTCAGGGTACGTACGCGATCGGGGTGGGCATCGGCGGTCCACCACGCCACCGCGCCTCCCCAGTCGTGGCCGACCAGGTCGAATGCCCCCCAGCCCAGTTCTTCCGTGATCGCGACCACATCGTCGACCAGGAGGTTCATGCGGTAGTCCGCGGGCCGCTCGGGGCGTGCCCCAGGAGAGTACCCACGCTGGTCGGGTGCGACCACCCGGTAGCCGCGCGCGGCCAACTCAGCGATCTGCCGCTGCCATACCAGCCGCGTCTGCGGGAAGCCGTGGAGCAGCAGCACCGGGCGGCCCTCGGGCGGACCCGCCATGTTCGCGTCGAACACGCCCGCAGCGGTGGAGATGCTCAGCTCGGTCACGATCCGCCCCTTCATACCGACTGGTCGGTCAGCCTAAGTTGTGGAAGGGGATTGTCAAGGTCGAGAACATGCCTGGTTTCCCCAACGGTAGCCGGGCGCCGCCCTCCTTCAGGTCAGCCTGGTTGAACTTGACGTCGAATTCGACTATAACCGCTTCGGGAGGTCGGCTCCCGTCACCCCGTGGCCGTGACGCACGTGATCGGTAACGGAGGGGACGGTCACCGACTGCTCATAGCGCTCCAGTTGGCGTTGGTACCGCCTACCGGCATCGAGTCCGGCCAACCGCGGCATCGCGCCCCAACTGGTATCGACCCCGGCTCACGAAGCTCGGGATCCCAGCCCTGAAGCGACCAGACGAACCGGACCGACAGGAAGCAGCGCGGCGACATGAGGGAAGCAGTCATCGTTTCGACGGCACGGACGCCGATCGGGAAGGCGTACCGCGGTGCGTTCAACGACACCCAGGCGCAGGAACTTGCCGCCCATGTCCTCTCGCACGCGGTGCAGCGCGCCGGGCTCGAGGGAGGCGAGGTCGAAGATGTGATCTTCGGCTGCGCCATGCAGCAGGGGTCATCCGGTGCCAACGTCGCCCGCCAGGCCGCTCTGCGTGCCGGACTTCCGGACTCCGTGTCGGGGATGACGATCGACCGGCAGTGCTCGTCGGGCCTGATGGCGATTGCGACGGCCGCCAAGCAGATCGTCGGCGACGGCATGCAGGTCGCCGTCGGCGGCGGTGTCGAGTCGATCTCCCTGGTGCAGAACGAGCACATGAACACCCACCGCATGACGGATCCCTGGCTGGTCGAGCACAAGCCGAGTGTCTACATGCCGATGTTGCAGACGGCGGAGATCGTCGCCGAACGCTACGGCGTGAGCCGCGAACGACAGGACGAGTTCGCGCTGGTGTCACAGCAGCGCACTGCGGCGGCGCAAGAGGCCGGGCGGTTCGACCAGGAGATCGTCGCGCTCGACAGCGTCAAGAAGGTCCTGGACAAGCAGTCCGGGGAGGTGCGGCAGGAGGCCGTGACCCTGACCCGGGACGAGGGCAACCGCGCGTCGACCACACTCCAGGGCCTGGCCGGGTTGGCGCCGGTGCTGCCGGACGGTCAGGTGACCGCGTACTCCAGCGTGACGGCGGGCAACTCCTCGCAATTGTCGGACGGGGCTTCGGTTTCGGTGTTGATGGAGTCGAAGGAAGCCGAACGCCGTGGACTGGAGCCGCTGGGCGTATACCGGGGTATGGCCGTTGCCGGTTGCGGGCCGGACGAGATGGGGATCGGTCCGGTGTTCGCCATTCCGAAACTGCTGAAGCAGCACGATCTCACCATCGACGACATCGGTCTGTGGGAACTCAACGAGGCGTTCGCTTCCCAAGCGCTGTACTGCCGTGACGAACTGAACATCGACCCGGAGCGGTTCAACGTCAATGGCGGCGGAATCTCGGTCGGCCATCCGTACGGAATGACCGGTGCCCGCCTGGTGGGGCACGCCCTGATCGAGGGCAAGCGCCGCGGCGTCCGATATGTAGTGATCTCGATGTGTGTCGGCGGCGGAATGGGCGCAGCCGGGCTGTTCGAAGTCGCATGAGAATCGGCGAACCATGGCTGTCGTCGCCGCGGCCGGTGGGAAGCCGGTCGCGGTCGCATCGGCCGGTGGGAAGCCGGCCGCGAGGGAGGGTGTGAATACTGTGTCGAGCGTGATGGAAAGGGCCCGCACCGCCGTCCTCGTGGACTTCGGCGGGGTCATCACCTCCAGTGTGTTGCGGGCGTTCACCGACTTCGGCGCCTCGCTCGGTGGCGATCCGCGCCTGCCGCTGGACCTCCTCAGCCGGGATCAGCCATCACGCACCCTCCTGGCCGACCACGAGTGCGGCCGTATTGACGCCGAAGCCTTCGAGCGAGGATTCGCCGAACGTCTCCGTGTCCACGGCGCCGACGTACCCGCCGAGGGGCTCACTGCCCGGATGCAAGCTGGAATGTCGATCGACCAGGACATGCTCGCCCTGCTCGGTGATCTTCGCGCCGCCGGGTATCCCGTCGCGCTGGTATCCAATTCTTTCGGGACCGGAACGTACGATGGCGTCGACCTCGCTGCTGTGGCCGACGCGGTCGTCATCTCCGCCGAGGTCGGGATCCGCAAGCCTTCCCGGCGGATTTACGCGATCGCATGTGAACGCCTCGGCGTCTCCCCCGAGGAGGCAGTCATGATCGACGACCTGCGGCAGAACCTCGAGGGAGCGGCGCGGATCGGAATCGGGGGTGTGCTTCACACCGGTGCTGCCGACACTCGCCGCCAACTCGCAGAACGCTTCAGGATCACCGCCTGACCGATCGACCGATCGACGGGAAACCGGTCATGCTCGATCGACCGATCGACGGGAAACCGGTCATGCTCGATCGACCGATCGACGGGAAACCGGTCATGCCCGATCGACCGATCGACGGGAAACCGGTCATGCCCGGAATCGACACCGCCCGCGGGCCGAGCGGCGGTGCTCGCGCCCGCCCAGTGCGGTGCTCATGTACTTCGGTACCACCTCCGCCCGCCAAGCGGCCGGACGCATGCACCCTTCTTCAAGTCCCGCCGCAGGCCGGATCCTTCCTGGATGAGCTGCCCTATGCGGTTCGTGACGATAGCGTCGCCGTCGTCCACGGCGAGATGCCCGGGTGATACGAGCCTTCCGGCATTTCCGCAGTCGAATGACTTGAAGTTGAGGTCGCATTCAATTCTACTGAGGGGTGAGGGGGAGACTCGCACTGCCTCACCTGCTCACATCCCCGGAAGGCACCGCCCATGGCCAGTGTTCTCGATCCGGTCTGCCGCCACGCGGCTGCAACTCCCGACAACATCGCGCTGCGCGGCGGCGCGGATCAATGGACCTACCGGCAGCTGCGCGACACGAGTGTCCGGTACGCGGGCGCCCTGGCCGCCGCGGGCCTGTCCCCGGGGGACCGCGTACTGCTGGCGGCGCCGTCGGTGCCCGAGTTCGTGGTGGCCTACCTCGGGATCCAGGCCGCGGGCTGCGTCGTGGTGCCGGTCAACACGATGTCCACCCGGGCCGAAGCCGAGTACGTCCTCGGCGACGCCGGGTGTGCGTTGGCGATTGCATGGCACGCCCTCGGCCACGCCGTCGCGGAGGCGGCCGCGACGCTCAATGTGCCCTCCTGGACGCTGTCCCCCGGCGCGACGGTCACCGGTGCCGCCCACGCCCCTGTAGTCGACCGGGACCGCGATGAGACCGCGGCCATCCTGTACACCTCGGGTACGACGGGGCGGCCGAAGGGTGCCCAGCTCACGGTCGGGAACCTGTTGTCCGCAGGGGAGATCGGCGCCGAGTGCAGCAGCGGATCGAGCGCCGACCGTACCGGCACCGGACTTCCGCTGTTCCACGTGTTCGGCCAGGCATCGGTCATGATGGCGACCTTGACCGTGGGCGGCTCGATGTCGTTGCTGGCCCGATTCGACCCGGCGTCGATGCTGGAGATGCTGCGCCGCGACCGGCTCACCATCATGGCCGGCGTACCGACCATGTGGAACGCAATGCTGCACGTGGCGGGTGACGCCGATCCGGCGGACTTCGCCGGGCTCCGCGTCGCCGTCTCCGGCGGCGCGTCGCTCCCCGGGGAGATCGCCCGGGCCTTCGAGGCCCGGTTCGGCTGCACCATCCTCGAAGGCTATGGGCTCACCGAGACCACCGCGTTCGGCACCTTCAACGACATCGACCGCGGCGGCAAGACCGGGTACACCGGCCGGGCGGTCCCGCGGCTGCAGGTTCAGGTGCGTGACATCGACGGCAATGAGTGCCCGCCGGGTACCGTCGGCGAAGTCCACATCAAGGGACCCACGGTGATGCGTGGCTACTGGAACCGCCCCGCGGACACCGCCGCGGTGATCTCGCCGGACGGCTGGTTCCGGACCGGCGACCTGGGCGCTACCGACACGGACGGCGACCTGCGCATCGTCGACCGGATCAAGGACTTGATCATCCGCGGCGGCTACAACGTCTACCCCGGTGAGGTCGAGGCAGTTCTCTACGAGCACCCGGACATCATCGAGGCAGCCGTGATCGGCGTTCCCGATGACCACTACGGCGAGGAGGTCGCCGCGCTCGTCGCCGCCCGGCCCGGCTCCGAGCTCGGTGCCGCTGAGGTGTCGAGCTGGACACGAGAGCGACTGTCCGCCTACAAGGTCCCGCGCATCATCCGGTTCGTCGACGCGCTGCCCAAGGGCCCGAGCGGGAAGATCCTCAAGCGGTCCATCGACCGTACGGAGCTGACCCGAGCCCCGCGCTCGGCGACGTACCCGCGCTGCGGCACTGAACATCCGCCGACGGGCGAAATGTGTCCGCCGCAGAAGTAGCGAAGCAGGTGTGTTGCTCATGAGCCTGCGCCCCATCCTGCAGGACCGGCTCCGCCTGCCCCTCGTCTCGTCGCCGATGGGAACCGGCTCCGGGATTCCTCCGAGCCCGCGAACCATGCCCATTTGTGATGCTGGCGTCAGATTCAAGTACACTTCGGGGGATGGACACCACTGCGCCCGAGGACAGCGAGAAGGCACCTCCGATGGCGCCCCTCTCGCCACTTCGCGAGCCGCCGACGACGAAGCGCGGAGCGCGGACACGCGCCGCTTTGGTGAAGGCCGCGCGGAAGGTGTTCGAGCGAGACGGCTACCTCGACACCCGCCTGGCCGACATCGCCAAAGAGGCCCAATGCGCTGCGGGATCCTTCTACACCTACTTCGCCAACAAGGAAGAGGTGCTTGCCGCCGTCCTGCTGGAGGCGCAGGAGGACATGATGCACCCCGGCATGGGCCGGGTGCAGGATACCGACGATCCGTATGCAGTACTCGAGGCGAGCAATCGCGCGTATCTCGAGGCGTATAAACGGAACGCGAAGCTGATGGCACTGCTTGAGCAGGTCGCACAAGTGGAGCCGGAGTTCCGTGAGTTCCGAAGCCGGCGCGCGGATGCGTTCATCCATCGCAACGCCCGCGGCATCGCCGACCTGCAGGCGCGGGATGTCGCAGACCGTGAGGTCGATCCGATGATGGCCTCCCGCGCGCTGTCGGGCATGGTCAGCGTCATGGCCTACAGCGCCTTCGTGCGCGGCGAAGGGCAAGAAGAAGGTACGCCGGCGGACTTCGAGGAGCTTGTCTCCACAGTCACCCGGCTCTGGGCGAACGCCCTGCGGTTCCCCGGCCACTGACGATCCGGCAATGGCGCCCGCCCGGGACGGAGCCCCGCCGCCTACGAGTGTTCGCGACCCTGGCCCCGGCATTTGCGGCGAAGACGGGCTTGCGTGAGCCTGCACGCTCGACGGCCTGACTCGGGTGGTCCCGGGTCCCTTCTGCCCTTCTCGCCGCCTCGCCTCACCCTCTCCTCCGCGGATGTGGCGATCGCGCGCCGGCGGCTGGGCGAGCTGACCGGCGGGGCTGGGAACGGCACGTGGCCGCAGCCGTCATCGGGGCTCCGGCGAAGCCGGCGAACCTCACCAGTTGCGGCGACGGAGCCGGCGGGCCGGGTCGAAGGCGTAGAGCCGGTGCGCGATGGCGCACGGCGCGCGGCCCGGCGCCCATGACTAGGTGGCCGTCCTGCGCGCCCGACGAAGGCGTTGTCCCCTTTCAGTTCTCCGTAGGCCCGAGCCCCTGCCGATCCGTTCGGTGAGCCGCTCGTACTGGGTGGACGAACCAAGAGGCCTTCTCCGCGGGTTGATGCGCACCAATTACTTGAACTTGACGTCAGATTCAATTATACAAGTGGACGGCGGCCACGATCTCACCATCTCGGGCCGGGCCCTGGCACCGCACGCTCGGCTATGGAGAGGGTTCGCTGTGAACGTTGCACAAAGAGTCGCGATCGTCACCGGCGGCGGTGGCGGCATCGGTGGCGCGCTGGTCGCTCGGCTCGCTCGCGAGGGTGCCCGGGTCGTCGTCGCTGACCTCGCCGCGGACACCGCGCGGGCGGTATCGGAGTCAGTCAACGCCGACCATCCGGGAAGCACCGTGAGCGCGGGCGTGGACGTGTCGGACACCGCCCGGATCGAGCAGTTGATCGCTCTGGCGGAGAGCGCATTCGGTCCGGTCGACCTCTACTTCGCGAACGCGGGCATCGCCGGGGCGCCTGGTCTGGATGCGGGCGAGCAGCACTGGGACCTCTCGATCGACGTGAACCTGCGAGCCCACATCCGTGCGGCAACGTTGCTGGTGCCGCGGTGGGTCGAGCGCGGCGAGGGCTACTTCGTCAGCACCGCTTCGGCGGCCGGGCTGCTCACCCAGATCGGCTCCGCCACGTACGCCGTCACCAAGCACGCGGCCATCGGCTTCGCCGAATGGCTGAGTGTCACCTATGGCGATCGCGGGGTCCGTGTCAGCTGTCTGTGCCCGATGGGAGTGAACACCAGCATGCTGTCCTTGGGGAAGGACTCGGAGGACGCGTTGGGGAGAGCGGCCACGCAGGCCGTCACGTCCGCGGGTGACGTCCTCGAGCCTGCCGAGGTCGCCGACGCCGTCCTCGCCGCGATCGAGGACGAGCGCTTCCTGATCCTGCCGCACGAAGAGGTTCTGGACATGTACCGGCACAAGGGCTCGGACTACGACCGGTGGCTGCGCGGGATGCGCCGCTACCAGAAGTCCCTGCTGGCACAGGCATGACCGGCGCGCCGGGCGAGCTCGTCCTCGCCGAACACCGCGGGCCTGTGCTGCTGCTCACGTTCAACCGGCCCGCCAAGCTGAACGCCTGGACTGACGAACTCGAGAACCGCTACTTCACGCTGCTCGACGCCGCCGAAGACGACCCGGACGTACGCGCCGTCGTGGTCACCGGCGCGGGACGCGGGTTCTGCGCCGGCGCCGACCTCCAGCAGCTGCAGGCGGTCGGCGAGGTCTCCGAGGCGGACAGGTCGCGGTGCCGGCCGCGCGACGTGCCGCTTTCCTTGCGCAAACCGCTGATCGGTGCGGTCAACGGGGTTGCCGCGGGCCTGGGCATGGTGGAGGCGCTCTACTGCGACATTCGCTTCGGCTCGCCCTCGGCCCGGTTCACCACGGCATTCGCGCAGCGTGGGCTGATCGCCGAGTACGGGATCTCCTGTCTGTTGCCCCGGCTCGTGGGGCACAGCCGGGCAGCGGACCTGCTGCTGTCGAGTCGCATGGTGGATGCCGAGGAGGCACTCCGTATCGGACTCCTCGACCACCTGGTCCCCACCGGCAGGGTCGCCGATGCCGCTGTCGCGTACGCCGCCGATCTGGCGACGCGCTGCTCCCCGGCATCCATGGCAACCATCAAGAGCCAACTGCAGAGCGACGCGGACGGCACGTACGCCGATTCCGTGGCCCGCGCGGAAGGCGTCATGCTCCAGGCCTTCCGCGGGGCCGATTTCGTCGAAGGCGTGGCCAGTCACCTCGACAAGCGCCCACCGAATTTTCCCTCCCTACCTGTCAGGAGTTCAGATGTCCCTGTTTGAGACGTCGGACCGCGCCAAGAAGTACCAGGCGGATCTGCTCGAATTCATGGATTCGAACATCTACCCCGCTGAGGCGGTGTACCACGAGCAGATGTGCGCGTCGGGTGACCCGCACTTCCATCCGCCGATCCTCGAGGAACTCAAGGCGGAGGCGCGGAAGCGCGGACTGTGGAACCTCTTCCACCCGCACGCCGAGTGGGGCCCGGGGCTGACGAATCTCGAGTACGCGCCGCTGGCGGAGATCATGGGGCGCAGCCATATCGCCTCTGAGGCGTGCAACTGCAATGCTCCCGACACCGGCAACATGGAGGTGCTCACACGCTTCGGCAGCGACGAGCACAAGGAGAAGTACCTCAAGCCCCTGCTCGACGGGACGATGGCCTCGGCGTTCGCGATGACCGAGCCGCGTGTCGCCAGTTCGGACGCCACCAATATCGAGTTGCGGATGGAGCGCGACGGCGCCGAGTACATGCTCAACGGCCGTAAGTGGTTCGCGTCCAATGCCCTGCACCGCAATTGCAAGGTGCTCATCGTCATGGGGAAGACAGATCCCACCGCTGCCCCGCACCGGCAGCAGTCGATGATGGTCGTCCCGATCGACGCCCCTGGGGTCACGGTGATGCGCGGGCTGCCGGTGTTCGGCTACCAGGACCGTGAGGGGCACGCCGAAATCGATTTCACCGACGTACGGGTGCCGGCCAAGGACGTACTCAAGGGCGAGGGTGAGGGTTTCGCGATCAGCCAGGCCCGGCTCGGGCCCGGTCGTATCCACCACTGCATGCGAGCGATCGGCGCGGCCGAGCGGGCGCTTGAGCTGATGTGCCGGCGCGCGCAGTCACGGGTGACATTCGGTAGTCCGGTTGCCGAACGGTCCAATGTCCAGGACTGGATAGCGGAAGCACGTATCGACATCGAGATGATCCGCCTCCTCACGCTCAAGGCCGCGTATCTGATGGACACGGTCGGGAACAAGGAAGCGCGCACCGAGATCGCGGCCATCAAGGTGGCCGCCCCGAACATCGCGTTGAAGATCGTCGACCGCGCGATCCAGGTGCACGGGGGAGCAGGAGTGACCGACGACTTCCCGTTGGCGATGATGTATGCGGGTCTGCGGACGTTGCGGTTGGCGGACGGTCCCGACGAGGTCCACAAGAGGGCCATCGCCAAACAGGAACTGCGGCAGTACCGCGACGCGGCCACGGCAGCGGTGAGCTGAGATGGCAGGACTCGATCTCACCGGTCGCACCGCCGTCGTCACCGGCGCCTCGCGCGGGATCGGGCTGGCGATCGCCCAGGCCCTTGCCTCGGCCGGTGCGAACGTCGTGCTCACCTCCCGGTCCCAGCAGGCGGCGGACGCAGCCGCGGCGCGGATGAGCGGCTCAGCGCTGGGGGTCGGTGCGCACGCGGTCGACGAAGGGGCGGCTCAGCGCTGTGTGGATCTGACGCTCGAGCGCTTCGGAAGCCTGGACATCCTCGTCAACAACGCGGGGACCAACCCGGCCTTCGGGCCGGTCCTCGACCAGGACCACGGGCGGTTCGCCAAGACTTTCGACGTGAACCTGTGGGCTCCCGTCCTGTGGACGGGTCTGGCCACGCGGGCCTGGATGGGCGAGCACGGCGGGGCGGTCGTCAACACCGCGTCGGTCGGCGGCATGGCCTTCGAGGCGAACATCGGGTTGTACAACGCCTCGAAGGCCGCACTGATCCATCTCACCAAGCAACTGGCCCTGGAACTCTCGCCGAAGGTTCGCGTCAACGCGGTGGCACCGGGTGTGGTCCGCACGAAGCTGGCCGAGGCGCTGTGGAAGGAGCACGAGCAGGCCCTGTCTGCCTCGACGGCGCTCGGGCGCATAGGGGAGCCTGCCGACATCGCCTCCGCGGTCGCCTTTCTCGTCTCGGACGCCGCGAGTTGGATCACCGGCGAGACCATGGTGATCGACGGCGGGCAACTCCTCGGTGACGCGCTCCTGTTCAGGCAAGGAGTCGGCATCGGTGTCTAGCGCGGACATCGTCGGAGTCGACGCCGGGGCGGTGAGCCGCTGGCTCGAGACCCTCGGCGTCGACTTCGCCGGGCCACTGACCTTCGACCGGATCGGGCTCGGTCAGTCGAATCTGACTTACTTGGTACGGGACCAGGACGGCCGCAGGTGGGTGCTGCGGCGCCCACCGCTGGGTCGCCTGTTGGCGTCGGCGCACGACGTGGCTCGCGAGGCGCGGATTCTGACCGCGCTGGAGGGCACTGCCGTCCCGACCCCGCGGGTGCTCGGGCTGACCGCTGATCCCGCCGTGACCGACGTCCCACTGCTGCTCATGGAGTTCGTGGACGGCCAGGTCGTCGACACGATGCCGATCGCGCAGTCGTTGACGCCGGAGCGCCGCCGGGCGATCGGGATGTCCTTGCCTCGGACGCTGGCGAAGATCCACGCGGTCGATCTCGAGGCGACCGGGCTGACCGGACTGGCCAGCCACAAGCCGTATGCGCAGCGTCAGCTCAAGCGGTGGACGGGCCAGTGGGAAAAGTCCAGGACCCGCGAGCTGCCCGCCCTCGAGGACCTCACCCGGCGCCTTGTCGCCGCCGTCCCGGAGCAATGCGAACTGACGCTCGTTCACGGCGATTTCCATCTGCGCAACGTCATCACCTCTTACGACAGCGGGGAGGTGACCGCGGCGCTCGACTGGGAGTTGTCGACGCTCGGGGATCCGTTGGCGGACATGGGCAGCCTGCTGGCGTACTGGCCGGAACCGGGAGAGGAGGAGACCGGGGGCGATTTCGCCGCCTCCGTCCTCGACGGCTTCCCGAACCGTGACGAGCTCGCTCACGTGTACCTGACGGAAACAGGCCGGGACCCGGCGGCACTGACGTTCTGGCACGTGCTGGGCCTGTGGAAGGTGGCCGTGATTGCTGAGGGCGTGATGAGGCGAGCGATCGATGAACCGAAGAACAAGACCACGACGGGAACGCCCACCGTGGAACGTATCGATGCGCTCGTGGACAAGGCCTGCCGGCTCGCCTGCGAAGCCGGGATCTGAGGAGGAGTAGTGATGGGGTCGTCCGCCCAGAACTCAGCGGTGCTGTTCGAGCGACGCGAGCACATCGGCATCATCACGTTGAACCGGCCGGAGGCGATGAACGCGGTGAACGCTCGACCTGGGAAGCGTCGGCGAGGTGCCGCCGATCACCGGTGCCGCGAAGGAGTACGGCTTCAAGGTTGTCGCCGTCAATCGCTCGCCGGTCCGGCGTGGGCCGGTGCCGGTCATTCTCAGGATCGGTGAGCCCGAGGGTTCTGGGCATGGCACCTGTTTTGTGGCGCGGGGGTGCGGTGGCCCACGGGCGTGCTGCGGAAGGATCGCGGCATGAGGCAACGACAGGCGGTGACGGTCGGGGTCGACCTTGCTGCGAGTGCACGGCGTACGGCTGTGTGCCGGGTGGTCTGGGGCGGCGTGGACGGCTTGGCGGCGGAGTTCGTCGAGCCCGAGGGGGATGAGGATCTGCTGGCGGTTGTCCGGGCGGCCGACAAGACCGGCCTCGACTGCCCTCTTGGCTGGCCGTCGAGCTTCGTGGCAACGGTCCTGGCCCACCACCGGGGCCTGCGGCTGCCGCCCCCCGTCAGGTTCGAGGAGCGTGCGGACGGGAGGCCCGGTCTGGATGCGCTGCGATTCAGGTTCACCGACGACCTCACATGGAAGGCGACCTCGATGCGGCCTCCGCTGTCGGTGTCCACCGATCTTCTGGGTGTCGTGGCGCTGCGAGCGGCTTATCTGCTGGATGCCCTCGCGGCGATCGGTGCCCCTGTGCCCAGGGACGGGTCGGGACCAATTGCCGAGGTCTACCCCGCTGCCGCACTGAGGCGGTGGGGGATTCGCCTTCCTGGTAGCTACAAGAGCGCCACGCCCGAAGCGCGTGCCGTCCGAGAGCACATCGTCGGCTCGGTCGAGGCGGGCTTGGGGTTGGCCCTCCCCGAGGCGGTGCGCGGGCAGTGTGTCAACAGCCACGACCATCTCGACGCGTTGGTCTGTGCTCTGGTAGCTCGCGCCGTCCTGGTCGGGGACACTCTGTGGCCGCGTTCTCCGGACGAGCGCACGGCCGCTGGGCAGGAGGGCTGGATCCACCTGCCCGGTACGGATCTGGCGGCCCTCCGCCACTGACGGCTCAATCGGGGTTGCACTAACGGAGTTTCGCGGACACGAACATGGACAACCCGAACCGCCAGGTGCGGCTGAGTTTCCTAGGTTGATCAAGATCGTCCTGGGGGTGGCCGCCGATTCTCCCTACGCTCGTGCGGAGCAGGGTCCGATGATGGTCAAGGCGGTGGGACGAGATCACCGCGCAGCCGCCGAGCGCGAAGCACCAGCTCCAGTTCGAAGCGGCGGTCCGGGTCGTCCAGGTCTTCGCCCCACAACTCACGGAGCTGTCTCAGCCGGTAGCGCACGGTCTGCGGGTGGACTCCGAGCCGGGCGGCCACCTCCGGCGCGCCACCCCGCGTTTCCAGCCACGCCAGCAGGGTCTCGGCGAGACGGTGGGCGTGCGCCGGGCCGCCACACTCGCCCAACTGGGCGAGCCGCCGCCGCGCCAGCTCGTCGATCAACTCCCCTGCGGGCAGCAGCACCAAGGCTTCGACATGCTCGCCGCAGCGCAGGAGCCGCCCTTGCGGCAGCAGGCCCTGCTCGATCATCCCTACGGCGGTCTCCGCCCAGCGCAGCGACGTGGCGGCCTCCGCCAGGGGAACCGACGGGCCGATCGCGCCGGACCAGTTGGCCATCCCCCGGTGCAGCAACTCCGCGCGCCCGGGGGCCTCCGGGTCCGGCACCACCATGCGCGGGTGCTCGCCCTCCATGTCGAGCAGCACCTCGACGCCCACGGCGGGGGCGACAGCCTCTGGGGCGGGGCGGAGCAGCACGGCCACCGCCACCTTTTCCGGCAGTTGCCAGCCGACGACGGCCGCGCGGTCGGCGAGGAAAGCGGACGGATCCGTGCGGTGCTCGGTGAGCAGCAGCTCGACGAGTTGTCGTTGCAGACGCAGCCGCTCCCCGGCCTGGCGGGCGACGGCCTCGGCGTAGCCGCGTACCGACTGGGCCACCATGACGTCGAGGTACTCGAACGCGGACTCGGCGAGTTCGTACATGGCTGCGGGCGGGATGTCGACCTGCTGGCCGATCTCCGCCATACGCCGCCAGGAAAGGCGTACGCCCAGCCGGTAGATCCCCTGCAAGGAGTCCAGGCTGCGCCCCTGAGTGACTTCGCCGCGCCCGAAGTCCTGGAACATCTCGGGAAGGGCGCGCGGCCGGTCCGAGCCCGTGGTCATCTGCTCCACGAAGAGCTCCAGCGCGCGCCGGATCGCCACCAGGGCCTTCGGCTCTCCGGACTCGTCGGCGATGAACGCCAGACCCGGATATTCCCGTCGGATCGCGACGAGGATGTCCTGTGCGAGCTCGGGGACCTGCTCCAAGGCTCGGTCGGCGAACCGCTGAATCCGTTCTCGTGGCACGTCGTGCCACGCTGACGATGCTGCCACAGCACCTTCTCCCGGACGTCCGGTCCGCATGCCGCTCGATCAGCGGGCCTGGATCTTCACGACCTAGCCCGTGCTGGGGCTCGGTGTGCTGGACGTCCCGTTGGCGGGAGGGTCGGGGAACGTGACGAGCGGCACATTCTGCTGCTCGGGTGTGACATTGAGGGCGGCCACGATTCCGAAGGCGGCGCCTGTGGCCAGGACGGCGGAGGCGACGCAGGTCAGGAAGGCGGCGAGCAGTCTGGGCATGAGGGTGATCGGCCTCTCTATCGATGAGGTTGTCACCCAGCGCGCCGGCCCGGTCCGGCGCGATCAGTATGCGAGTCGCATTGACAGGTGGTCAAGCTCCGCCTAATTTCGCCGGTCACAGCGCTGTTACTCCCGGGTACGCCACTCCTCGGCCCGGACAGGCTGAGATCCGTGCGTGTGACCCCTTCCCGCACAGTCCACGAATGCCCCGCATCACCCGCCCGCATTGGAGTACCGGCATGCGCCGTTCAACATCGCGTTGGTCCCTGATTCTGCTGGGTACTGGCGTCTTTCTGCTGGTACTCACTCAGCTGCTCGTCTGGTACGTGGAGCCGCGTGCCAAGCGCACGCCGACCGACGTGAACTCCACGACGGTCTTCAAGGGTGAGGGTAGTTATTTCGACACCGGATCCGTCTCCACGGTGGACGGCCAGACGATAACGATCACCCGCCGGGTGCTGGGCGACGTCGCAGGCAGCGAGCGCAGCGGAAACGCGATCTGGGACGTGTCGACACAGATCGACACCCCGAAGACGCTGCCGCTGGCCGACCCGCGGAAATCCCTGCAGTGGACCACGGAACGCTGGGTCACCGACCGCCGGACGAACCTGCCGGTGCGCTGCTGCGAGGAGAAGCCCAGGTTCGAGGGCGAGGCCTACCTGAAGTTCCCGTTCGACGTCGAGAAGCGCGTTTACACCTGGTGGGACAGCACCCTGGGTGCCGCCGTGCCGCTGGAGTTCAAGGGCACCACCAAGATCCGCGGCCACCGGGGCTACCTCTTCGTCGGCACTGTCGCGGCCACCGCCACCGGCACCCGTCAGGTGCCCGGCGTGCTGGTGGGCCGCCCGCAGGGCCAGGTGCTCGCCGAGGAGTGGTACTCCAACGCGGGGATCGAGCTGACGGTGGACCAGCGCACGGGCCGGATCATGAACGCGGTGATCGCGCCGACGAAGACGCTGCGGGCCCCGGGTTCGAAGAAGGACGCGATCACCCTGCTGTCCAGTAAGCGGCTGGAGTTCACCGAGGCGACCCGGCGCGAGCAGGTGACGCTGGCCTCGGACGACGGCAGTCGGCTGAAGCTGCTCGGCGAGACAGTGCCCGTTGTGGGCGGGATCGCGGGCGGTCTGCTCGCCGCCGCCGGCGTGCTCATGCTCATCCGTGGCCGCCGACGGACGGAACACTCAGGAGAGTGATGAAAGCGGGGCTGCCGACCAGCCCAAACTTGGCACCCGCGTGAGTAGTGGAACGAATCACTCGAACGAACACTTGGGTTACCCCGCAGTAGAACCAGTTATTCCGGTTCGTGCCAGGCTCCCACCCTCAGGAGTCCGCCACCGGTCCGATGCTCAACACATCGACCGCACATCCCGGTCGGCACCGTCCCGGCAGTACCCCGCACACCGAGCCAGCCCAGCGCTTCACCCCCGGAAGCCCGGCAATCCCTCACCCGCCTGCTCCCGCAGCCGCCGAGTGGAGCACCTCTATGCCCCAGCACGCGTCCGCTCTGGCCTCCGGCCAGGAGGACTCCGTTCCCGCTCAAGCCCGCACCGGCAGCGCAGTCACCAACTCGCTCGCCGATGACCCGCACATCGCACCCGTCGCGGAACCTCTGCCGCGCCGGATCACCTTCCTCGCCCGCCGTGACCTGGGCAACCAGGCCGCCGGCGGCTCGGAACTGCTCATCGACCGGATAGCCGGCGGTCTGACCGCCGGCGGCCACGAGGTCACGCTCGTGTGTGGCGGCCCGGCCGCTGAACGCGACTACCGCGTGGTCTCCGCGGGCGGTGACGCAGGACACTTCCTGCGCGCCAGGAAGACCTTCGCCCGCGAGGTCGGCGCCTGCGACCTGCTGGTCGAGGTGTGCAACGGCATGCCGTACCTGGCGCCGCTGTGGCACCGCGGACCGACGTTGTGCCTGGTCAACCATGTGCACACCGATCTTTGGCAGATGCGCTACCCGGGCCCGGCGGCCCGGCTCGGCCGCAGGCTGGAGCACTGGGCGCTGGCAGGCACCCACCGCGCAAACCTGATGGTGGCCGTCTCCGAGTCGACCGCCTCCGAACTTCGCGGCATCGGCGTGGCCGCGGACCGCATCCGGATCGTCAACAACGGCGTCGAAGACCCCGGCGTGCTGCTGCCCGAGGCGAAGGAACCGCTGTTCCTGGCCGTCGGCCGGCTGGTGGAGTACAAGCGCATCGATCTGCTCCTGCGGCTGTGGGAGCGGGTCCGTCCGGTCACCGGCGGTCGGCTCGTCATCGTCGGTGACGGCCCCGAACGGGAGCGGCTGGAAGCCATGGCCGGCCCCGGCGTGACGTTCGCCGGCCGGGTGTCGGAGGCCGAGAAGCACCGGCTGATGTGCGAGGCGTGGCTGCTGTTGCACCCCTCCCTCGTCGAGGGCTGGGGGCTGGTCGTCACCGAGGCCGCCGCCCGGGCCACTCCCGCAGTCGGTTTCGACATACCGGGCCTGTGCGACTCCATCGAGGACGGGGAGACCGGGGTGCTCGCCCGGGGCGAGAGTTCGTTCGCCGCCGCGTGGTGCACTCTGTCCCTCAGTGCCCACCGGCGCGCAGCCATGGGACGTGCCGCCGCGCGTCGCGCCAAGCGCTTCCGCTGGAGATCGACGGTCCGTCAGTTCCAGGCGGTCGCCGCCGAGGCCGCGGCGCTCGCCTACGCCCCGGGACGCGGGAGGTGAGCGGCCATTTTTGACGTCACCCAACGCGCGTTCAAGGATCCGTCGCTGCGGCGATCGGCCACCCTCTTCCGGGCGTTCATGCGCGAACAGAGCGACCCCGAGCAGTGCTACACCCTGCTGGCCCGTGACTCGGTCGCACAAGTGGCACGTCACATCGACCTGCCCGGCAAGATCGTCGTCGACATCGGCGGCGGCAGCGGCCACTTCACCGAGGAGTTCCGCCGCCACGGCGCGCGGAGCTACCTCTTCGAGCCCGACCTGCGGGAGCTGAGCGCCCGCGGTCCGGTGACCGAGGACGCGGTGCTCGCCGACGGCTATCTGCTGCCGCTCGCCGACGGTGCGGCGGACGTGTGCTTCTCGTCCAATGTGCTGGAGCACGTGTCGGACCCGCAGACGTTCATCAGCGAGATGGTGCGGGTCACCCGCCCCGGCGGACTGATCTACCTGTCGTTCACCAACTGGCTCTCGCCCTGGGGAGGTCACGAGACAGCGCCGTGGCACTACCTCGGGGCCGACCGGGCCCGCGAACGCTACGAACGGCGCACCGGCCGCGAGGCCAAGCACACGGTCGGCGAAAACCTGTTCCCCGTTCATATCGGTCCCACCCTGCGGCACGTCCGCGGCCGCGACGACGTGCAGATCGTCACGGCGCGGTCCCGTTACTGGCCATTCTTCGCGAGCACGATCACCCGGGTGCCGGGACTCCGCGAGATCGCCACCTGGAATCTGCTGCTGATTCTCAGGCGAAGCCCATGAACAAGCGAAGCGAGGAACGGTCATGACCACTACGGTCCAGGCGCCCACCCGGGCGCCGCAGCCCGGCGCGACGCCGTCCGAGGCGACCGGGGCGCCGCGCGGACGACGTCTGCTTTTCGGCTTCTGGGCCGTCGTGCTGGTGTCCTTCCTCGCGGTGTCACCGGGGAAGATGACGTTCGAGACCAAGCTCGGCGTCGCCCTCGACCCCTGGCGCTTCCTCGGCGACCTCGGTTCGCTGTGGAACGGCAACGCGGGCCTCGGCGGCATAGCCAACCAGTACATCGGCTACGCCTTCCCGGCGCTCCCTTACTACGCGTTCATGGACCTGCTGCAGGTGCCGGTGTGGCTGGCCGAGCGGCTCTGGCTGTCGATCATCGTGACCGCCGCCTTCTGGGGTGCGCTCAGGCTCGCCGAACGGCTGCGTGTGGGCACGCCCGCGACACGGCTGCTCGGTGCGGTGGTATACGCGCTGTGGCCCACCTTCACGATCGTCATCGGCTCGACCTCCGCCGCCGCGCTGCCCGGCGCCCTGCTGCCCTGGGTGCTGCTGCCGCTGACCTCCGCGGCGCTGAGCCCCCGTATGGCCGCCGCACGTTCGGCCCTGCTGATCCCCTTCATGGGTGGCGTGAACGCCGCCTCGACGCTGGCCTCGCTGCTGCCCGTGGGTCTGTACCTGCTCAGCCGCCCGGCCGGCCGGCGTCGGCGCGCGCTGCTGGCCTGGTGGATACCGGGCGTCGTGCTGGCCACCGTGTGGTGGGTGGTGCCGCTGCTCCTGCTCGCCGTCCACGGCGAGAACTTCATGCCGTACGTCGAGCAGGCCGAGACCACCACCGCCACCATGTCCGCGACCGAGCTGCTGCGCGGCGCCGGCAACTGGGTGGCGTATCTCAACTTCGGTGAGGCATGGCTGCCGGCCGGCTGGACCGTCGCGGCCTCCGTCATCACCGTCCTGGGTTCGGCGTTCGCCGCGGCACTGGGGCTGGCGGGCCTGGCACGCCGGGACCTGCCGGAGCGCCGCTGGCTGCTGCTGACCGTCCTGGCCGTCGTCCTGACGACGCTGGCCGGGTACGGCGGCGCCTTCGGCGGTCCGTTCCACGGTGTCGTGCAGGAGTGGTTGAACGGGTCGCTGAAGCCTTTCCGCAACATCTACAAGTTCCAGCCGGGACTGGCCCTCGCGCTCGCCCTCGGCCTGGCCCACCTGACGGCTGTGTTCTCCGTGAGCAGAAGTCCTCGCGCACTTCCCGGTCGCCGCTGGGCGCCCGCGGTGGTGGCGGTGCTGGTACTGCCCGGCCTGGCCCTGCCGTACCTCAATGGCTCGATCCTGCAGCCCGGCGCCTTCACCAAGCTGCCCACCCACTGGGAGAAGGCTGCCGACTGGCTCAAGGACAACGCCCCGAACAGCCGGGCCATGGTCGTACCGGCGACGGCGCACGGCATCTACACCTGGGGTTCCCCCATCGACCAGCCGTTCGACGTGCTGGCAGAAACGCCCTGGGCACAGCGTGACTTCGTCCCCTTCGGTACACCCGGTTCACGCCGTGCGACGGACGCCGTCGAGCAGGCGCTGCTGTCCGGCACCGAGGTTCCGGGCCTTCAGGCGTACCTGGCACGGGCCGGCATGCACGAGGTGGTCGTGCGTAATGACCTCGACCCCGACCAGATCGGTTATGTCCCGCCGCAGACGGTGAAACGGACCTTGGAATCGTCCGGCTACAGCAAGGTCGCAGGGTTCGGCCCGCTCGTGACCGGCGGGCGCATCGCCGCCGACACCCCGCTGCAGGTGCAGGGGCTGTATCCGCGGCTCCAGTCCGTGGAGATCTATCAGCCGCAGGATCGCGACAGGCGTCCCGACAGGGTCGGTGTGTCGGCCGTGGCCGACACGGCCGTGGTCAGTGGCGGACCCGAGGCGCTGCTCCAGCTGTCGGCCGATCCCTCGATGGCCGACCGGCCGGCCGTACTGGCCGGGGACAGTCTTCCCAAGGGCGTCACCGCACCGGTGAAGGCCGTCGCGGACGGGCTGCGCCGAGCCGACACCCGGTTCGGCCTGGTCAACAACAACACCTCGTACACGTACACCCCGGACGAGCGTAATCACTCCGGCAGCCTGCAGAACCCGGGCGAGAAGCCCAAGCAGATCCTGCCGTCGGAGGGCACCGATCACCAGACGACGGCCGACCTGCGCGGCGCGACGTCCGTGACGGCCTCCAGCAGCGGCAACTGGCTGTTCCACCTGCCGCAGTACGACCCGGTGAACGCCTTCGACGGCAACCCGGACACCGCGTGGGCCGAGGGCAGCCCGGGCAAGCCGGCCGGTCAGTGGCTCAAGGTGGACTTCTCCGGGCCGACCGACATTCCGGCCTCCATCCAGCTGACGCCCCTCCCGGGCGACAGCATGCGCGCTGCGCCCACGCGGGTGCGGATCGAGACCGACCGTGGTTCGGCCGAAAGCCCGCTGCAGACGAACGGCCAGCTGCAGACCGTCAAGGCGCCCGTCGGCGAGGCCTCCTGGATGAAGATCACCGTCCTTGCCGCGCAGCAGGCGCGGCCGGGCCTGTCCGGGGCCGGCTTCTCCGAGGTGTCGATACCGGATGTGCAGGTGACGCGCATGCTGGCGCTGCCCGCCGACGCGAAGCGCACCGACGCGGCGGCAACCGTGTACTCCCTGCACCGCGGCAGCGACGCGGGCGGCTTGTCGCCCGTATCGGCCGAGGTGGGACTGCACCGGCAGTTCAGCACCCAGGAAGCGGGCGAGTACAAGGTGTCGGCGCGAGCGGTCGCCGTGCCCGGCGGCCCGTTGGACGAACTGCTGGACCTTTCGGCTCCGGGATCGAAGAACCGGGTGACGGCCTCCGCGGACTCCACCAGCCGCAACGGCCTGTCACTCAGCGCCCGCAACCTGGTCGACGGTGATCTGACGACCGCCTGGATCGCGGGCGACCGGCCGGTCGTCCACCTGAGCTGGCCCAAGAAGGAGAAGGTCGACGAGATCATCCTGGCGTCGGCGGGCGGGGTGTCCACCCGGCCCGAGCAGGTGCTGATCAGCTCGCCGCACGGCGCCGCGACGGCTGAAGTGGACGAGAACGGGCGGGTGCGCTTCCCGGAGATCGAGACGAACCGGCTCGACATCACCGTCAGCAGGGTCGCCCCGCTCACCGTCCACAATCCGGTGGCGGGCGCGCAGTTGCAGCTGCCGGTCGGGCTCAGTGAGGTCCACGTTCCCGCGCTGGCCGACCTGCGGGTGCCGCCTCCGAAGCCGTCCGCGCGCTTCTCGCTGCCGTGCGGTGAGGGCCCGGACCTTGCCGTCGGCGGCGTCCTGCACAAGACGAAGGCCTCCGGATCCGTCCGGGACCTCACCGAGCGGCGTCCCGTCACCGTCGCACTCTGCGCGGGAGAGGAAAAGGACGGCACCCTGGACCTTCCGGCCGGAAAGCACGAGGTGGAGGCGGGTGACGCGGGTCCGCTGGCGATCAGCGACGTCACGCTGACCCATGGCGCCCCGCAGGAGATCGCGGGAGCGGCGGGCCGCGAGGCCACCGTCACCAAGTGGACCGACGACAGCCGGACCGTGTCGGTGTCGGTCGGCTCCGACGAGGCCACGTACCTGCAGACCTACGAGAACGCCAACGACGGCTGGAAGGCCACCCTGGACGGCACGGAGCTGGAGTCGGTGCGGCTCGACGGCTGGCAGCAGGCCTGGGTGGTCCCGGCCGGGGCGTCCGGCACGGTGAACCTGGAGTTCGAGCCCTCCATGCCGTACCGGGCCGCCCTGATCGGCGGTGTGATCGCGCTCGCCGCGCTTGCCGCACTGGCCTTCGTGGGCCGCAGGCGCAACGCCGGCCGAACCGACGAGGAGCTGCCCGAACCGGCGGCCCCCGGGATGCTGCTCGGGACGCTGGCGCTGACCGCCGTCGTCGCGGTGGCGGCGGGTCCGCTGGCCCTGGTGGTGCCCGTACTCGCCGTGGCGGCCCGGTTCCGGCCGGCCGTCCTGGTGCCGACCGCCGCGGTGGCGATGGCCGGAGCGGGCATCGTCGCGGCCGTCGGCGCCGGGGAGCCGGCTGCCGCCGGGCAAGGCGCGTTCAGCGCCTTCGCCCAGGTACTGGCACTGGTGGCCCTGTCCGCCGCCTTGGTGACGGCGGTAAGCCCGGCGTCCGCGGCCGCCGGTCGGGAAGACGACGGCGGTGCCGACGCGCCGGAAGCCGGAGAGATGGTCACGGCCCAGCAGGGAAGCACGGGCGCCGGGGACTGGCCCGAGCCGTCCCCTTGGTATCCAGGAGGCGGTGGCCCGTCATGACCTCGTCGCGGACCGCAGCCGGGTGGGGGACCGCAACCCGTCCCGGCGGGGTCCGGCTTCCCTTTCCGATCATCGATGAGGTGTCGCGGCACTGCCTCAGTGACGACGAGCCGGAGACCGTACACGTCGAGGTCCATCTGCCCGGACGGCTGGACCCGGCACGGTTGCGGACCGCGTTCCGGCGGGCGCTGCTGACGCACCCCCGGGTGTTGATGCGGGAAGTGCCCGGCCGCTGGCACCGGCAATCCTTCGCGTGGGAGCTGACGGGCGAACCGGACAGCGACCCGGTGAGCTTCGCGCGGCCGGGACCCGACGCGTTGGGCCGCGCCCGCGCGCGAGCCCTGACCCAATGCCCGTCACTGGCCCTGTCGCCGCCGATGCGCCTGGAAGTCATCGAGGTGGACGGGGGAACGGCCGCCGGTGAGCCGCCGGAGGCGGGCGTGCCGGGGGCGACCCGGACCGTGCTGCTGCTGACGATGCATCACACGGCCCTCGACGCGGGGTCGGGGCTGCGGGTGCTCGCCACGACCGCGGAACGGTACGGCGGCTCGGCCGCTCTTTCCGTCCCCGGGCCGGTTCGGCCGTACCCCTCGGGGCCGGCCTCGGCCGCGACCGACGGCACGGGCAGCGCGGTGTGCGCGCGGCCCGTGCGAGTCGCGCCGGACTCCCGCCCCGAGCCGGTGCGCGCCCGCGCCGCGGGCAACGGCATGCTGCAGGCGGAACTGTCCGTTCCGCCGCGTGCGGGTCGGACCGGCGGGCTCGCGCCGTGGACCGTCAACGACCAACTGCTGGTCGCGGCGTCACTGATGGTGCGTCGCTGGAACGTCTCGCAGGGCAGGCCGGCCGGTCCGGTGCGGATCACCATGCCCGTCGACGACCGTCCGCGCGGCAGAGAGATGCCGATGGGGAACGGAACCCGGCTCGTCGAGGTGGCGATGACCTCCGAGGACCCGCGCGACACGGACCTGCTGCTCGGTGAGCGGCCGGACCTGGCGGCCGTGGCCCGGTTGCTGGGCACCACCGCTCGGCGCACCCGCGCGCTGAAGTCGGCCCAGGGTGCGCCGCTGGGTTCCGGGGCGAGCCTGTTGACCGCGCGACTGCTGCCGGTCGGAATCCGGGGCGCGCTCACCCGTGGCGCGCGGCGGGCGGCGGCGCCCTGGACGTCGACGGCGCTGGTCACCAATATCGGACGCGTTCCGTACTCGCTGGACTTCGGTGACGCCGGCCGGGCGCATGCCGTGTGGTTCTCCGCACCGGCGCGGATGCCGCGCGGGCTGAGCGTGGCGGCGGCTTCCACCGACGGGCGACTGCATGTGACGCTGCGCTGGTCGCGGGCGCTGCTCGGTGACGCGGCGGGCGCGCACCTGGCAGGCTTGTTCGAGCAGTCGCTTTCGACGACGTCACAGGTCACCCGGGCCGGGTCGAACGCTTGGGGTTTTGGGCCGGAAGCCGTTCCGGAAGCCGACATTCCGGAGGTGGCCGCCACCGCTCCGGACCCCGAGGCGCCCGGAGCCCGGGGCAAGGCATGCCGACCCGGCCGCCCCTACGACCGCGACGCATTGCGTCCCGACCCGACACCGGGTGGAGCCCGCTCCGCCCGGGAGAACCGTGGGAGGCCGTCATGACCCCCTCGTCCAACGGCTCCGCCGCCGGGAAATCGCCCGAGGCACCGGTGCATTCGCCGATCCGGCCCGTCCCCGGGCTGCGGGATTTCTACGAGGACCCCACCGTCCCCGTCGCCTCCGGCGAGGCCCGTAGTCTGCGCCAGGCCCGGATCCTGGCCGATGCGCTCGGGCCCGCCGGGCCCGACCGCCCGGCCGCGACCGTGCTCGACGTGGGCTGCGGTGACGGCTCGGCGGCCGCGACCGCCGCCCGCGTACTGAACGGTCATCGCATCGTCGGAGTCGACTGGTCGCAGGACGCGCTGCGTCGGGCGGCGCCGCGTCTGAGCCAGGTCGTCCGCGGCGAGCTGACCGGCGGCGGGCTGCCCTTCGCCTCCGGCAGCGCCGATGCCGTGCTGTTCAGCGAGGTCGTCGAGCACCTCGTCGACCCCGACAGCGCCCTCGATGAACTGCACCGGGTGCTGCGCCCCGGGGGGCATCTGATGCTCTCCACCCCGAACCTTGCCGCCTGGTACAACCGCGGGCTGCTGCTCGCCGGGGTCCAACCGGTGTTCTCCGAGGTGAGTCTGCGCCGCATCCACGGCAGGCCGGGCAGCCAGGTGGTGGGCCATCTGCGGCTGTACACGGCGCGCGCGCTGCGCGAGTTCGTGGCGGCGTCAGGGTTCGAGGTGGTGACGGTCGCCGGCGCGCCGTTCCACGGAGTGCCGCGCCCGCTCCGCCCGCTGGACCGCTTGGCCTGCCGACTGCCGTCCCTCGCCTCCATCCTCCTGGTTCACGCGAGGAAGGTGTAGCCCGTGCTGTGGGGAGTGGCCGCCGCACTGGCTGCGAACGTCCTGTACAGCACCGGCTTCGTCCTGGAGAAGCGGGCTCTGGCCGGCATGCCGCCGCTGAGCGCCGCACAGCCGGGCCGGGCCCTGCTCCTGCTGGCCGGCAGGCCCTTGTGGATCTGCGGGGCCACGGCGCTCGCCCTGGGGTTCGCCGCCCAACTGGCCGTCTACCGCACACTGCCGATCGCCGCCGCCCAGGGTCTGTTCCTGTCAGGGCTGGTCCTCCTGCTGGTGCTCTCGTCGGTGGTGCTCGGTGAGCGCCCCTCCCGCCGTGAGCAGCGCGCGGTGGCCGTCATCGGGGTGGCGCTGGTCATGGTGGTGTCCTCGCTGTACGAGAGCAGCGAGGAGATCAGCCGCAGCGCGCCCGCAGGTCTCCTGCTGGCACTGTGCGTGCCGACACTCGCGGCCGGACTGCTGCTGTACGCGGCCGCGGAACGGCGAGCCCGCCGGCGTCACCGGCAGCCGACCACCGGAGTGGCCTACGCGGTGGCGGTCGGTCTGCTGTACGGGGTCAGCTCGCTCGCGATCAAGGGCATCTCCGGGCACCTGGGCACCTCGGACCTCCAAGGCTCCCTGCCGGCCCTGCTCGCCTCCCCCTACCCGTACCTTCTGGTGTTCACCGGGGTCAGCGGACTGGTGCTGTCCCAGACCGCCCTGCAGCGCTGCCGCGCGTCGCTGATCGTCCCGGTCTGCTCGACGGTGACCTGCGTGTTCACCATCGTCAGTGGCACGATCGCGTTCGACGAGCCCCTGCCAGAGGACCCGCTGCGGTTGCTGCTGCGCCTCGGCGGCACCGCATTGGCCCTAATGGTCCTGCTCACCATGCCGCGACACGACGCGGACAACTCCACCTCTGAAGGAACCCGGCCATGAAGCCTGACAACCCGCTGCTGAAGATCCTCGCCTGCCCGCTCGACAAGGGTCCGCTGATCCTCGACGAGATCGGGGGCGCTCTTTACAATCCGCGCCTGCGCCGCCGTTATCCGATCGTCGACGGCATCCCGCAACTGCTCCCCTCCTCCGGCGAGCCCGCCGTCGAGCAGGAACACGACGCACTGCCCGCCGAACTGCCCGACTCTGGCAGTTCGTGACCGTCAGGAGGCGTGCAGCGGCCCACCTGGCTCAGAGGCCGGTGACTTTGGCGCTCGCCGACAGCTCGTAGACCAGGGTGACCGTGCGGCGGCTGCCGGGCGGGAGGGTGACGTCCCAGCGGGCGATGCCCTCGGCGTCGACCACGTCGGGCGCCGGGGAGCATGAATCCTTGTGCAGGCGTATCTCCACCGCCGAGACCTCGGAGACCGGGATCCGCTCCCGAAGAACGACCACCCGCTCGCCGTGCTCTCCGGGGGCGGAGAACCGGGACAGGTGCAGCCGGACCGTGCGGGTGACCACGGTCCGCTGGGTGATTCCGGTCAAGTCGCGGGACTCCTCGGCATGCCGGACCACCCTGTAGTCGTCGCAGCTGCCGAAGGCCAGCTCAACGGGGGCGGCGGGGGCGGTGAAGTCCAGCGTGCCGCGGCCGCTGAATCCGCTGCCGCGGACCAGGTCCACGGGCCCGGCGAGCAGCGCGTGGCCGGACAGGTTGTCGAACCGCACCACCTGGGTGACCAGGGGGGACAACTCCGCTGAGCACGCGTACTCGCTGCGCGCGGCCGTGGTGAATGCGGAGAGCGGCACCCGGTGGGCGCGGCCGTCACCGGGTACCGAGACCGGCGCGGGGGATCTCAACACCCGCGCCTCGCCGCCGTCGTCCACCCCCGGCAGGCCGAGCACCGGGACCGGGCCGAGGGCCCCGATCTCCTCCTCGCGCAGCTCGACGTCGACCGTGCGGCGCTCCGCTGCGGAGCGGTCCTTGAGCGTCAGCCGGTCCTCGCCCAGCCGTGGCGGATCGGTGGCCAGCGCCGAGCGGGCCGTCGACAATGTCAGCCGTACGTCCGACCAGTCCTCACCGGTGCGCTGCCAGACCATCGCGTCGGTCTCCAGTGTCAGTGAGTCCCCGTCGAGCACGGCCCGGTAGGCGGGCCGCCACAGCGCACACGGGGTGAGGTGGCTCAGGCGCAGCCCGACCGGCCCGGCGACCGCGGCCTCCACGGTCAACTCGATATGGCCGACCAGCTCGGCGGGCTCCTCCTCGGAGAGGTGCATGGCCCGCTGGGCTTCCTCGAGTTCGGCAGTGAGGGCGGCCAGCCGGGCCTCCACGGTGCGGAGTTGCTCGCCGTGCGCGTCGCGCTCGTCGTCCACCCGGTCCAGTTCGCGGGCCCAGCGGGGCAGTTCGGTCTCCCCCGAGCCGGCGCCTTCGCCGATCTCCCGCAGCAGATCGGCGGCGAGGCGGCCGAGCAGGTCAAGGCGGGCATGCAGCCGGTCGCGTCGCTGCCCCAGGGCCAGCCGCTCCTCTTCGAGGGTGTGTACGCGGTGGCGCAGGGCGGAGTCGTCGTCGGTGGACGGCAGCGGCCCGCGCGGCGTCCAGCTGCGGACGATCCGCACGTCGAGCACGGTCGCGGGGTGATCGGTGGTCAGCTCGGCATGGAGGGTCCGGTCGACGGTCAGCGAACTGACCGGCCCGAGACGCAACTGCTGGACCCCGGCCTCCAGGTCGAGCACGACGGCGCGCTCGATGTGGGCGCGATCCTCAAGGCAAGTGACGGCGGTGACGGGGAGGGCGATCGGCTTCTGGGCCGTGGACATGGCGTGTGTCAGCTCCTGCGGTTGCCGCCGACCAGGGCCTTGCCGGTCGGGATGCGGATCTCGTAGCCGCCGTCGAGGGCGGCAGTGGCGCCTGCGGGCAGGTCCAGCCGCCAGACGCGGGTGCCCGGCGCATGGCGATCGGGCCCCGTGCCTTCCTCGGGTGTCGTCCAGTCGGCCCGTTCCTCGATCCGGACGTCCGGATCGGAGGTGACCGGCACCCGCTCGCGGACTTCGACTGTGACGGGCCTCGCGAGCCGGTTGGCCAGCTCGACGTGGACGCGGTGGTCGAGCACGGTGGTGTTGTTGCGCAGGCCCGAGGTGGACTCGTGCAGGTTCGTACGGCGGGTGACCCGGATGTCCTCGGCCGGCCCGAGCCCCACCCGGCGGACACCGCCGGGGGCGAGCGTGGGCAGTGCGGCGGTCAGCAGGAAGTCGTCGTCGACGGTGACCTCCACCGGGCCGGCCAGCAGTGCCTGGTCGGTGGCGTTGGAGAGCACCAAAGTCGCGTACACGGTCTGCTCCACGGACGGCACGCAGAGGAACTCGGTACGCAGGCCGACCGGGATCTCGCCGACGGTGACGGTGTGCCAGGCGCCGTCCGACGGAATGTCGGCGCGGGCGGTGGCATCGAAGCGGTGGTCGAAGGAGCCCGCGGACTCGCGGGGCCGCACGGCCTGTCCGGGCAGCGGCAGCGCGGCTACGGCTTCGGCGCGGCGGCGGTACTCGGCCGCCACCGGGTCGAAGGGAGAGTCGGGAAACAGCCGGCCTCTGCGACCGCCCTGCTCGTCGGGGCCGCACAGGACGAGGGCGGCGTAGTCGAGCTCGGCGCCGCTCGGCTGCGGCGGACCGGCTACCGGCGCCGGAGGGGGTGGCGGCGCAGCCCGGCCAGGAGCCGCGGGCGCCATGGCGGCGGGGGCACCCGCGAAGGACCTGCCGCCGGCACCCGGCCTGCCGGTCGGTCGCGACCGGGCCGCCGGCTGGGCGAGGTCGGGTATCCCGCCGCCGAAGACTTCCGGGGGAGCGCCGTACGCGCCGCCGGGCACCGGGACCGCGGCCGGCGGACCGCCGTAGCCCTGCGGTGCCGGCGGCGGGGGAGGCGGCGGTGGCGGGACGGGACCGGACGCGGAGCCGCCCGCGGCGGGCGCGGAGCCGGCCGCGACAGCCACGGG
Source organism: Streptomyces sp. NPDC002870 (assembly GCF_042888505.1). Lineage (NCBI taxonomy): Bacteria > Bacillati > Actinomycetota > Actinomycetes > Kitasatosporales > Streptomycetaceae > Streptomyces > Streptomyces sp. NPDC002870. Next base: position 188,934 of record NZ_JBIAPW010000006.1, read on the forward strand.
CGCCGCGGTCGTGGCCGGGCCAGGGCCTGCCGCGTCGTACCCGGAGAACAGGTCGACGAGCCCGGCCGGGGGCTCGCGCCAGCCGGAAGGCGCGGGGGCGGGCTGACTGCGTCCGATCCGGATCGAGCGGAGCCTCGGCAGGTCGGTGCGGCGCCGAAGATCGGCGGTGGCCAGGGCGATGCGCACGCCGGTCCAGTCCTCGCCGGTCCGCTGGGCGACCGAGGCGCGCAGCAACAGACGGCCGCTGCCGCCGCCCTGACGGTGAGTGAGACGGTAGGCCGGCACCCAGACGGCGCCCGGCACCCCGTATTCCAGCTCCAGCTCCACCTCCGCGTCCCCGGTGCCGTCCAGGGCCAGGACCGCGCAGACCGTGGTCTCCACATGCGCTGACGGCGCGTCGGTGGAGGCGCGGGCGAGCCTGTCGGCGGCGACGGTGAGCTCGTGCTCGACGTTGCACAGCGCCTCCTCCAGCTCGACGAGGCGGGTGTGCAGTCCCGTCAGCCGCTCGTCGACGAAGTCGGCGAGCTCCAGCCACGCGTCGACCGGGGTGCGGCGGTGCGGGTCCTCGCGCCTGCGGACAGGTGGGACCGGGTGGAGGGCCCTTACCTCCTCGATCAGGCTCAGTTGTCGGTCCCGGCGTCCCAGGGCCGCGGCGTACGCATCTCTCAGCCGCTCGACCTCGCGCCGCGACTCGTCGGGCGTGCCCGTGGCGAGCGGCTCTGCCTCGACTTCCACCCGGGCCTCGGTGACGCGCACCCCGGGGGCGCCCAGGACATGGGCCCGCAGCGAACCCGGGTCCAGCGAGCGGGGCAGTCCCGTCACCCGTACCCGGCCGTCGGGCGGCACGCTGCCCCGGGCCAGGCGGCGGCAGACCGCGCCCTGCGCGTACACCACGACCGAATCGAGGGTCGACCCCCATCTCCCAGTCGTCTCAGCCGTCATGTGCTCCGCCCCCCGCCGCCGCGTCCATGCTGAGCGAAAGCCTACGCCCGGCCGGTTCGCACGTCCGCCTAAGCTGCCGTCCGGCACCGGACTCGACCCAGGAGCGCACCTCATGTACGACCCCGCCCACAAGCCCCCGTATCCCGACGCCCTGGGACCGGACGACGCACCCGCACCGCACGCACTGCTCGCGCCGGTGATCGGGCTGCTGGGTACCTGGGCCGGCCGGGGCCGGGGCGGATATCCGACGCTCGAGGAGGAGTTCGCGTACGCGCAGGAGGTCACCTTCAGCCACGACGGGCGGCCTTTTCTCCACTACGAGGCGCGCGCCTGGCTGCTCGATGCGGACGGTACCCCGCTGCGGCCGTCGGCCCGGGAGAGCGGCTGGTGGCGGCTCCAACCCGATGGACGGGTCGAGGCGTTGATCACCCAGCCCACCGGCATCGCGGAGATTCTGGTCGGCAGCGCCGACGCCGGGACGGTCGACCTCAGCACCCGCGAGGTGGCTCTCACTCCCACGGCCAAGGAGGTGAACGCCACCCGCCGCCGCTACACCGTGACGGACGAGGACACGCTCGACTTCGTCCATGACCTGGCGGCGGTCGGCCAGCCCCTTCAGCACCACCTTTCTGCACGGCTTCGACGCAAGCCCTGACCAGGCGTCAGGTGTCAGGCGTCAGGCGTCAGGCCCGCGGTGCTCGCGGTTCGATCCGGAAGTCGAAGGCGAGCGTGCCGGGGCCGAGGGCCGTCACGCCGCCGTCGACGGCGAGGACGGCTCCGTTGACGAAGGAGGAGGCGGGCGATGTCGACGGCGAGCCCTGCGGGCTCGTCCAGGGACGCGCGACATGGGCAGGGCGTGAAGGTCCGCTCGGGGCCGACTGGTCTCAGGGCACGGGAGTCGCCGGCCGGTGCCCGGTCCCCGGCGGGCGGGCCGCGCTGGTGGCCCCGGGTGCCTTACCACCCATGCGATGACGTTCAGTGTTGCCTTCACGGAGGTCGGCGGACACGAACCACGACAACCCGGACCGTCAGGTCCGGCTGAGCCTCCTCGGCTGACGGGTCGGGGCTCAAACCTCCCTTCGGCGCGGCGTGCCGTCCAACGGGTGACTATTGGCTGGTTGTCACACGAAGGGCCCCATGGTGTAGCTCGAATGCGGCGCTCTCCGGTGGTGCGCAGGCGAAATCCGGCTAACGGTGAATCACGTCGCCCCTGCGATTCCATGAGCCGATGAAGTGTCGGCCGTCGTAGTCGCGGCGAAAGGAATGTGCCTCATGCGCTCTGCCCGCACCCTGTTCGCGTCAGCGGCCGTCTCCGCGGTCCTGGCGATCACCACTCCCGCCGCATACGCGCTGACCCTCGGCGAGGACCACGAGAGTGGCTCCTCCTCCAGCGAATACGGCTACGAGTCCGAGAAGGGCGACAAGTCCGAGAACGGCGACGACTCCAAGAAGGACGAGAAGTCCGAGAAGGACGACGACTCCAAGAAGGAAGAGTCCAAGAAGGACGACGACGAGTCCAAGAAGGACGACGACGAGTCCAAGAAGGACGACCACGAGTCCAAGAAGGACGACCACGAGTCCAAGAAGGACGACCACGAGTACAAGAAGGACGACCACGACAAGGGCGACAAGGACGACCACGACTACAAGAAGCACGACCACGACAAGGGCGACAAGGACGACCACGACAAGGACGACCACGACAAGCCGAACGGTGGCGTTGACACCGGTGGCGGCGCCCTGGCCATGATCGCGGCCGAGGAGGACGAGGGCGGCTACGGAGACAAGTCCGAGAAGGGTGACAAGTCCGAGAACGGCGACGACTCCAAGAAGGACGAGAAGTCCGAGAAGGACGACGACTCCAAGAAGGACGACCACGAGTCCAAGAAGGACGACCACGACAAGGGCGACAAGGACGACCACGAGTACAAGAAGCACGACCACGACAAGGGCGACAAGGACGACCACGACAAGCCGAAGGGTGGCGTTGACACCGGTGGCGGCGCCCTGGCCATGATCGCGGCCGAGGAGGACGAGGGCGGCTACGGAGACAAGTCCGAGAAGGGCGACAAGTCCGAGAAGGACGACGACTCCAAGAAGGACGACCACGAGTCCAAGAAGGACGACCACGAGTCCAAGAAGGACGACCACGACTCCAAGAAGGACGACCACGAGTACAAGAAGGACGACCACGAGTACAAGAAGGACGACCACGACAAGGGCGACAAGGACGACCACGAGTACAAGAAGGACGACCACGACAAGGACGACCACGACAAGCCGAACGGTGGCGTTCACACCGGTGGCGGCGGCCTGGCCATGTCCGGCGGGAGCCTGGCTGCCGGCGCGGCGCTGATGCTCGGTGGTCTCGGCGCAGGGGCGTACCAGCTGCGTCGCCGCAACTCGTCGGGCACTTCGGTGGCCTGATGGGACCGAACAAGTAGCAGTTCGCTTGCCGTCGCGGCCGCCGTCCCTCCCCGGGCGGTGGCCGCGGCGATTGCCCTTGTCGCACCGCAGCCTGTTCCGTCGCCTCCCCGCGCCCCACTGACGTCCCGTACGCGAAAGGCACGCTCGCATGACCGCCCAGCAGCCTCCCGGTACCGCCCTCGCCTCCCGCTCCCTCGGCCGCGCCCTGCTGTGGCCTGCTGTCGCGGTTGTGCTGGGTTTCCTTCTTGTCTACAACTTCTTCGCACCCTCGGCGGAACTCAAGCCGCCGGCCCGCGCTGTGGCCTCCGCTCCCGCCGCACCTGGGGCTGTCGCCCCCGCCGTCGAGCTTGTGCTGCCCCGTTCCGTCCCGAAGCGACTCGTGATCGCGGAGATCGCCGTCGACGCGCCCTTCACGGCGTTGGCCATCGGCCCATCCGGACAGCTGAACCCACCACCCCCGGACGACACCAATCTGGTCGGCTGGTTCCAGGGTGGTGTCACACCGGGCGAGCGCGGCACCTCAGTCGTCGCGGGCCACGTCGACACCAAGACCGGACCCGCCGTATTCCTGCAGCTCAGCCTGCTCAAGCCCGGGAGCAAGGTCGACATCACCCGTGAGGACGGCACCATCGCCACGTTCAAGGTCGACTCCGTCGAAACCTTCAGCAAGGCGCACTTCCCCGATGAACGGGTCTACGCCGACACCCCCTCCCCCCAGCTGCGTCTGATCACCTGTGGAGGCGAGTACGACAAGAAGGCGAAGGACTACACGGACAACGTGGTGGTGTTCGCCCACCTCGACTCCACCAAACGCGCCTGAAGCCTCCACCGAGGTCCGCGGGTGCGGGCGCCGGCCGTTGGGCGCGCTGGTCATGGGGAACTGGATGCCGGCGTGACCGGTACGGCTTGCTCCAGTTCTTGCACGGTCACTCTGATGCCGCAACGAGCCAGTCGTACGCGGCTCGCGCCGTGAACTCGCCCTGCCCGCCCGCGAAGAGCAGCCCCGCCGCCCGGAACGCCGGGTCGTCGGCCGTCGCGGGCACGTAGGGAATGGCGATACAGCGCATGCCGGCCGCGTGTGCAGCCGCCGCGCCCGGAGGCGCGTCCTCCAGCACCACGCAATCGTCGGGACGGGCCCCCAGGCGGCGCGCGGCCTCCAGGAAGATGTCGGGCTCCGGCTTGCCCCGCGCGACCTCCTCGGCGGAGACGACCGTCGGGATGAACGCGTCAAGACCGGTGCCCGCCAGTACCGCGTCGATGGCGGCGCGGGACGAGCCGGATGCCACCGCCATCGGCACTCCCTCCGTATGCAGCAGTTCCACGAACTTCCGCATCTCGGGGAAGACCACCGTCGAGGCGCGCGCCAGCTCCAGATAGTGCCGGTTCTTCCCGGCCAGCAACTCCTCGACCGGCGCCTCGATCCCGTACTCCCCGCGCAGAATCTCCAGCGTCTCCCGCGTCCCGATGCCGATGAAGCGCGTGTGGTGCTCCCAGGTGAAGTCCGGTACGCCGTGCTGGGCCAGGAGCCTGCGCCCGGCCTCGTAGTAGTTCGGCTCGCTGTCCACGAGGGTGCCGTCGAGATCGAAGATGACCGAAGCGGTGCGCGATGTGCTCATGCGGTCCAGCATGCCAAGGTGCTTCTCAGCGTGAGGTGCCTGCCGTCCGGCCCACCGACTCGACCAGCGGCAGCAACCGGTGCGGCACCCGTTCGCGGAGCGCCATCTCGGTGCGCGTGCGCACCACGCCCGGCAGCTGGATCAGCCGCTGGATGACGTCTTCGAGATGTCCGTTGTCGCGCGCGGCGACCCGGGTCAGCAGATCCCCGCCGCCGGTGATCGAGAACGCCTCGATGATCTCCGGCAGGGCCGCGAGCGCGTCGCCGACCTCGTCCAGATGCCCCTGGGTGACCTCGATATGGACGAAGGCGAGGACCGGGTGCCCGAGTGCCGCGGGGGAGAGGTACGGCCCCGTGCCCGTGATCACGCCGTCACGCTCAAGCCGGTCGATTCGTGCCTGCAGGGTGCCGCGGGCGATGCCCAGGATCCGGGCGTACTCGCGCACGCTGGTGCGCGGCTGCTCGATCAGCAGCCGCAGGATGCGGGTGTCGAGCGCGTCCACCGCCATGGTCCGTTGGCCTCCGCCTGGTCCGGTACTCCGGTGCATGACTGTACCAATGGCCGGCTTGCGGCGATCGGGTTGAGCCACTGTCCGGTGAGGTTGGCGCCTGCAACCAGTCCAGGCTCACGAGCGCTGACCGAAACCGGACAGGGACGTGGCCCGTCGGCAGCAGTCGGCGCGACCTGGGGCCCGGTGGACGCACCGCAGCGGGGCCGTGCGTTTCGGCGCGACACCTGAGCCGGGACCCAACGCCGTCCGGTTCACAGCTGATTGATCCATCCCACGAACAGCACCGCTCCTGCTGCGGCCAACAGGATGGCGAGCGGCCTGCTCCACCAGTGGGACCTCGCTACGGTGGATGATTCCTGATCGCAGGAGCCGAGTACGACCAGGCCACGCAGCAGCCATACGGCAGCCAGGACAATCGGCACGGCCAGTGCCGCGTGTACCGCCCAGGCACCCGCCAGGGTAGGGCCGCCCCAGGAGTTCTGGTAATCGTGCGCATCCAAGAGCGGGTAGAGAGCGCCGTTTACGGCCGCCTGTGTGCTGATCAGGACGACGAACCAGGCGACGAGCCCCAGCCCCATCCCCAGAAGCGCCGCCGGCGCGTGGGCGAAGCGCCCCATCGATACCGTGCGCATGAACCGGGCCGTTGACACCGGCAGCAATGTGATCCCCCGCCAGACCCACCTCTGGCCGGGCCTGCCCAAGGTCTTCGAAACTAACGAACTGGCGGAACGCCTATGTGGCTGCTGCGTGATCTCCATGCTTCCACGATCACAGTCGTCGTACGCCGGATCGATCATGCCTGCACGAGCATTCGCGGTGGGGTTTTCCCCCGCACAGCAAGGGCTTCAAAGGCATCCCACGACGGTGGATTGTCGAGAGGGGATCTCCGCCGGGCTCAGTACCGCCGCCTCGTCCACGTCTGAAGAGACCTGCACGGATGCGCGAAGCCGGGGCTACGGCCGGCGGCGAGGCTTGCCGCGCTTGCCGCCTTTGGGGCCGCCGGAACCACTCCGTGGGCTCTTGCCGGTCGACTTGCCGGTCGACTTGCCGACCGCGGGCTTCCGCTGTGCGCCGCCCGTGTCGGGACGCTTGCGCTTCGGCTGCGCCGGGGTCGGAGGGCGGCCCCGTGAGCTGTTGACGGTCCGCCCGCGGACGATCCCGATGAACTGCTCCACCAGTTCGGTGGTTTCGTCCTGCGGCCACGACAGCGCGATGCGCGACTCGGGGGCGTTCGCCACCGGCCGGTACGTGAGGTCCTTGCGGTGGTGCAGGCGGGCGAGCGACTGCGGGACGACGAGCAGTCCCACGCCTGCCGCCACCAGTTCGACGGCGTCCGCCGTCGTGGCGGGGCGCTCGTTCGCGGGCAGTCCCGGCAGGCGCTCCCAGTCGAGAGTGTCGTCGAGGGGATGCAGCACGATGTCGTCGGCCAGATCCTCTGCGCGCACCTCGTCCACCGCCGCCACGACGTGGTCCCTCGGGACCACGACCACCGTCGTCTCGGCGTAGAGGGGGATCGCGCTGAGGTCCGTCCGGTCGATCGGCAGCCGTACAAAGCCCGCGTCTGCGCCGCCGCCCCGCAGCACGTCGAATGCTTCGGCGGCAGACACCCCGATGAGGGTCAGTGGGACTTCGGGCAGGCGCTCGTTCCAGATCCGAACCCACTTCGTGGGCGTCACTCCCGGGACATACGCGAGCCGGAACGAGGGGGATGCTTCCGAGCCTGTCACTCCGCCAGGTTACCGGTCATGGTCGGACCTAGCGCACGCGTTCGATACCCTTGACGTCATGACGTCGCACCAGACCACCCAGACGATGAAGCCCGCAACCGCGGCAAAGAAGCTGGGTGTGTACCTCGAGGCCACCCCCGCCGACTTCCAGGAGGGTGTCGTCTCGCGCACCGAGTTGAACGAGCTCCAGGCCGATCCGCCCGAGTGGCTGCTGGAACTGCGACGCAACGGCCCGCATCCCCGGCCGGTTGTCGCGGCGAAGCTGGGTATCTCCATCGCTGGTCTCGCGCGTGGCGGAGTCACGGAGGCTCTCACCACGGAACAGATCGACGCGCTGAAGAGGGACTGCCCCGAGTGGCTGCAGCAGGAACGCGCCACTCAGGCCGAGGTCCGGCAAGAAGCCGTGCGCATCAGGGAGAAGAACGCGGCGCGCGCCGATCAACCCCGCCCACCGCGCTCCTGACCTCTACGCCTCGACGATGCCCAGCTCGTCGGCAGAGGCAGCCCGAACCGCCCTGCTCGTGTGCCGAGGCGACCTCAGCCCGCACATCCCGCCCACCGGTCGGGTCCGTCCACCGACCCGGAGGCGTAAACCGCGGCCTCCGTGAGGCGGCTCGTGAGGGGCGCGGATGCCGGACGTCTCGTAGATTGACGGCACAGGGAGGTCCGTGAGCCGGAACATGGACGGGCAGGCAGCGGGTGACGACACCGGAGATCGACTACAGGGCGCTGTTCGCCGCCACGCCCAGCCCGTACCTGGTGCTGGGCCCGGACCTGGTGATCGTTGACGTCAATGACGCATACCTTCAGGCGACCGGCCGGACCAGCGAAGATCTGATCGGGCAGTACATCTTCGATGCCTTTCCGGACAATCCCGCGGACCCGGATGCCGACGGCGTGCGGAACCTGAGCGAATCGCTGCACCGGGCTCTGACCTCCCGGGAGCCGGACACCATGGCGCTGCAGAAGTACGACATCCCCATCGTGCACCGCGCCGGGGCGTTCGAGGAGCGGTGGTGGTCCCCGATCAACACCCCCGTCCTGGGTCCGGACGGGTCGGTCGCGTGGATCATCCACCGGGTGGAGGACGTGACCGCCTTCGTCCTCTCCCGCCGCTCCCGCCATACGGCGGGCGGGGCGCTGAGCGAGCGGGCCGATGCGATGGAGGCCGAGCTGTACGCCCGGGCCCGGGAACTGCAGCGGCTGAACGACGAACTGCGCCAGGCCCACGTTCGCGAACGCCAGGTGGCCCTCACCCTCCAGGAGGCCATGCTCCACTCCCCGGACCTGGCCCGGCACAGGGACGTCGCAGTGCGCTACCTGCCCGCGATGGGCTCGCTGAACGTGTGCGGCGACTGGTACGACGTCGTCGACCTGCCCGGCAACGGCTTCGCCGTGGCGGTCGGCGATGTCGTCGGCCACGGCCTGGAAGCCGCGACCGTCATGGGCATGCTCCGCAGCGCGTTGAGTGCGGCCACGCGGGCCGTCCCGGGCCCCGCTCATGCCCTGGAGGTGCTGGGCCTGTACGCCCGTTCGGTGGAAGGGGCGCTGGCCACCACCGCGGTCGAAGCGACAATCGACACCAGCGGTCGACAGATCACCTACAGCAGTGCCGGCCACCCGCCGCCCGTCCTGGTGCACCCCGACGGCACCTGGGAGCTGCTCGACGGGGCGACCGACCCGCCGCTGGGCGCCCGGCCCGAGCACGTCTCCCGCCCCCAGGCCGCCCTGCCCTACACCCCCGACGACATTCTCGTCCTCTACACCGACGGACTCATCGAACGCCGCGGCGAGGACATCGACGCGGGCCTTGAGCGGCTGACCGACGCCCTGGCCCGCTTCAGCCGCCTCGGCCCGGAGCGGCTCGCCGACGCCCTGCTGGCCCACCTCGGCGTCAGCGGCGGCGCCCGCGACGACATCGCCGTCGTCGTCGTCCGCTTGTGACCGCGCCTCGCCGGCCGACCACCTCACCCGCCCGTACATCAACGGCTCGGCCCTCAACACACCACGCATACGAGGAAAACGCCCAGATCACAGCCATCCGCAACACGCTCTAGACTCGGCGGATGGCCAAGTACTTCGACGTGCACCCCGACAATCCTCAGCGGCGCACCATCAGCAGTGTGGCTGACAGCATCCGATCCGGCGCGCTCGTCGTGTACCCGACGGACTCCTGTTTCGCACTGGGATGCCAGCTGGGCAGTCGTGACGGCATCGGCCGGATCCGGTCGATCCGGAACCTCGACGATCGTCACCACTTCACCCTCGTCTGCCAGAACTTCGCGCAGCTGGGTCAGTTCGTGCATGTCGACAACGACGTGTTCCGCGCGATCAAGGCAGCGACGCCCGGCAGTTACACCTTCATCCTCCCCGCTACGAAGGAGGTGCCGCGCCAGCTGCTGCACCCGAAGAAGAAGACGGTCGGAGTCCGGATCCCTGACCATGCCGTAGCTCAGGCTCTGCTCGCCGAACTCGGTGAGCCGCTGCTCTCCAGCACCCTGCTCCTGCCCGACGAGGACGAGCCGATGACACAGGGCTGGGAGATCAAGGAACGGCTCGACCACGTGGTGGACGCCGTGGTCGACTCCGGCGACTGCGGCACCGAGCCGACCACGGTCATCGACTTCTCCGGCGGCGAACTCGAGATCGTCCGCCGAGGGGCAGGCGACACCGCGCGGTTCGAGTAGCCAGGGTCGATGGTGGGCCAGACCTCGACTCAGTAGTCCGTTGGCTCGCATTGCGGCCGTGATCAGCAGGTCTGACTGGGTCAATGGTCCAGTGATTCCGGCCTCGCTTGAGCCAATGGGGTTGCGGATGTTCTGATGTAGAGGTCGATGGCGCTGCGGACTCCGCGGCGCCTTTTCCATGTCAGGGCGAAGGCGGGGCGGAAAGCAGTGATGCGGAGGATGTTCGTGGTGCCGGATCCGGAGCGGCTGCGGCTGCGCAGCGCCACTCGGTCCGTCCTCGGCGTCGGTCTGGCGGTAGCCCTGTGCGGCCTCACCGGTCACAACCTCACCGCGGTCATCGCCGGCGGTCTGGCCGCGCTCCTCGCCCTCTTCACGGTCACCGACGCGACGGTCCGCGCCCAGGCCGCCACCACTGCCCTGCTGCCTGCCGTCGGCTTCCCGGTGCTCGCCCTCGCGGCCGGGCTGCACGACGTTGCGCTGCTGCGCGACGTGGCGTTCCTCGCCGTCGCCGGCCTCGGGGTGTACGCCAGGCGCTGGGGCCCGCGGGGCCACGCCCTGGGCGTCTTTGCCTTCATGACCTTCTTCGTGGCGCAGTTCCTGCACACGGTGCCCGAGCAGCTGCCCGGCCTGTACTCGGCCGTCGTGCTCGCTCTGCTCGCCTCCTCGGGCGTCCGCTTCGGCCTCTGGTGTTACGAGCGGCGACTGCCGCCGCCCGCCGCGCCGGTCCCGCCGGGTGGCTCGGGCATCGCGCGGATCACCACCCGCCAGGCGATCCAAGTCGTCGTCGCGGGTGCGTTCGCGCTCGTGGTGGGCCAGGTCCTGTCCGAGGGACGCTGGTACTGGGCCGTGGGCGCCGCGTGGTGGATCTTCGTGAATACCTCCTCGCGGGGTGAAACTCTGATCCGTGGCTTCCGGCGGATCCTCGGTACGGTCGTCGGCATCGCCGCCGGACTCCTCCTCGCCCTGCCGCTGCACGGGGCGGTAGCCCCCACGGCCGCGCTGGTGGCCGTGTGCGTCTTCGCGATCTTCTACGCCGCCCCGGTCTCGTACAGCTGGATGATGCTGGCGGTGACATTGATGGTCGCCCTGCTGTACGGGCTGCTCGGGGTGCTGGAACCCGGCCTGCTGGTGCTGCGTCTCGCGGAGACAGGCGTCGGCGCGATCGGTGCGGCGCTGGCTGTGACATTCGTGTTGCCCGTCACGACGCACGCAGCGACCAACGCCTGGATCGAGCGCGCCGTGCAGAGCGTGCACGACTGCACCACGACCACCGCGCGCCGGCTGGCCGGGGACGAGCAGGCCGACCCGGCGCCGCCGGCCGCCGAGCTTGAGGTGGTGCTCGGCCGAGCACGACTCTCCCTGGCCCCGCTGGTCCACCCGCTGAACCCGCTGCGTGCCCGCAAGGCCCGCGCCCGCCAGGTCCTGGCCCTGCTGGACGACTGCGCCCGTGAGGTTCGGGGGCTGGCCTCCGTCGCGGCCGACCCGCAGGCGTCGCACGACGCCCGGCTGGCTGCGGCCTGCTGGCGCGTGGAGGCCGCCGTCCAGGCCCTGGTGTCGCCCGGCGCCCAGCCGGCCGCCGTGGCAGTGCCCAAGGCCGAGACGCCCGACGCGTACCACCACCCAAGCGCCGAGGCCGCGCTTCACCACCTCCACGGGTTGGAGAAGGTGCTCACCGAATTGGCCAAGCCGCTGCACAGCTCCCCGAGCTCTCCGCTGGTCGGGTCCTGACGCGGAGGCGCGGGACGCGAAGGCGCGGGCGGCGGGGACGCGGGAGGCGGGGACGCGAAGGCGCGGGCGGCGGGGACGCGGGAGGCGGGGAAGCGAAGGCGCGGGCGGCGGGGACGCGGAGACGCCCGCTGAGGCTCCGTACCGGCGCCTCAGCAACACCCCGGTGCCGAGGCGGCCCTTTCAGGTATCTCCAGGCACTCCAGCGGGCGCTCGCGGAGCTGGACGCGCCCCTTCGTGTCTCGGCGCGGGGCGCCGCTCGTGCCTGGCTGACCTGGGGAATAGCCGCAAAGCCCTTGAACGAGGCAAATTCCCCCGGCACACACAGGGTAGATCAGTCTGTTCAAGGGGTAGCCACAGCGGCATCCACGTACGTCCCTCCAGGAGCCCGGGGGTGCGCACCATGCGGAAGTCTCTGTTCAGACCCTTGTGCCTGACCGGCGCACAGGTGGACCGCCAGGAGGCCGAGGACTTCATCCGCCTCCACCACCGGGAGGAGCGAGCGGCGGCCGATCCCGCGGCCCGGATCGCTGCCGTCCTCGCGGAGATAGGCGAGACCGGCACATACCGCCATACCCGCGCAGAACTCGCCTACGGCGCACGCGTCGCCTGGCGCAACAGCAACCGCTGCATCGGCCGCCTCTACTGGCGCTCCCTGCGCGTACGCGACCGAAGGCACATCGATGACGCCGACTCCGTGGCACGCGAGTCGGCGGAACACCTGCGCCAGGCCACCAACGGCGGCCGCATCCGCCCGATGATCACCGTCTTCGCCCCGGACGCGCCCGGCCGCCCCGGCCCGCGGATCTGGAACGAGCAGCTCGTACGGTACGCGGGCTACAGCTCCGCCCACGGGCACACCGTGGGCGACCCTCGCAACGCCGCCGTCACCGACGTCGCCTTACGGCTCGGCTGGCCGGGCGGCCCCGGCACGCCCTTCGACCTGCTGCCCCTCCTCATCGAGGACGGTGACGGCAAGCCGCGCTGGTTCGACCTGCCGCCCGAGGCCGTGCTCGAAGTGGAGCTGCACCATCCGGAGGAGCGCTGGTGCGAGGAGCTGGGCCTGCGCTGGCACGCCGTACCCGCCGTCGCGAACATGTGCCTGGAGATCGGCGGTATCTGCTACCCCGCAGCCCCCTTCAACGGCTGGTACATGGGCACCGAGATAGGCGCCCGCAACCTCGCCGACACCGACCGCTACGACCTGCTGCCGCGCATCGCCGAGCGGCTGGGCCTCGACACGACGAACGACCGCTCGCTGTGGAAGGACCGCGCGCTGGTAGAGCTGAACCGCGCCGTGCTGCACTCCTTCGACCGCGCGGGCGTCACCGTCACCGACCACCACACCGAATCGCGCCGCTTCCTCACCCACCTGGACCGGGAGGCGAGCCGGGGCCGCCGCGTCGGCGCGGACTGGTCGTGGATCGTGCCGCCGATCTCGGGCTCCGCGACGCCCGTCTTCCACCGTACGTACGACCCCACCCAGTGGCGGCCCGCCTACGTCCACCACCCGGAGGCGCAGGCGCGCGCCCTCGGTGAGCAGGGCGAGGAGGAGCCGGACTTGGTCTAGACCGCCTGCTACCGTCGGCCCGGCAACAAGCGATCAGTCGGCGGAGAGGGGAAACGCTGTGGGTGACGAAGGCGCCGGGCGTGCATTCATCGGATCGTTCACCTCGGCCGGAGGCCGCGGGATCATCGCCGCCGCCGTGGACGGGGAGACCGGTGCGCTCGCCGAGACGGGCGCGAGCGACGCGGTCGCCGACCCGTCGTATCTCGCCATCGCGATCGGATCCGGCGGCCCGGTCCTCTACGCCGTCTCGGAGACCGCCGAGGGCGCGGTGGCGGCCTTCGACGTCAACGGGCCCTCGCCGAAGCCGATCGGGGTGCGGATCCCGGTGTGCGGCGAAGGCCCCACCCATCTCGCGCTCGCAGCAGGCCATCTGGTGACCGCCAACTACGGCTCGGGCAGCGTCACCGTGCTCCCCGTCGGGGCCGGCGGAGAGCCGGGCGCCGCCAGTGGCGTACTGCAGCACGAGGGCGCGGGACCGGACCCGCAACGGCAGCGCGGTCCGCACGCGCACCAGGTGCTGCCCGATCCGACCGGGCGCTGGGTACTCGGCGTCGACCTGGGCACCGACTCCATACGGATCTGCGTACTGGACACCGACGCGGGCGAGCTGACCCTGCACGGCGAGACCGCGCTGCGCCCCGGAACCGGGCCACGCCATCTCGCCTTCCACCCCGCGGGCAGTCATGCCTACGTGCTGAACGAGCTCGAGCCGACCCTCACCGTCTGCCGCTGGGACGCGGACGCGGGCGTGCTCGAACCGGTCGGCGAGACGCCGGTGCTGCCGGACGGCGTCGAAGGACCCGTCTACCCGTCCGAGGTGGTCGTCTCGCACGACGGCAGGCATCTGTGGACCGCCAACCGAGGCCACGACAGCATCGCCGTACTCGCGCTCGACGAGACGCGTGAGAAGGCGGAGCTCGTCACCACGGTGCCGTGCGGCGGGCACTGGCCGCGCGACCTCGCCCTGGACCCGGCAGGACGCAGGCTGTACGCGGCCAACGAGCGCTCCGGGGACGTCACCTGGTTCGACATCGACCCGGAGACCGGCGTGCCGCGCAGGGCGGGCTCCCTTGACGCCCCCGCGGCCTCCTGCGTGATCTTCGCCTGATCACCCGGCCGTAGCGCGAGGGCCCGCACCGTTCGAGTGGTGCGGGCCCTTCTGCGTATCTGCTCAGTACGAGGGTGAGCCCTGCGGCCGCGGAGAGATGCCCAGCGCGGTCGTGTACTGCGACAGCACCAGCTTGCCGATCGCCGGATAGGCGCCGAGCGCCTCGGCGGCGGCACAGCCCGCCTCCTTGACGGCGGAGTCCAGCAGGCCCTCTGGGAGCTCCGGGCCGACGAGATACGGGGCCAGGGCGAGCTGCGCCGAGCCGGAGCCGCGCAGCTGCTCGGCGATCGCGGCCACCGAGCCTTCCTGGTCCAGCGCCGCGGCCATGACCGGCACCGCGAGGCGTGCGGCCAGCAGCATGCCGGTGATCCCGGCGGCCTGGACCGCCTCCTCGCCGCCCACCGTGGCCAGGATGATGCCGTCGGCCGCAGTGGCCACGGTGAACAGCCGGGCGCGGTCGGCGCGCGCCAGGCCGGCCTCCGAGAGCCGCACGTGCAGGGCTTCGGCGAGCAGCGGGTGCGGGCCGAGGACGTCGGTCAGCTCGGCGCTCGCGCGGCTGTCCATGACGGCCTGGCGGATGCGCCGCATCAGGGCGTTGTCCGGGCCCGCGAGGAGCGGCACCACGACGGCGGCGGGACCCTCGGGAGCGGCCACCTCACGGCCGGCGGCCTTCGCGATCTCGTACCGCTCGGTGCGCCGGGCGGCGGTGTGCGCGAGGACGCTCGCGAGCGTGGGGTACTCGGCGTCGTCGCCGTCGAGATACCCGATGGCCACGTCGAGGCCGGGCAGCTCGGAACGGGCGATGCTTATGACCTCTTCGGCCAGGCTGCGCGTGGCGTGCGCGGGAGCGCCGGGAACGGCGAGCACAAGCGCGGGCGCGCCCTCAGGAGCCGCCACGGGTTCCGGGCGGCGGTGCCGCCCGGACTGGCGGGGTCGCGGCATTCGTACAGGCAGGCCGGATGCGGGCCCAGTGGGGGAGCTCATGGCGCCGCATGCTACTGGTTTTGGAGGTGCGGCTGTTCGGGGAGGGGGCACTCAAGCGTCATCTGTCCGTATTTATCCGGTGAATGTCGTACGCCTCAACTGCCCTGCTCTGTCGGTACGTGCAGCAGCGTCGGATGGCGTGGCAGCCGCAGCGAATCGGTGGCGAGAGCGGCCGCGAGAAGCAGCGCGCCGGTGAGCGGATCGCCGGCCGCGGACACCGGCCGGGCGTGCGGCAGTTGTCCGGCCAGCTCGCTCCTCAGTGGAACGAGCAGCGGGTCACCCATCTTGAACAGCCCGCCCGTCAGGGCGACTTCACAACCACCGGGTGCACTGGCGGCCGACGGGCACACGGCCGCGGCCGCTTCCGCGATATGCCGGGCGGCACCGGCGAGGATGGCCACGGACACCGCGTCGCCCTCCGCCGCGCACCGCCCGACCTCGGGCGCGAAGGAGGCAAGCACCGCGGGCCGGTCCGGGCGCGGATACAGCATTCCCGGCAGCTCCTGCGCCGGACCGAACACCGACTCCATCCTGGCCAGCAGCGCGGCAGAACCTCCGCGCCGCCCGTCGTGGGCGCGCAGCGCGGCCTCCAGACCGGCCCGGCCGATCCAGGCGCCCCCGCCGCAGTCGCCCAGCAGATGGCCCCAGCCGTCGGCCCGGTGCCAGGCGGACAGATCCGTGCCCATCGCGATCATGCCGGTGCCGGCCGCGACCACGGCCCCGGGACGCTGGCCGAGCGCCCCTGCGTATGCGGTGACCGCGTCCGCAGCGAGAGCGAGACGGCGTACACCCAGTGACTCGGCCAGTGCGGCGGGCAGTTCGGCGCGCAGCCGGCCGCCGAGCGTCGCCATTCCGGCGGCGCCGATCGCGACCGCGGACACCGTGCCGCCACCGGCCCGGTCCAGCAGTGTGCGCGCCATCGGCAGCATCTGGTCCAGCAGATGCTCCGCGTCGATGCCCCCGTCGCCGGTGCGCACCGGTTCGCTCGACTCGACACTGTCGGTACGTGCCGGGTCGGAGGAGTCGGCGAGCGCCGTACGCAGGCCGGAGCCTCCGGAGTCCACTGCGAGGACCCAGCTCACGGTCACGGAAGCCGCCAGTCGACCGGCTGCGCCCCCTGGCGTTCAAGGAGTTCATTGGCTCGGCTGAACGGGCGGGAGCCGAAGAAGCCGCGGTCCGCGGACATGGGGGAGGGGTGCGATGACTCGATCGCCGGGAGGTCGCCGAGGAGTGGTCGCAGATTGCGGGCATCACGGCCCCACAGCACGGACACCAGGGGCTTGCCGCGCGCGGCGAGGGCCCGGATGGCTTGCTCGGTCACCTCCTCCCAGCCCTTGCCGCGGTGCGCGGCGGGCTTGCGGGGCGCGGTGGTCAGCGCCCTGTTGAGCAGGAGCACGCCCTGCCGGGTCCATGGCGTGAGGTCGCCGTTGGCCGGCCGGGGGTGCCCCAGGTCGGCGTGCATCTCGCGGAAGATGTTGTCCAGGCTGCCGGGCACCGGCCGCACCTCGGGCGCCACCGAGAAGCTCAGCCCCACGGCGTGCCCGGGTGTGGGGTAGGGATCCTGACCGACGATCAGGACGCGCACATCCTCGAAGGGCTGCTGAAAGGCGCGCAGCACATTCGATCCGGCCGGCAGATAGGTGCGTCCCGCGGCGATCTCCGCCCGCAGGAAGTCGCCCATCGCTGTGATGCGTTCGGCCACTGGAGCGAGGGCGTCCGCCCACCCCGGCTCGATGATTTCTTTCAAGGGTCGTGCTGCCACGGGGCGTTACTCTACTGGTGCGGCGGCAGCACCTCTCAACCCATGGCCGCTGCTCGTACGCAGAGCACATCCGGCAGATGGGAGGCGAGCAGCTGCCAGCTGTCTCCGTCGTCCGCGCTCGCATACACCTCGCCGTTGCGATTGCCGAAGTACACACCGGCCGGATCCGCGTCGTCCGTGCGCAGCGCGTCGCGCAGCACGGTGCCGAAGTGATCGCCCTCGGGCAGCCCGGCCGACATCGCCTCCCAGCTACCGCCGGCGTCGCTCGTACGGTAAACGCGACACCGACGTCCGGCAGGCACCCGGTCCGCGTCCGCCGTGATCGGGAAGACATAAGCCGTGTCGGGGCGGTGCGGATGCGCGGCGACCGCGAAGCCGAAGTCGGACGGCAGTCCCGCGCCGATGTCGGTCCACTTGGCGCCCGCGTCGTCGCTGCGGTACACACCCCAGTGGTTCTGCAGATACAACCGGTCCAGATCGCCCGCGTCCTGCGCGATCTTGTGGACGCACTGCCCGAACTCCGGGTTGGGGTCGGGCAGGAAGACCGCCGACACCCCCTGGTTGGAGGGCGCCCAGCTCGCGCCGCCGTCCTTGGAGCGGAACACCCCGGCCGCCGACACCGCGACCGTCACGGCCTGAGGGTCCCGGCGGTCGGTCACCACGGTGTGCACCGCCTCCCCGCCGCCGCCCGGCTCCCACTTCGAGCGGGTCGGATGCTCCCACAGGGGCCGTACGAGCTCGAAGGTCTCGCCGCGGTCGTCCGAGCGGAACAGCGCGGCAGGTTCCGTCCCCGCATACACCACGTCCGGCGCGGCGGGACCGGCCGGATGCAGCTGCCAGACGCGCTCCAGCGACGCTCCGGTGTCCTTCGGAAACTTCACGGCCGGTTGCTCCGGCTCGATCCAGGTCTTGCCGAGGTCGTCGGAGTGGAACACCGAAGGGCCCCAGTGCGCACTGTCGCCGCCGACCAGCAGGCGGGGCACGGGCCCGCGTGTGTCGATCCCGATCGAGTACACGGCCTGCGCATTGAAATGCGGGCCGTCGAACTCCCATGTGCCGCCGCGCCTGCGGCCGATGAAGAGCCCTTTTCGAGTGCCTACAGTCAGAAGAACATCGGTCATGATCTTTTACCTCCAGGACGCCGTTGTCGCGGATACGGGCCAGTCTGCACCCGCCCACCGACAGCGGCCCGTGGGACGGGTGTTCTTGCAGTTCAGCCTGGGTGTGTACGGTTTTCTGGGCGATGTGTGCGGAAGGTTCGGCGGGCGGATCAGCGGTTCAGTCGACGACCGAGCCGCCGGTGATGTTGAGAGTTGTCGCGGTCATCGAACGAGCCAGGTCCGAGGCGGCGAAGACCGCCACATTGCCGACGTCGGCGAGTGAGGCGGCCCGGCCCAGCATGGTGTTCCGCGCGATCTCCTCGGTGATGGCCTTGCCCCACTCGAATCCCAGGGGGATCGTCTCGGGCACGCCGCCGGTCTGGAGCGTGAGGACGCGGATTCCGTGCGGGCCCAGCTCGCAGGCCAGATTCCGGCGCAGGGACTCCACGGCGCCGAACGCCACCTGGAATCCGCCCAGGTAGTGGTTGCGCGGCGGGTCGCCGTAGCCGCCGAAGGCGAGGATCACGCCGGACTTCTGCCGCATCATGTGCCGCGCCGCGGCCCTGGAGGTCAGGAACATCGTGCGCACCGCGTTGTGGACCGGCCGCTCGAAGTCCGCAAGCGTCATCTCGGCGAGCGGCGTCCCCTGGACTTCGGCCCACGAGATGAGATTGAACGAGATGTCGAGGCTCCCGGCCCGCTCGGCCACGGCGTCGCCGTGCCGGTCGACCGCCGCCTCGTCGAGGGCGTCGACCTGATCGATCTCGGCCGTGCCACCCGCGGCGCGGATGGCATCGGCGACATCTTCCAGGCTCTCGCGGGTGCGTCCGGCGAGATGGACCCGCGCGCCTTCGCGCGCGAAGGCGCGGGCGACCGCCCCGCCGATCGCGCCGCCCCCTCCGTAGATGACGGCGTTCTTGTTCTTGAGCAGCACGGCGTGCCTCCTGAGTACGTACGTACTCAGTGCAGACCGGCCGGGGCCCCGGAACTCATCGGTCGCCGGAGCACGCGGATCCCACGCCGCTCTCACGCGGATCTCACGGGGACGGCAACGGGGACGGCAACGGGCGGCACGGGGATTTCCGGGGCTCCACGGGGCTCTCAGACGGAGCGGTGGTACTGCTCCGGGATGTGGATCTCGCCGCCCAGCTCACGGGCCGCGTGCCGGGCCCACGACGGGTTGCGCAGCAGCTCGCGGCCGAGCAGCACCGCGTCGGCCTCGCCGTTGCCCAGGATCTTCTCCGCCTGCCCGGCCTCGGTGATCATGCCGACCGCGGCGACCGGGAGCCCGGTCTCCGCCTTCACGCGCGCCGCGAACGGCACCTGGTAGCCGGGGCCGGCGGGGATGCGCACCCGCGGTGCGTTGCCGCCTGTGGAGACGTCGAGGAGGTCGACGCCGTGCTCCTTGAGCAGGGCGGCGAAGCGAACGGTGTCGTCGGCCGTCCAGCCGGCCTCGTCCAGCCAGTCGGTGGCGGAGATACGGAAGAAGAGCGGCAGCCCGTCGGGCCACACCGCGCGTACGGCGTCGACGACCTCGAGGGCGAAGCGGGTGCGGTTCTCGAAGGACCCGCCGTACGCGTCGGTCCGCTGGTTGCTGTGCGGCGACAGGAACTCGCCGATCAGATAGCCGTGCGCACCGTGGATCTCGGCGACCTCGAATCCGGCGTCCAGCGCGCGGCGGGCGGCGGCCGCGAACTGGCCTGTGATTTCCCGTATCTGTGCGACCGTCACCTCGGTGGGGACCGGGTGCCCCGCGTCGAAGGGGAGAGGGCTGGGCCCGAGCGGCTGCCAGCCGTACTCGTCGGCGCCCACCGGTGCGCCGCCCTTCCACGGGCGGTCGGTGGACGCCTTGCGCCCGGCGTGCGCCAGCTGGATGCCGGGGACGGTCCCCTGGCTCCCCAGGAAGCGGGTGATCCTGCGGAACGCCTCGACCTGGGTGTCGTTCCAGATCCCGAGGTCCGCGGGGCTGATCCTGCCCTCCGGGCTGACCGCGGTCGCCTCGGTGAGGATCAGGCCCGTGCCGCCGGTGGCGCGGGCGGCGTAGTGGGCGAAGTGCCAGTCGTTCGCGACGCCGGCGTTCGGACCGGACACCTCCGCGCTGTACTGGCACATGGGCGCCATCCAGACGCGGTTGGGGACGGTAAGCGACCGCAGGGTGTAGGGCTGGAACAGCGCGCTCACGGCGGACTCCAATCGGGGCGGGGCCGGTGTACGACTCGTACGATACTCATCGTAGTACGGAGAGTGTCAAACTACGAGAGGTCTCGTACATTGCCCCGGCGGCGCCCTACTCGCGGATCTCCTGCGTGCAGCACTTCGCTCCACCGCCCGCCTTGCGGAACTCCGAGAGGTCCACGGGTACGGGGACGTAGCCACGCGCCGCCACGTCTTCCATGAGGCCCGCCGCATCCTGCGCCATCACCACGTTGCGTCCGTCGGAGACGGAGTTGAGCCCGAAGGCCAGCGCATCCTCCCTGGTGGCAACGGCGGCGTGCGGGAAGAGGGTCCGCAGGACCCGTTGACTGCCTTCGGAGAAAGCGCCCGGATAGTAGGCGATATTGCGGTCGTCGAGAGCGAAGAGCGCTGTGTCGAGGTGATAGAAATGTGGGTCGATCAAGTGAAGGCTCACCGTCGGCGTGCCGAAGAATTCCTGGACCTCGTGATGGGCCGCCGGGAGTGTGCGGAACCCGGTGCCGGCGAGGATGTAGCCGCCGACCGGGGTGAAATCCCCTTCTCCTTCGCAGGTGTGGGACGGGATCCGGGTCTCGAATCCGGCGCTTTGGAACCAGGCACGGTAATGGGCGGCTTCCGGCTGCCGCTCCGGCGCATGGAATTGTGCGCCGAACGCCTTGCCGTCGAGTACGAGTGCCGAATTGGCCGCGAACACCATGTCGGGGAGATCCACGACCGGATTCACCACCTCCACGGTGTGACCCAGTGCGCGATACAGGGCTACAAGCCCGTCCCACTGTTTCCGCGCAAGGCCGATGTCGACCGGCTCCTCCGAGGTCATCCAGGGATTGATGGCGTACCGGACGTCGAAGTGCTCCGGCGGGCAGACGAGATACCGGCGCTTCCTCGCGGTTCTGATGGACGGCATCCGCGTCTCCCTCTCATCCGGGCCGGGGGTTGCTGACCACGCTAGAGATGGTGACGGACAGTGACAAGACGAATGAATTGCGCCTGCTCGCAAGAATGTTGCGTGTAAGGGATGTGGAGCCACCACTTGTTACGTCAGGTCCGGCGCGATACTTCCCGACCCGGCCTCTGGGCTGCTCGGCAGAAGGTGCGAGAGCACGATGAAACTGTTGGTGGCCTTGACGAAAGGCTCGGACCTGATCCGTTCGAGGACGTCTTCGAAGTGCGCGACGTCGAGCGCCCTGATGTGCAGGATCGCGTCGGCCCGTCCGGTGACCGTCACGGCCGAGTGCACCTCGGGGTGATTTCGCACCACCTCGGCCAGCCTCCTCGGCGGAGCGGCCCCGTCGCAGAACACCTCCACATACGCTTCGGTGTGCCAGCCGAGCGCCGCGGGTTTCACCACCGTGGTGAAACCCGCGATCACCTCCTGCTCCCTGAGCCGGTCCACCCGGCGCTTGACGGCGGGCGCCGACAGGCCGATGGACACGCCGATCTCCCGCAGACTCGCCCGCGCGTCGGCCATCAGGGCCGCGATGATCTTGCGGTCGAGTTCGTCAAGGTCAGTTCCGCGCCGGGACATGGAGTCAGCTCCCTTCGTGCAGTGCACCGTGCCTCCCGGCTGTACGAGGGGCACGGTTCGCGGCGATCATGCCATCCGTCGTCCCGCGGTGCCTGTGCGGCTCGGCTCTCCGGCTCGTACGACACTCATCGTATTACGGTGAGTGTCAAACTACGAGGGTCCTCGTACAATGGAGGCCCCGATGAAGTGGAGCCGCCGTGACCGCCGCGACAAGCCCCCGCGTGCTTGCCCACCCCACGCGCGAAGAGATCCGTCTGGAGAACGTGCTCCACGCGCTCTCCGACCCGATGCGGCTGCGTGTGGTGCGCGAGCTCGCCACTGCCGAGGACGACCTGTCCTGTTCGCACTTCGACCTGCCCGTCACCAAGTCGACGACCACCCACCACTTCCGCGTCCTGCGTGAGAACGGCGTGATCCAGCAGAACTACCAGGGCACCGCCAAGATGAACGGACTGCGGCGTGACGACCTGGACGCGCTGTTCCCCGGGCTGCTCGACAGAATCCTCGCCGCCGCCGCGGGCCAGGCGGAACGCCTCGGCGAGGGCTGAAAGGCGCGCCCACGCCCGTCACTCACAGGCGCGCCCACGCTTGTCACTCAATCGCCGCCGCGCTCAACAGCCCTGGCCAGTCAGGGATTTTGACGGTACGCCGGCCGAGCGTCTGACCCAGCGCCGACTCCGCCGTCTCGATCGCCAGCCACCCCGGCCACTGCACAGGGCGGTGTCCCGACTCCCGCAGTTCGGTCAGCGGATCCGCGGCGACGGGCCGAAGTGCGAGCGTCTCGGCATCGTCGAGCAGCGAGGCCACCGTCTCCTTGGCGCACGGCCGGTTGGTGCCGATCACCCCGGTCGGGCCGCGCTTGATCCACCCCGCCACATACTCCCCGGGCGACGGTACGCCGTCCCGCAGTATCCGCCCGGCCGCGTGCGGCACCGTGCCACGTCTCTCGTCGAAAGGCAGCCCGGGCAGCGGGACACCGCGGTACCCCACCGCCCGCAGCACCAGTTGCGCCTCGATCTCTTCGTAGGCTCCGGTGCCCCGGACACCTCCGTCACCGTCCGGAACGGTGCGCTCGAAGCGTACGCCGGCCACCCGCCCACCCTGCTCCAGCAGCTCCACCGGGCGCAGGAAGAACCGCAGATGGATCCGGCGGTCCCGGCTCTGCGCAGGCTGCGCCGCCCAGCCGCGTACGACATCGAGGTTGCGCCGGCTGACCGCGGGCAGCGCGGACACCTCGGCAGCGGAAGGATCCGCGTACGCGGGGTCGAGCGAGAGGTCCGCGGGGTCGACCAGCACCTGGGCCGCGGGCAGCGAGCCGAGCTCCCGCAGCTCCTTGGTGGTGAACTTTGCCTGCGAGGGGCCGCGCCTGCCCACCATGTGCACCTCGCGCACCTGGCTGAGTGAGAGCGCCCCCAGTGCCGTCTGCGGCACATCGGTGGGCCGCAGCTCGTCCGCGCCCCGCGCGAGGATGCGGGCCACGTCGACGGCCACATTGCCGACGCCGATGACAACGGCGGAACGGGCCCCGAGGGCGAAGCCGTTGCCCGCCGAGTCGGGGTGCGCGCTGTACCAGGAGACGAAATCGGTGGCCGAGCGGCTGCCGGGCAGATCCTCGCCGGGGATGCCCAGCCTGCGGTCCCTGGCGGCCCCGACGCAGTACACGACGGCGTGGTAGAGATCCAGGAGCCGCTCGGGGCCGAGCCCGTGCCTGCCCACCTCCACATTGCCGACGAAGTCGATCCGCTCGTGCTCCAGCACGGTGCGCAGATTGTTCTGCAGGGACTTGATCTTCTCGTGGTCGGGCGCGACTCCGTACCGCACGAGTCCGTAGGGGCAGGGGAGCCGGTCCAGTACGTGCACCCGCACATCCGGCACCCGGCTCTGCTTGACGAGGTCCTGCGCGGCGTAGACCCCGCTGGGTCCCGATCCGACGACAGCGACGCGAAGCACAGCTGCGCTCCTTCCCATCAGGGGATTCCAGCATCGCACCGGTGTGTGCCGATGAGGGAGATGCTCTAACGGGGTGTCTTGTGGCGTCACGACGTGCGTGCCGCCGCGGAAGGCTGCGATTTGGCTGGTTACGTGCTAATTGTGCAAGAAACTACGTTTCTTAACGTTAATGATCTGTATGACCTGGGCGGGGCGCTGCCCTACCCACCTGCCTGGGAGCTGCAAGGTTCCGGCACGGTCACCTCGGAGCACAGCGGACTGGAGATCCCCCCGCCCTGGTTCGACGTCCGGCTGACCTTCGCCGACGGTGTCCGCATCGACGTCCTCGCCGTCGTCGACGGCGGGCAGATCGCCATTGAGGATCTGCGCGCCGACCCGCCGCTGCCGCTCGGGGGCTTCGCGGTGCTGGCCGAGCGGATCGAGGGCCCGCTCGAGGACGCCTGCCGGGTGGCCGCGCCGCCCCCTGCCCCCGATGAACCGGAACCCGCCCCGCCGTGCGCCGGCGGGCACGCGGACGCGCCGGGTCCCGGCCGTCGCCGGGCCCGCCACGCGGTGCCGCGCGGCAGCGCAGGCAGGCGGATGGTGGCCGACACCTACCGGGCCGCACAGCGAGACGGGCGCGACCCCGTGCTCGCCGTGATGGCCGCGACCGGGCGGAGCCGCCGCAAGTCGCTCCGGCTCATTGCGGTCGCCCGCGACGAGGGCTACCTCGCGCCACGCCACAACCGCCGCCGGCCCTGGCCCTCCTGGCCCGCGCCCGGCGCCGTCCGGTGGTGGGTCACAACGCGCGCATCCGGTTGATCTCACTCGTCTGCTGAGCGATCACATCGCTCGCCATCTCCTCGACCAGGATGTTGTTGCCCTTCGAAAGGGCGTCGGTGGCCATGGTGACGGCTCCCTGGTGGTGAGTGATCATCAGTTTCAGGAAGAGTTCGTCGAACGCCTTGCCCTTCGCCCCGCGCAGCTGGGCGAGTTGGGCCGTGGTGGCCATTCCCGGCATCGCGGCCTGCCCGTGGTCGTGACCGCCCTTCTCCCCACCGTTCGTTTTCAGCCAGCCCTGCATCGCGCCGATCTCCGGCTTCTGCGAGGCGGCTATCCGCTCTGCCAGTCGCTTGACCTGCGTGGATCCCGCCCGGTCCGGTGCCAGGGCGGTCATCTGCAGCGCCTGGCCGTGGTGCGCGATCATCATGTGTGCGTAGGAGAAGTCCGCCGCGTTGGGGGAGTCGTCGGGGGTGGCCTTCGCGGCTTCCTCGGCGGAGAGGGTCCTGGCCGGCTCACCCGGTTTGCCGGGTGCCACCACGGAGGGTCCGGCATCCCCCTTGGCCTTGGCGGGAGTGCCGGAGTCCGACTCGCAGGCACCCAGGGCGAGTACGGCGGCCGTGACCGCGGCCAGGGCGACCGACCTGCGGACACACGCGGCCCTACGGCGGTTCAACACGGTGACCTCCTGTGGCACTTGGGGTGTTTGGGGACGTTCCTGGCACGCTTCCATACGCGGTTGATCAAAAACTTTCATTACGTCTCTGTTGCCATCTGTTGAGATGTACATGGAAGGGAAGATACTGCCGGGGTCCGTGAACCGTTCAACAGCGAACGGATACAAGGGAGGACGCAGTGACCCTGTTGCACCCCACCCGAGTGCGGCGCAGACGTCTGGGCGTGGCGGCAGCCGCGGCCGGGCTCCTCGCCACACTGCTGACGGCCGGACCCGCGGTCGCCACACCCGACCCCGGCGACACCCCTGCTCAACAGGGAGTCTCCTCGGGGCAGGCAGCCGAGGACAGGGCTGCCATCACGAGCGGCGACATACCCGGCGTGGACGAGATCGTCCACAGCGACAACATCGAACATCTCGCCAACATCCCCAAGGACGCGCTCAAGGGCACCAACTCGGACCTCGCCTTCCAGGGGAAGTACGCCTTCGCGGGCAACTACGACGGCTTCCGGATCTTCGACATCAGCAATCCGAAGTCGCCCACGACCGTGGCTCAGGTCCTCTGCCCCGGTGGGCAGAACGACATCTCGGTCTCCGGCAATCTGGTCTTCCTCTCCACCGACTCCTCGCGCAGCGACAACTCGTGCAACAGCACCTCGCAGCCCGCGACCGAGAAGTCGTCGTGGGAGGGCATGAAGATCTTCGACATCAGCGACATTCGCAACCCGAAGTACGTTGCCGCTGTCGAGACCGCATGCGGCTCGCACACGCACACGCTCGTGCCCGAGCGCCGCAACGTCTACATCTACGTCTCCTCGTACTCGCCGAGCGCGACCTTCCCGGACTGCCAGCCGCCGCACGACGGAATCTCCGTCATCAAGGTGCCGCGCAAGGCTCCCGAGAAGTCCGCGATCGTGAACTTCCCGGTGCTCTTCCCCGGTGAGGGCCCGGACGGCGGCGGCAACCCCGGCTCGCCGACCAACCCGGGCGTCTCCAAGACCACCGGCTGCCACGACATCACGGTGCTCCCCTCGAAGGACCTGGCCGCCGGCGCCTGCATGGGTGACGGCATCCTGTTCTCGATCGAGGACCCGGAGCACCCGAAGGTCATCGACCGGATCCAGGACAACGTCAACTTCGCGTTCTGGCACTCGGCGACCTTCAACCAGAAGGCCAACAAGGTCGTCTTCACCGACGAGTTGGGCGGCGGCGGCGCGGCGACCTGCAACGCCGAGATCGGCCCGAACCGCGGCGCCGACGGCATCTACGACATCGTTGGCAAGGGCGAGCGGAGCAAGCTGGTCTTCCGCAGCTACTTCAAGATCGACCGGCACCAGGCCGACGCCGAGGTCTGCGTGGCCCACAACGGTTCGATCATCCCGGTGAAGGGCCGCGACATCATGGTCCAGGCCTGGTACCAGGGCGGCGTTTCGGTGTGGGACTTCACCGACTCCTCCAAGCCGAAGGAGATCGGCTACTTCGAGCGGGGTCCCGTCACCCTCGACCGGGTCACCACCGCAGGCCCCTGGTCGGCGTACTACTACAACGGGTACGTCTACTCGAACGACATCGCCAAGGGCCTCGACGTCCTGAAGATCAACGACAGGCGCACGGATCCGGCGAAGCGGGTGCGGCTGCCCGAGCTCAATGTGCAGACCCAGCCCGACTACTTCGACCGCGACTGATCCCCTGCCTCAACAGGCGTTCCGCCGGGCGGCCTCTCGCCCGGCGGAACGCCGAGGTCCCAGTCCAGCCCGTACCGCTGGAACAGCTCCGCGCGCAGCCGAGCCGGCGGCATCGGCGCCCCCGGCAGCAGGACCGCGAAGACCGCGCCCATCAGCAGGGCGCGCAGCAGCGGATAGTCCGAGTCGACATCCGGTGATCCGTAGCGCTCCACCGTGTCGCGCAGCAGGACCGCAAGACGCTGCTGTTCCGGGCACTGCCTGAATCCCTCGGCCTGCAGGACCCCCGACATATGTGTTCGCATCAGCATGGGCCGGTCGACCGCGAGCCCGAGGATGGCGTCGATCGCCCGCGCCAGCCGTTCCCGCCCGTCGTCGCTTCTGGGCTCGCGCTCCAGTGCCGCTTCCAGTGTGCGATGCATCAGCCGGTGCACGGCTGACTGCAGCAGCTGCCGTTTGCCCGGGAAGTAGTACGAGACAAGCCCGCGTGCCGAGCCCGCTCTGTCGGCGATGTCGGCCAGTGTCGTCGCCTCGTAGCCGCGCTCTCCGACCAGCTCTACGGTGGCCTGCAGGAGCCGCTCCCGGGAACGCCGACGAAGCTCTTCATTGACCGATGCGCTCCGCGGGGACATGCTTGACTCCTGCGTTGACTGGCTCTGAGCCAATATACTCAGCGTGCCCCGGTGCGAGGCCTTCAGGGGCTGGTCAGCGGGGGTGCTGCCCGAACCGGGCGACGCGGGGGATCGTCCGGTTCGGGTGGCTTTGCCATGCTTTAAGTGTGCCTCCGTGAGTCTCCGGTCGGTTTCAGCCGATGAGCCCGAGCACCGGGCGCAGCCCCGCCGGACGTTCGTCCACCGGCAGATGGTCCACGAAATGGACCACACACCCGAGATTCGCGGCCCCGCCGTCCGCGAATCTGTCGTCGCCGACCATCAGGACGTCGCCCGGGTCCTTGCCCAGCGCCTCACAGGCCGTGCGGAAGAGACGTACGTCGGGCTTCTGCACGCCGTGCTCGTACGACAGGGCATACGCGTCCACCCAGGCATCCAGGCCGTGTGCGCGAAAGACCGGCCGCGGATCCCAGCCGATGTTGCTGACCACCGCGATGCCGACCCCCCACTCCCGCAGCGTGCGCAGCACGTCGGCGGCGTCGGGGTACGGGCGCCAGGCGGCGGGCGTCATATGGCGTTCGTAGAGCGCGTCGTACAGACCCGGGTCCGGCAGCTCCACCTGGCGGGCGAGACCGGTGTACGCGGCACGGTGCCGTTCCGCGCTCTCGTCGCGGGTCTCCCACAGCCCGGCGAGACCCGGTGGCATCCGCTGCGGCGACGAGCCGCCGGGTAGCGCCCCGGCAGCCGCCAACTGCTCGGCGTACCCGGACAGTTCGGCCTCGGGGAGACTGCCGCCCCGTGCGTCGAGGGCCGCGCGAAGCCAGTCCCGCGCGGGCTCGATGCGAAACAGCGTTCCGGAGAAGTCGAAGAGCACGCCCTTGATCGCCATGGCCACGATCCTTCCGGGGTCAGCGCTGCCGGGACAAGACCCAACGCTCGTACGCGGCGATCGAAAGCGCTGCCCAGCAGGCGCCGAGCAGCCAGCCGCCCACCACGTCCGAGGGCCAGTGCACGCCAAGATAGAGCCGGGTGAGGCCGACCCCGACGACTGAGACGACGGCGGCCGCGATGCCCCAGTGCCACGGTCGCCCCTCTGCCTCGTGCCGTCTGAGCAGCCACAGCAGCAGAATGCAGCTGACCATGGCCGTCATCGCGTGGCCGGACGGGAAGGCCGCGTAGTGCGCGGAGTCGAGGGGATCCGGCCAATGCGGCCGCTCCCGGCCCACGGCGGACTTCAGCCCCTGCTGTACGAAGGTGCCCACCGCGCTGGTCACCGCGACCCACACCGCCAGCAGCCGTTCCCGCAGCCACCACAGCCAAAGCACGGCCGCCGCGATCAGCGCACGTATCGTCCATGGGTCCCACACCCAGTCGGTGAGCACCCGGTTCACCCGGGTGAGCCCCGGCTCGGTCACCGCCCAGCCGTGCAGGCCGTCCGCGACCGTGCGGTCGAAGGAGACGAGGGGGGCCCAGGAGACCGCGACCAGGGTCAGCAGCACCGCCGAGAGGGCGGCGAGCAGCGCGCCTGTACGGGCGGCCGCGGCTCCCGGGGTGTGCGCCGGCGGAGTGGGAGGCGCTGAGCGCGGGAAGTGCATGGGGGAGATCTTCGTCGCTGACCGGCTCACACGGCTATCCCAGCGCGCGCAGCGCGGGCACGAATGCCACCAGCAGGGGGATCACAGGCACCAGGGCGGCCGCCGCGGTCAGCCGCAGCCGGCGGCCCGCGGTGAGCCGCGGGACGGGTGTCAGTAGCCGGTTCACCCGCTGCGGCAGTTCGGCGTCCGGCGTGGGGCAGGGCCCGAACACACCGCGGTCCTCGTTGAGTTCGACCAGGGCCAGGGCGATCGTCAGCCGGCCGAAGCGCCTGGACGCGACATCGTCGGCCGCCAGCTCGACCAGTCGGTGCATCTCGTCGCGGAACGCCGCGAACACCGGGATCTGCGGAAAGCCGTTGGCGAGCGCGGCGGAACAGTGCAGCAGCCAGTCGTGCCGCGCCTGCGCGTGCCCCTGCTCATGCGCGAGTACGGCATCGAGCTGACGGCCCTTCAGGCGGCGCAACGCGGCCGTCGTGACGACCAGTTGGGGCGCCGCGCCCGGCAGCGACCAGGCGTCGGGCCGCTCGCCCTCCAGGACGACCAGAGGTTCGCTGCCCGGCTCCTCGCCCGGCATCAGGGGGGCACGCACCAGAAGTTCTGTGCGCCCCCGCTTGCGCCGGACATGCGCCCGATGGATCTCGCGGGTGAGCATCGCGCCGGTCCACAGGCCCCCGCAGGCCAGGACGACGGCGAGGACGGCGGACCACGGCCCGTTCGCGCCGAGGGCGTACGCCTCCACCACGCCGTGCGGTGCGGGCGCGAAGACATGCCCTCGCACAAGCTGCCAGGCCGCCGCCGCGCTGAACGTCATGGAGAGCGCGAAGCAGAGCAGTACGGCCGCGACCACGCACTGCCAGACCCACAGGGCCACCACGGGCTCGCGCTCCGGCCAGTCGGCGCGCGACACGAGTCGCGGGGCCACGACCGCGGCCAGTGCGCCGAGCAGCAGCAGCACGAGGGAGACCAACATGCTGTCAGCCTATGAGCGCGGCGCTACTTGCGGGTATGGCCTGGAGCTCCAAGTGACGTACGACACGGTTTCTGTGCCACCCGGCCGCAGACGGCTCACAGAGCGAGCAGCATCGCCAGCATGGCCAGGCCCATGACGAGCCGGCAGGCCGGCGTCAGCTCGGGCTGTGCGCTCCAGGAGGCCGTCGCCGCACCGCCCACCGGGTATGGCGCAGGTATCAAGCGGACGCCCGAGCGCAGCACGTACACGGTGTAGTACACCAGCAGCCCGCCCGTGAGCAGGGGGATTCCGGCGGCCGCATGCCCGGGGTGGCCGCTGCCGGACGTCATCGCGACCGCCATGTAGACCATCGCGAGGGAACCCACGACGTGATGCAGATGGTGAGCGCCGCGGCGGGCAGGCCGCAGAGCGCGCAGCGCCGCCGCCCCGAAGACCACCGCGTACACCACCCACCCCCAGCGGGGCGGCGCGAACACGGCGGCGGGTACCGCCATCGCCGCCATTCCCCACCCCATCAGGGCTTCGCCGCCGACCGCCTCGCGTGCCTCGCCGACGCAACTGCGCATCCGCACCAGGCAGTACGCGCCGGTCCCGCCGCACAGCACCACGAGCAGCCAGCCGGACGTGGCCGGTCCGTGCACGGAGCACCTCCCCCCTCGACGCTGTCGGGGAGTCGATGCCCGGCGGCTCGGGGGGCTACGCGAGCGCACGGAGGTGCGGGGGGAGCGCGGCGCGGCAATGCGGCCCGCCCCGGACGCCCCGTGGCCGTCGCCACTTCGCGGCGACCGCCGCCGGCCCAGGAACTGCGGCCCAGGAACTGCGTGTCAGGAACAGCGGCTCAGGAACAGCGGCTCAGGGGCGGTACCGCAGTGGATGATCGGCCGGCACCTCGACGATCGCGATCCGGTGACCGTCCGGGTCGGCGATCCACATCTCGATCAGCCCCCACGGCTCACGCCTGGGCGGCCGCAGCACCTCGACGTCCCGCGCCGACAGCTCGTCGTGGACGGCGGCCGCGTCCTCGACCTGGAGCCACAGCTCGGGACCGGTCGCGGCCGGGGCCTTGGAGCGCCCGGAGACTTCGAGAAAACCGCCGCCCAGGAAGTAGACCGTGCCCCGCTCGGGACCGGTGCCGAATTCGCGGTAGACGGGGAGGCCGAGTGTCTGCCCGTAGAACCGCCGCGACCGCTCGGGGTCGGTCGGGCGCAGCAGGATCCGGCTGCTCAGCACATGCACCATGGCCAAACCCTAGGGCGGAAAGGGACGGGTTAGTCTCGGGACACCTGTACACCCTCGAGATGGGAGTGCCCCCTCAATGGACACCGCACCGGCCCGGGACTCCGGCGAGCTCACCTACCGTGACGCGGTCGAGGCCGATGTGCCCGCGCTCGTCCCGCTGATCGAGTCCGCGTACCGAGGCGATGCGAGCCGCACCGGCTGGACGACCGAGGCGGACATTCTCGACGGACAGCGCACCGACCCGGAAGGCGTCCTGGAGGTCATCCACGCCGCCGGCAGCACTCTTCTCATAGTGGAGCGCGGCGGCGAGCCGATCGCCTGCTGCCAGCTCGAGCACCGTGGTGAGGCCGTGTACTTCGGCATGTTCGCCGTCCGCCCCGAGCTGCAGGGCGGAGGTCTCGGCCGCCGGATCATCACGGAGGCGGAGCGCACCGCCCGCGAGCGCTGGGGCGCGCGCGAGATGCACATGACCGTGATCTCGGTTCGGGACGAACTGATCGCCTGGTACGAGCGCCGCGGCTACCGCCGTACGGGAAAGCTGAGCCCCTTCCCGTACGGCGACGAGCGCTTCGGCATCCCGCAGCGCGACGATCTCGCCTTCGAGCTGCTGGTGAAGGAACTGTCCTAGGGGGACGGTCGCAAGAACGGCGTCCTCAGGCCGTGAACCGGCCGGTGCGCCGGATCTCGGGGAAGTCGGTGGTGGCGCCGTCGAGTTCGAGGGCGCGCACCAGCCGCAGATGCTCCTGGGTGTTGACCACCCAGCCGATCACCTGCAGTCCTTCGCCGTGCGCGTGCTCGACGGTCTCCAGGGTCAGCCGGCGGATGTTCAGCGCGAGGGAGGCGGCGCCCACGGCCTTGGCACGGTCCACGACGTCGGCGCCCCAGCGGCTGGCGATGAGCACCGTGCGTACACCGGGCACCAGGCCCGCGATCTCGGCAACCGCGTCGTCGTGGAACGACGACACCTCGACGCGGTGGACGAGATCGCGGCTGAGCATCACCTCGGCCAGTGCCCGGGCTGCGGCCACGTCCTTGATCTCCGCCTGCAGCGGTGCTCGCACGGCGGCGAGCACCTCCTCGAAGACCGGCACCCGCTCGCCGTCACCCGCGTCGAGCTCCCGCAGCTCGGCGAGCGTCTTGTCGGCGATCGGGCCTTTTCCGTCGGTCGTACGGTCCACGTCGGCGTCGTGCATGACGGCGAGCGCGCCGTCCTTGGTGAGATGCAGATCCAGTTCGATGGCGTCCATTCCGGCCTGCTCGGCGCGGACGAAGGAGCGCAGGGTGTTCTCCGGCTCGACGCCCATGACCCCGCGATGACCGATGGTGAGGAAAGTCAAGATTCTCTCGCTTCCGTCGACGGCGGCTCCCGCGAGGCGCATCCCGGCAGCCGCGCGGCAAGCACGCAGCCTAACGGCCCGTCTCCGCGATGGGACCGGTCTCGCGCGGGGGAGTGGAGTGGTCCGCTCTGGCCGCCGCGATGCCCAGGACGAAACCGGTGATGAGGGCTGCGACAAGTACGGCACGGGTGCTCACGCGGTCGGCTCCGGGAGAGACGGGCGAAGGGCGGACCCTTCCGTACTACCCATGGCGGGCCGCCCGCAGCCAGTCGCGTCACCCGCCCGTGGGCGCGTCCCTCGCGGCTTGACGTGAGGTTGCGATCAGCTGACGACTTGGTCGAAGCAATCGCCCGAACGACCCTCGACCGCAAAAACTCCTGTGATCACGGGGGTGGGGCAGGATAATTTCCTAAGGTCCTACTTGTACGGGAGAAGCTCACACAGATACGGTGTCTTGACGCGAGGTTCTCCTGTGAAGGAAGTGACATGACGGAAATTCTTGTGCAGACCGCTGCCGCCGGGGGCATATCTCATACACCCCGGGTGATCGACCACCCGGCTTGGCTGACGCTCAAGAATGCCGTCGAGCAGATCCGCCCCTGGCAGTCCAAGGACGGCTCGATCGACTTCGATGCCGAGGGCGCCCCCGCCCGCGTCACCGCCGAAGCCGCGCTCCACCGTGTGATCGACGCCGTGGAGGAGCTCTCCCCGCTGCTCCCGCACGACGCCGCGTACCACCGCGCGCTCGTCGCCGATCTGCGCAAGTGGGCCGATCACGGCTTCGACGTCCCCGATTTCCTGGACTCGCTGCTCGCCTTCCAGCCCGCGGCCACCCGCGCCGACGGACTGCAGCACCTGGCCCTTTTCCCCATGTACACGCAGAACGGCAACCCGGACCGCAACCTCGAAGCGGTCGTGCTGCGCATGGTCTGGCCCGACTGGCTCGCCGAGCTGGAGCGCACCCGCTACGACAACCCCCTCTTCTGCGGCATCACCTTCGAGGACTTCACCGCGGGCTACGACACCAACTCCGCGGTGCTCTTCCCGGAGACCATCGCCGTGCGCGAAGCCCCGGAGCGATTCACCTGGGGCGGCATCTTCTGCGACCGCGAGGCCGCTCGTTTCCGTGTCGTCACCACGGAGGCCGTACGCATCCTCGGCCTCGAACTCCCCGACGACATCCGGGAGATGGTCGGCGACCAGGCGCGCTGTGAGCAGGCCTTCGTGCTCTGGGACATGGTCCACGACCGCACCCACAGCCACGGCGACCTGCCTTTCGACCCGTTCATGATCAAGCAGCGCCAGCCGTTCTGGATGTACGGCCTGGAGGAACTGCGCTGCGACCTCACCGCCTTCAAGGAGGCCGTGACGCTGGACGGAGAAGGCAACCGGCACGGCCGTGACGTGCAGTACGCGGTGCTGTTCGACCGGATGTTCCGCTTCCCGGTCACGGGTGACCGGGTGCGCAACTACGACGGGCTCGGCGGCCAGCTGCTCTTCGCGTACCTCCACAAGCACGATGTGGTGCGCTGGACAGACAACACCCTGAAGATCGACTGGGACCGCGCGCCGCAGGTCACCAACCAGCTCTGCGCCGAGATCGAGAAGCTCTACCGCGACGGCATCGACCGCCCCAAGCTGGTCCACTGGTTCGCCGCGTACGACCTGGTCTCGACCTACCTCGCACCGCACCCGGGCTCGCGCTGGGCCAAGGGTCCGGACGCCCTCGATCTGTCCCAGCCTCCGCGCAAGCTCGTCGACGACGTGCTTCCTGACGAGTTTCCGCTCAGCATGTTCTATGAGGCGCTCTCCAAGAAGCTGAAGTCCGTGATCGCCTCCACCAAGGGGATCACTGCGGAGACTGCCGAGCGGGTGTCCGCGTGAGCTCTCGTACGGAGGAGACTGGGACCATGAACGGAAACGGAAACAGTCGGCTTGAGGGCGCAGTGGTCGCGGTCGCGGGAGCGGGGGGCCCGGCCGGCCGGGCCGCCCTGCTGCGGCTGGCCGAGGCCGGTGCGACAGTCGTGGCCTCCGACGCGGACGCGGGGCGGCTGGCCGAGGCCGTCGACGACGCCCGGTACGCGCACGGCGGCGCGACCGTCACCGGGGACACTGTCGACCTTCTCGATCTGAACGCCACCCGGGAGTGGGCGGACAAGACCGAGAAGGAGTTCGGCAGGATCGACGGTCTGGTCCATCTCGTCGGCGGCTGGCGCGGCGGCGCCACCTTCGCCGAAACCGACCTTGCCGACTGGCAGCTTCTCGAAAAGCTTCTGATCCGCACGGTCCAGCACACCTCCCTCGCCTTCCACGACGGGCTGCTGCGCAGCGACCGCGGCCGCTATGTGCTGATCAGCGCGGCCGGCGCCAGCAAGCCGACCGCGGGCAACGCCGCGTACGCCGCGTCCAAGGCGGCGGCCGAGGCATGGACGCTTGCGCTTGCCGACTCCTTCCGCAAGGCGGGGGGCGAGGAGGGGCCGAAGGCGGCGGCTGCGATCCTGGTCGTCAAGGCACTGGTGCACGACGCGATGCGCGCCGAGCGCCCGAATTCGAAGTTCGCGGGCTTCACGGACGTGACGGAACTGGCCGAGGCCATCGCCGGAGTCTGGGACCGGCCCGCCCGGGAAGCGAATGGACAGCGTCTGTGGCTGACCCCCAAACCGTGAAGACCGACGCCCGACGCCACCATGACCCCGAGGTACGCGGCTTCGCCAGCGACAATTACGCGGGCGCGCACCCCGAGATCCTCGCGGCGCTCGCCGTCGCCAACGGCGGTCACCAGATCGCCTATGGCGAGGACGCGTACACCGAGCACCTGCAGCGGGTCATGCACAGCCACTTCGGGCCGACGGCCGAGGCCTTCCCGGTCTTCAACGGCACCGGTTCCAACGTCACGGCGCTCCAGGCGCTCACCGACCGCTGGGGCGCGGTGATCTGCGCCGAGTCCGCGCACATCAACGTCGACGAGGGCGGCGCGCCGGAGCGGATGGGCGGGCTGAAGCTGCTGACCGTACCGACCCCGGACGGCAAGCTCACGCCCGAGCTCATCGATCGGCAGGCGTTCGGCTGGGACGACGAGCACCGGGCGATGCCGCAGGTCGTGTCCATCGCCCAGAACACCGAGCTGGGCACGGTTTACACCCCCGCCGAGATCCGCGCGATCTGCGAGCACGCCCACGAACGGGGCATGAAGGTCCATCTGGACGGGGCCCGGATAGCGAACGCCGCGGCGTCGCTGGACGTCCCCATGCGGACCTTCACCAACGCCGTCGGCGTCGATGTGCTCTCCTTCGGCGGCACGAAGAACGGCATGCTCTTCGGCGAGGCCGTCGTCGTCCTGAACCCGGACGCGGTGAGCCATATGAAGCATCTGCGGAAGCTGTCGATGCAGCTCGCCTCCAAGATGCGCTTCGTATCAGTGCAGTTGGAGGCGCTGCTGGCGCGCGATCTCTGGCTGCGCAATGCCCGGAATGCCAACACCATGGCCCAGCGCCTGGCCGCGGGCGTCCGCGCCGTCGACGGTGTGGAGATCCTCCACCCCGTCCAGGCCAACGCCGTCTTCGCGCGTCTTCCGCACGATGTGAGCGCGCGGCTGCAGAAGCGCTTCCGCTTCTACTTCTGGGACGAGGCGGCCGGTGACGTCCGCTGGATGTGCTCCTTCGACACCACCGAGGACGATGTGGACGCCTTCGTGCAGGCGCTGAAGGAAGAGATGGCCAAGTAGCCTCGGATATTGCATAGGTATGCGGCCGATCGGAAAGTGATTGACTTCCGGTCGGCCACTTCCTTAGGGTCGGCAGGCATGGAGCTGATCCAGCAGAACCCTGAACTGGCCGGGTATCTCGCCGTCGACGAGGCGATCGACCATGAACACCCGCTGGTACGGGAGACGGCCGGGCCGCCTGCGTACCGAAGTTGCCGGTGTATACGCATACGCCAAGGCGGCTTTCGAGTTCGTGCGCGACACCATCCCGCACTCGCATGATGCGGGGGACATGCGCGTCACCTGGCGCGCCTCCGACGTGCTGGAGCAGCGGACCGGCATCTGCCACGCCAAGCCCATGCGCTGACCGCGCTGCTGCGCGCGGAAGGCATCCCTGCCGCCCTGTGCTACCAGCGACTGGGTGTCGTCCACGGGCTCGTGGCCGTGCGACTGCCGGGGCGGGGGCGGTGGTCGCGGCAGGATCCGCGCGGGAACAAGCCCGGAGTCGACGCGCAGTTCTCACTCGATGTGGAGCGGCTGGCCTTTCCGGTGCAATCGGGGTCCAACGATTTAGACTATCCGGTACTCTATGCTGCACCACACCCGGCCGTGCTCCAAGCGCTCCAGACCGTGTCGGACCGCGAGTCGCTCTGGCTGCAACTTCCCACCGAACTGTGAGGCATCCCCGACCATGACGCTCGCACTCACCGTCTCCGACGAGGTCAGGGACCTCGCGCCCGGCTTCGTCCATCTCGCGGTCGAGGCGCGCGGCCTGGTCAACGGGCCCAGCAACGCCGACAGTTCTGCCCTGCTCGACGCCGCCGCCCGCCGGCTCGCCGAGCGCCTGGACGGACGCGCCCCGCACGTGGACCCCCACATGGCCGCCTGGCGGGCCGCGTACTCCGCCTTCGGCGCCAAGCCGTCCCGTACCCGCAACTCCGCCGAGGCGCTGGCCAAGCGGGCACTCGCCGACGGCGGGCTGCCGCGCATCAACGTGCTGGTCGACCTCTACAACGCGATCAGCGTGGCCCATCTCGTACCGGTGGGCGGCGAGGACACCGACCACATCAAGGGCGGGATGCGGCTCGTACGCGCCACCGGCCAGGAGCCGTTCGTCACCGTCGCGGGCGGCGAGGAGACCGTCGAGCACCCGGAGGCCGGCGAGGTCGTCTGGTGCGACGACGAAGGCGTCACCTGCCGGCGCTGGAACTGGCGTCAGGGAGTGCGTACCCGGCTCACCGAGGAGTCGGTGAACGCCCTCTTCCTGCTGGAGGCCATGGCTCCTACGACGATCGGCGAGCTCGAGGCCGCAGCCGCCGAACTCGCCGAGTCGCTGGAGAAGTTGAGTCCCGGAGCGCGGATCAGCGTCCGCGCGCCACAGACAGGGGCGTGACGATTCAGCCGGCCGCTCAGCCCGCCTCGCGGACCTCGGCCGGAGTCGGCGCCGTACCCCCGAGGTGCGCGGGCACCCACCAGGTGTCGCTCGCGTCCTTGGGGCGTACGGGATAGGCGCGCTGCGCGGCCTCGAGGAGTTCCTGAACCCGCTCGCGCAGCCGCCGTGTGATCGCGCCCGCGTACTGGTCGGCAGGAGCCTCCACGGGCTCGCCCACCCGGATGGTCACCGGGATGTGGCTGCGCCTGAAGTTGCGCGGGCGGCCCTTCGTCCAGATCCGCTGGGTGCCCCACAGCGCCATCGGGATCAGCGGAACGCCGGCGTCCTGGGCCAGCCGGGCCGCACCCGACTTGAAGGACTTGAGGGTGAACGACTGGGAGATCGTCGCCTCGGGGAAGACACCGATGATCTCACCCTTGCGCAGCGAGTCCAGCGCGTGCGAGTAGGCCGCCTCACCCTGCTTGCGGTCCACCGGAATGTGCTTCATGCCGCGCATCAGAGGGCCGGAGATCCTGTGCCGGAAGACGGAGTCCTTCGCCATGAAGCGCACCAGGCGCTTTTGGGGCAGCGCCGCGAGGCCGGTGAAGATGAAGTCCAGATAGCTGATGTGATTGCTCACCAGAACAGCACCGCCAGAGCGCGGGATGTTCTCCGATCCCTGAGTGTCGATCTTCAGGTCCAGCGCCTTGAACAGCGTGAGAGCGGCGCCGACGACCGGCCGATAGACGAGCTCTGCCATCTGGAGAGGGCCCTTCTGTTGTGCCTCGGGAGGGTTCTCCCGGCGGAAGTTACGCAGCCGTAGGTTTTCGGCATTGGGCAGATCGTGCCGCATACGCGGCGTGCTGACCAGTCCTGGCGCCTTGAGTGGGCGAGATTCTTCTCACGCGTTTCTTGTCACATCATGACCGGACAGCACTCGCCCGGCGCAGCATCAGATACATCTCGCACCCCAGGCAGTACCCGAATGCGGCATTGAGGAACGCGGCGGCCGACGCGCATCCGGTGCCGACGAGAGCGAGCCACCCTCAGCATCGCCCAGCGGCTCCTCGGTGCGACCGCGGGAATCTTTACAATCCTGTGAACGCTGCACGGGGGGATGACTGGACTTGTGGTGTCTGTGGTGGTGCTTGCGGCGGCGAGCGCCTTCGGGCTGTGGCAGCGGCGTAACGGCGGGAGGCTGAAGGTGCGGGGTCGGGACGCCCAAAGACGGCTCGGTGTGGCGGAGCTCGGTGTTGACCTGGGGCAGCGGGCGACGCTCGTCCAGTTCTCCAGCGCGTTCTGCCAGCCGTGCCGGGCGACGAGGCGCACCCTCGCCGAGATCGCGGAGATGGCCGACGGGGTCACCCATGTCGAGATCGACGCGGAGGAGCGGCTCGCTCTGGTGCGGGAGCTCGGCATCCTCAAGACGCCCACCGTGCTGGTTCTCGACGCGGGCGGCAACATCGTCACCCGGGCCTCCGGTCAGCCCCGCAAGGCGGATGTGATCGCCGCGCTAGGACAGGCGGTGTGACGCCTCGTGACTCGTGTCGCACATCGTGGAACGCACTTGACTGCTCGCGCCATGCAAAGTCACGCTGGCGCTGTGGTTCCACAACTCCTTCTCTACGGGCGGGTTCACGTCGACCTCGCACGGAACGCGAGTGCGTGCTGTCCGGCTGCCTGAGCAGCCACAGCCGCCCCGTTCGCATCCCTTGCAGAAGGACAACTCCATGAGGGCTTCGCCCGAACTCGGCACACCTCAGCTGGCCTCTCCCGACCTGCTCCGCTCCGTCTTCCGGCAACACGCCGCTGGCGTCGCGGTGATCACCGCCCAGGGGAACGACAACCCCGTGGGATTCACCGCCACCTCTCTCAGCTCGGTAGCCGCCGATCCGCCGTTGATCTCCTTCGGTGTGGGCACGTCGTCCTCCAGCTGGCCGGTGATCGCCCGGGCCGAGCACATCGGCGTACACATACTCGGCGACCACCAGCAGGAGCTGGCCGCCACTTTCGCCCGCAGCGGCGCCGACCGCTTCGCGCCGCCCACCGACTGGCGCAGCGGCCCCGAGGACGTACCGGTGCTCGACGGCGTACTGGCGTGGCTGGTGTGCCGGATCATCAACCGCGTCCCGGCCGGGGACCATCGCATCGTGATCGCCGAGGCCGTCGTCGGCGACCCCGCGGGCGCCGGCCGGCCGCTGCTCTACCACCAGGGACGCTTCAACCGGCTGAAGGACTGAGAGTTTTCTGCCCCGAGATTTCCGCACCGCCGGTTACGCAGCGTTGGCAAGGTCACAGTTCAAAGCGCTTGCTTACTTGGAATGAACTGGATGTACTGGGCGTACTGGCGAGTAATATTTCGTTCGGAGCGCGGCCCGCCCCGACCGGGATCCGCCCCGTCAGACGCCTATGCTGCGTGCAAGGCAGCCCAGTAGAGACGATGCAGTAGGAGAGCCGGCGTGAGCTTGAGGATCGTTGTCTGTGTGAAGTACGTGCCCGACGCCACCGGCGACCGGCACTTCGCCGATGACCTGACCGTCGACCGCGACGACGTCGACGGCCTGCTGTCGGAGCTGGATGAGTACGCGGTCGAGCAGGCGCTGCAGATCGCCGACGAGGCGGACGACGCGGAGATCACCGTGCTGACCGTCGGTCCCGAGGACGCCAAGGACGCGCTGCGCAAGGCTCTGTCCATGGGTGCCGACAAGGCCGTCCACGTCGAGGACGACGACCTGCACGGCAGCGACGTCATGGGCACCTCGCTGGTGCTCGCCAAGGCGATCGAGAAGACCGGTTACGACCTGGTCATCGCAGGTATGGCCTCGACGGACGGCACCATGGGCGTGCTGCCGGCGATTCTCGCCGAGCGCCTGGGCGTTCCGCAGGTCACGCTGCTCTCCGAGGTCTCCGTCGAGGGTGGCCCCAACGGCACTGTGAAGGGCCGCCGTGACGGCGACACCGCGAGCGAGCAGCTCGAGGCGTCCCTGCCGGCCGTCGTGTCCGTGACGGACCAGTCGGGCGAGGCCCGCTACCCGTCCTTCAAGGGCATCATGGCCGCCAAGAAGAAGCCGGTGGAGTCCCTGGACCTGGAGGACCTCGAGATCGACGCCGACGAGGTCGGCCTCGAGGGCGCCTGGACCGCTGTGGACTCGGCCGCCGAGCGTCCGGCCCGTACCGCCGGCACGATCGTCAAGGACGAGGGCGAGGGCGGCAAGCAGCTCGCGGAGTTCCTCGCGAGCCAGAAGTTCATCTGAGCTTCGGTCATATCCCCAACCGCCCCCAGATACTTCGCATTCGCAGGAGAGCAATCCCATGGCTGAAGTTCTCGTCTATGTCGACCACGTGGACGGCGCCGTCCGCAAGCCCACCCTCGAGCTGCTGACCCTGGCCCGCCGCATCGGCGACCCGGTCGCCGTCGCCCTCGGCTCCGGCGCCGAGGCCACCGCCCCCGCGCTCGCCGAGCACGGCGCGGTCAAGGTCCTGACCGCCGACGCCCCCGAGTTCGCCGACTACCTCGTCGTGCCGAAGGTGGACGCGCTGCAGGCCGCGTACGAGGCCGTCTCGCCGGCCGCCGTGCTCGTCCCGTCCTCCGCCGAGGGCAAGGAGATCGCGGCCCGCCTCGCGGTCCGCATCGGCTCCGGCATCATCACCGACGCCGTCGACATCGAGGCCGGCGACGAGGGCCCGGTGGCCACGCAGTCCGCGTTCGCAGCCTCCTTCACCACCAAGTCCCGTGTCTCCAAGGGCACTCCGGTCATCACGGTCAAGCCGAACTCGGCCGCCGTGGAGGCCGCTCCGGCCGCGGGCGCCGTCGAGGCGCTCGCCGTCTCCTTCTCCGAGAAGGCCACCGGCACCAAGGTCGTCTCCCGCACCCCGCGCGAGTCCACCGGCCGTCCCGAGCTGACCGAGGCCGCGATCGTGGTCTCCGGCGGCCGCGGCGTCAACGGCGCCGAGAACTTCCACGTCATCGAGGCGCTGGCCGACTCGCTCGGCGCGGCTGTCGGCGCTTCGCGCGCCGCGGTGGACGCCGGCTGGTACCCGCACTCCAACCAGGTCGGCCAGACCGGCAAGTCGGTCTCCCCGCAGCTGTACATCGCCTCGGGCATCTCCGGCGCGATCCAGCACCGGGCCGGCATGCAGACCTCGAAGACCATCGTGGCCATCAACAAGGACGCCGAGGCCCCGATCTTCGATCTGGTCGACTACGGCGTGGTCGGCGACCTCTTCGAGGTCGTCCCGCAGTTGACCGCAGAGGTCCAGGCACGCAAGGGCTGACCTCAGCCTTCTGTACGGCCCCGGGGCCGCGCGGTGATCTTCACCGCGCGGCCCCCGCCTGTTGCGGGGGACCATTGACGCAGGTCATGACCGCCGACTAACTTCGCTATACGGATTGTTGATTCCGTGGTGCGGAAAACAGGAGGATGCGGGATGGGTCAGCAGGAGAAGGTGGCAACGAGCCTCGCCGGAGCGGTCAGCGAGGACATCAGCGCCTCCCTCGCACCGGTGGACGCGGAGCTCGCCCGCCGCTACCCGGGAGACCCCGGCACCCGCCAGCCCGTCCACACGGTCTACGTACCCGGTGACGTCTTCGCCGCCGACACCATCCGTTCCTGGGGCGACCAGGCGCTCGCCGCGCTCGACGAGCACGCCCCGGACGCCGCGTCCCTCGCCGAAGCCCTCGGCCTCTCCGGCGAGCTCGCGGCCCCGGTGTACGACCGCGTACGGGCCAAGCTGGAGCGCGAGCCCATCGAGGACCTGCGCGTCGACTTCGAGGACGGCTACGGCGGCCGCGGCGACGCCGAGGAGGACGCGCACGCGGCCCGCGCCGCCCGGCTGATCAACGAGGCGTACGCGCAGGGCACCGCCGCCCCGTACATGGGCATCCGCATGAAGTGCATGGAGGCCGCCGTACGCGACCGGGGCATCCGCACTCTCGACGTCTTCCTCACCGGCCTCATCGAGACCGGCGGGCTGCCCGGCGGGCTCGTCCTGACCCTCCCCAAGGTCACCTACACCGAGCAGGTCACCGCGATGGTGCGGCTGCTGGAGGAGTTCGAGAAGGCGCGCGGTCTGGACGCGGGCCGGATCGGCTTCGAGATCCAGATCGAGACCAGTCAGTCCATTCTCGCCGCCGACGGCACCGCCGCCGTGGCGCGGATGATCGACGCCGCCGACGGGCGGGCCACCGGCCTGCACTACGGCACCT
This sequence comes from Streptomyces sp. NPDC002870, assembly GCF_042888505.1. Classification (NCBI taxonomy): domain Bacteria; kingdom Bacillati; phylum Actinomycetota; class Actinomycetes; order Kitasatosporales; family Streptomycetaceae; genus Streptomyces; species Streptomyces sp. NPDC002870. Next base: position 231,914 of record NZ_JBIAPW010000006.1, read on the forward strand.
TCGACTACAGCGCCTGCCTCGGCGTCAGCGCCGCCTACCAGGCCAGCGACCACCCGGCCGCCGACCACGCCAAGGCCGTCATGCAGGTCGCGGCCGCGGGCACCGGCGTACGCGTCTCGGACGGCTCCACAAACGTCCTGCCGGTCGGCACCACCGAGAAGGTCCACGACGCCTGGCGGCTGCACTACGGCCTGACCCGCCGCGCCCTGGCCCGCGCCTATTACCAGGGCTGGGACATGCACCCCGGCCACCTGCCGACCCGCTACGCCGCCGTGTTCGCCTTCTACCGCGAAGGCTTCGAGCAGGCCGCCGCGCGGCTGTCCGCGTACGCCAACCACGCGGGCGGCGACGTCATGGACGAGCCCGCCACCGCCAAGGCGCTCAGCGGCTATCTGCTGCGCGGCATCGACTGCGGCGCACTCGACACCGCGGAGGTCGCCCGGCTCACCGGTCTGACCCGTGCCGATCTGGACGGATTCGCGTCGCCGCGCCGAGGGGACCTCACGGCCACAGCCAAGTAACAGCCGCCGGAGCCGTCACCCGCCGCCCCTTAGTCTGTACGCGACAACAGTCGCAACAAGGATCGGGGCAACGGTGTCTTCGGGGGAGAACGAGCGGCTCGCTGGCCGTTACCGGGTGATCGAACAGCTGGGCCGCGGCGGCATGGGCGTCGTCTGGCGAGCTGTCGACGAGGTGCTCGGCCGCGAAGTAGCCGTCAAGGAACTGCGCACCTACAACGACTCGTCCGGCCCCGAACTGGCCGCCCTCAGAGTGCGGATGCAGCGCGAGGCCCGCGCCGCGGCCCGTGTACGCCACCCCGCGGTCATCGCCGTCCACGACGTCACCGAACACGAGGGCCGACCGGTCATCGTGATGGAGTTCATCGACGGCCCCTCGCTGGACGATGTGCTCAGCGAGCGCGGAGTCATGGACGCGCGCGAGGTCGCCGCAATCGGAGCCCAGGTGATGGAGGCGCTGGGCGCCGCCCACCGCGCCGGGGTGCTGCACCGGGATGTGAAGCCCGGCAATGTGCTGCTGGACCGCGGGGGCCGGGTGGTGCTCACCGACTTCGGCATCGCGGCGATGGACGATCCCGGCGACGGCTCCTCCACCCGTCTGACGCGCAGCGGCGAACTGGTCGGCTCGCTCGACTACTTGGCGCCCGAGCGCGCCCAGGGCCAGGACCCCGGTCCCGCGTCCGACATCTGGGCACTCGGCGCCACGCTGTACGCGGCAGTGGAGGGGGCGGCACCCTTCCGCCGCACCTCCACCTGGTCGACGCTGAACGCGATCGTCGTGGAGCCGCTGCCCGAACCGATGCGGGCCGGCGCGCTCGGTCCCGTACTGCGGCAGCTGATGCACAAGGACCCGGCGCAGCGCCCCGACGCCGACACCGCCGCGCGGCTGCTCGCCGCCGTGGCGGCGGGCGAGGACACCGACGCCTCGACCGTGTCGTTGGGGACAGTGCTGCCGGCCCCACCGGACCCGGCGACCCGGGTGCCGACCGGGCTCCACGCGACGCCGCACCGGCCCGACGGCTTCGGCGCCGCGGCGGCGCAGACCCCGGCCCCGCCCGCTCCCGCGCAGATGACCGCGCCGGCTCCGGTTGCGCCCCTCGCGTCCGAAGGCCGCGGTCGCGGTCGCGGGAGGGTCATGGTGGCGGCCGGAGTCGTCGCCGTCCTGCTCGCCGGCGGAGGTGTGACGTACGCCCTCGTCAACCGTGACGCATCAGGCGGCCAGGAGCTCGCGGGGCGGACCGACGGCCCGGCGGCGAGTTCGAGCGCACCCGGGAGCCCCGGCGCGAGCGCCTCCGGCGGCAAGCAGAGCCCGGGCGCCAAGCCCACCGAACAGGGCCCCACCAAGTCGCCCAGTCAGTCGGCCGAGCCGCCCGCGCCAGGCAAGGGAACCGGAGGATCGGTCTCCGGCGGCTCGGCCAACGGCGGTTCGCCGACCGGGGGTTCCGACCCGGCCCCGGCGCCCGTCTGCCACTCGATCGGCGGCGGCAAGTACAACTGCCAGGTCTGGAAGCAGGCGAAGTCGTACACCGCGTCCGGCACCGAGAAGGGGGTGCTCAACGAGGGCGCCAACTACTTCTACTGCCAGCAGAATATGGGCCGCCGCGAGACCTCCGGCCAGTGGACGAACGTCTGGTGGGCCAAGACCGACGACGACAGCGGCAACACCGATGTCTTCGTCAGCGACGTCTACATCGAGGGCGGCGACAACGACCAGCCGGTGCCGGGCCTACCCGTCTGCTGACGGCGGGATCTCGCCCGAGCCGCGCGGGATGAGCACCGTCTTCAGCGCCACCTGCGAGGGCTCGTCGTCCGCGCCGTCGAGGCGGCGGAACAGCCGTTCCGCGGCGGTACGCCCCAGGGCAGCCGCGTCCTGGGCTATGACCGTGATGCCCAGCAGGTCGGCGAGTTCGATGTCGTCGAAGCCGACCAGGGCGACCGGCCGTTCGTGCTCGGCCAGGACCCGTACCGCCGTGACCGTCACCCGGTTGTTGCCCGCGAAGACGGCGGTGACCGGGGCGGGCCCCGCCAGCATCGCGGTGACGGCGGCCCGCACCCGCTCGGGCGCGGTGGAACCCAGCGAGACCCAGGACTCGTCCACATCGAGCCCCGCGTCCTCCATGGCGGTGCGATAGCCGCGCAGCCGCTCGACGGCCGTGTGGATCCTCGGTTGGTCGCCGATGAAGCCGATACGGCGGTGGCCGTGCGCGATCAGATGGGCCACGCCGGCACGGGCGCCGCCGAAGCTGTCGGAGAGCACCGCGTCCGCGTCGATCTGCCCGGCCGGGCGGTCCACGAACACCGTCGCGACGCCCGCCTTGATCTCCGGCTCCAGATAGCGGTGGTCGTGGCCGGCCGGGATCACGATCAGCCCGTCGACCCGGCGGGCGCACAGGGCCAGCACCAGCTCCTGCTCGCGGTCCGGGTCCTCGGCGCTGGAGCCGTTGATGAGCAGCGCGCCGTGGGCCCGGGCGACCTCCTCGACGGCGCGGCTCAGGGGGCCGTAGAACGGGTCCGCGAGGTCCTCCAGGACGAGTCCGACGGAGGCGGTGCGGCCCTTGCGCAGCACGCGCGCACTGTCGTTGCGGCGAAAGCCGAGGGACTCGATCGCCTCCTGCACCCGGCGCTCGGTGTCGGGTGTGACACCCGGCTCCCCGTTGACCACTCGCGAGACCGTTTTGAGGCCTACGCCGGCGCGTGCGGCGACGTCTTTCATGGTCGGCCGATTGCCGTAGCGGGACTCGGGCCCTCGGGGGCGCCCCGGCGATGGCAGGGGATGGTCGGTCTCGGCCACAGTGCGCTGTCCTGTCGTCGTCCGGGGTGTGCAAGGGTGTGGCGTCGAGCATAGGCCCTGGACAACGTTGTCAGGGGAATGGACACTGTTACTGAAGCCGCAGGTCCGACCAGCTCCCCGGGGGATCCGACACCGATGCATACCGACCTAGTCGCCGCGCTCGACATCGGCGGCACCAAGATCGCCGGCGCGTTGGTGGACGGCAGCGGCAGGATCCTCGTGCGGGCCCAGCGCCCGACACCTGCCCAACAGGACGGCGAGACGGTGATGCGCGCCGTCGAGGGCGTCCTCGCCGAGCTGGCCGTCTCCCCGCTGTGGTCGCGCGTGTCGGCAGTGGGCATCGGCAGCGCCGGTCCGGTGGACGCGTCCGCCGGCACCGTCAGCCCGGTCAACGTCCCGGGCTGGCGTGCCTTTCCGCTGGTCGCGCGGGTGCGCAGGGCCGTCGGCGGCCTCCCCGTCGAGCTGGTGGGCGACGGCGTCGCGATGACGGCGGCCGAGCACTGGCAGGGTGCGGCCCGCGGCTACGACAACGCCCTGTGCATGGTGGTCTCCACCGGCGTCGGCGGCGGGCTCGTCCTCGGTGGGAAACTTCACCCCGGCCCCACCGGCAACGCCGGGCACATCGGCCACATCAGCGTCGACCTGGACGGCGATCTGTGCCCCTGCGGCGCGCGCGGCTGCGTCGAGCGCATCGCCAGCGGCCCGAACATCGCGCGCCGGGCGCTGGAGGGCGGCTGGCAGCCGGGCCCCGACGGTGACACCTCCGCGGCCGCGGTGGCCGCCGCTGCCCGGGCCGAAGACCCGGTCGCCGTCGCCTCCTTCGAGCGCGCGGCCCAGGCGCTCGCCGCCGGTATCGCCGCCACCGCCACGCTCGTGGAGATCGAGATCGCGGTGATCGGCGGGGGAGTGGCGAACGCGGGCGAGGTGCTCTTCGCCCCGCTGCGCCGTTCGCTGCGCGACTACGCCACGCTCTCCTTCGTACAGCGGCTGACCGTGGCTCCGGCCCTGACGGGCACGGACGCGGGTCTGGTGGGCGCGGCGGCTGCGGCCTCGCTCGGGCGGGCCGACGAGGCGGCAGCGGTGGTGAGCAGCCGGTCCTAGGCGTTGTCCGGGGATTCGGGGCGCCTGCGGCGGGCCCACGCGGCGGAGCCGCGAAATCGGATACAGCCCCACCCCGCCCTCCCCCTACGCGCTGCGGGCGTGGGGGACCCCATCCCGAAGCCGGGGGCAAGCCCCCAGACCCGTATGCGACTTCGGCCGCATGTCCTCAAACGCCGGACGGGCTGCATGCTCCGCGGCCCGGCGCGGGTTCGGCCGGCGCGGCCGGGGCGTCCGAGGCGACGGCCTCAGTACCCAGTCCTTCCGCGCTGAGCATCGCGGCGGCCAGCGCTCCGACGACTCCAGGACGGGTAGTGCGGGTGGGAAGGTGACGCATCGTTATGTTCCTCCGTACTCGCGCATATTGGGATGACGGCATGTGCCATTCAGTGGCGAGCGTTTACGGTAGGCCGTGTTGGAGTCTGTTGGATGAGATGCGGTAACGGTTGTTCGATATCTCGCCAAAACCCTTGACGACACCCCTTCTTGGGGGTGGGATCCAATCCTCGCGTTGGGTTGTGTTGAGTTGCACCCCGGAGGAGGGAACATGGCGCAGTCATCGTTCAACGGTTCTGCCGCGCCCGGGAGCGTGGCAGGACATCGGATGTCCCGGCGGAATCTGCTGCGGGGTGCGGCGGCGGGTGCAGGTGCGATCGCGCTGCCCTCGTTGCTCGCCGCCTGCGGCAGTGGTCCCGGCGGGGACGGCAAGACCATCACCATGGGGTCCAACTCGTCCGACCCGGTGCCGAAGAAGGCGTTCGCCGACGCCTTCGCCGCGTACGCGAAGCAGTCCAAGGACGGCCGGAAGGTCAAGGTCAACACCGTTGACCACAACACCTTCCAGGAGAACATCAACCGCTATCTGCAGGGCAAGCCGGACGATGTCTTCATGTGGTTCGCGGGCTACCGCATGCAGTTCTTCGCCAAGAAGGGGCTGCTGCACGACATCAGCGACAACTGGGAGAGCTACCAGGGCTTCTCGCCTGCTCTCAAGGCCCAGTCGACGGGCGAGGACGGCAAGCAGTACCTCACGCCGTACTACTACTACCCGTGGGCCGTCTTCCACCGCAAAAGCGTCTTCCAGCAGTACGGCTACCAGGCACCCAAGACGCTCGACGAGTACATCGCTCTCGCCAAGCAGATGCAGAAGGACAAACTCGTCCCCATCGCGTTCTGCGACAAGGACGGCTGGCCCGCGATGGGCACGTTCGACTACATCAACATGCGCAGTAACGGATACGAGTTCCACAAGAACCTCATGGCGGGCAAGGAGGCGTGGACCGACAAGCGCGTCAAGGACGTCTTCGACACCTGGCGCAGCCTCCTCCCGTACTGCCAGCCCGGTGCCAACGGCCGCACCTGGCAGGAGGCCGCCACCAGTCTGCAGAAGAAGCAGACGGGCATGGCGGTCTTCGGACTCCCGCACCCCGGCGCGCAGTTCCCCAAGGCCGAACAGGCCGACATCGACTTCTTCCCCTTCCCGGTGATCAACCCGGAGCACGGCCAGGACGCCGTCGAGGCGCCCATCGACGGCTTCCTGCTCGCGAAGAAGTCCAAGAACCTCAAGAACGCGAAGAACATGGAGAGCGCCAAGGACCTGCTGAAGTGGCTGGCCACCGGCAAGGCGGAGGACATCTACCTCGCCAGTGACCCCAACAACATCGCCGTGAGCGACGAGGCAGACCTCTCGAAGTACACGCCGCTGCAGAAGAAGGCCGTCGAACTCGTCTCCGGCGCCAAGCAGATCTCGCAGTTCCTCGACCGCGACACCAGGCCGGACTTCTCGTCGACCGTGATGATCCCGGCCATTCAGACCTTCATCAACAAGCCGAAGGACGTGGACGGGTTGGTCAACAGCATCGAGAGGCAGAAGAAGACCATCTTCGCCTCCGCAGACTGACCGACGCCGGCCAAACCGACTTGGAGTCACCAGCCGTGCCGCTGACGCGATCTCCCGGGGGACAACCCCCGGACCGGCCCCCTCGGCCCTACGGGTCCGGGGGGACCCACAGCCCGGAACCGAAGACGGGCACCCCGAAGGACACCGGGGGGCGAACGAAGGCGAGCGTCCCGCGGCGCGCCGCACGACGAGGGCCGCGGCGGTTCACCCGTCGTGACCTCGCCGTTCTCAGCGTGCTGCTGGGCATACCGGTCCTGCTCGACGTGGCCATCGTGTGGGGGCCGACCCTCGCCTCCGTCGTGCTCTCCTTCACCAGCTGGGACGGCATAGGAGACATCTCCTGGGTCGGCACGGAGAACTACGAGACCCTCTTCACCAGCTATCCGCAGTTCTGGCCGGCCGCCCGCCACAACCTGCTCTGGCTGGCCTTCCTCGGACTGATCGCCACCCCGTTCGGACTGCTGCTCGCCGTCCTCATCGACAAGGGCGTACGGTTCAGCCGCTTCTACCAGTCGACGCTGTACATGCCGGTCGTGCTCTCGCTCGCCGTCGTCGGATTCATCGCCCAACTGGTCTTCTCCCGCGACCAGGGGGCGCTCAACGCGATCCTCGCCGACACCGAGTCTCCCACCGACTGGCTCGGCGACCCCGACCTCAACCTCTGGATGATCCTGCTGGCCGCCGCCTGGCGGCACACCGGCTATGTGATGATCCTCTACCTTGCCGGGCTGAAAGCGGTCGACCCCTCGCTGAAGGAAGCCGCCGCCATCGACGGCGCGAGCGAGACGCAGACCTTCTTCCGCGTCGTCTTCCCGACCCTGCGGCCCGTCAATGTCATCGTCGGCGTCATCACCGTCATCGAAGCGCTGCGCGCCTTCGACATCGTCTACGCCGTCAACAAGGGCAGAAACGGCCTGGAGCTGCTCTCGGTCCTCGTCACCGACAACATCATCGGCGAAGCCAGCCGGATCGGATTCGGCTCGGCCATCGCCGTCGTGCTGCTGCTCGTCTCCATGGGATTCGTCGTGACGTATCTGGTCCAGGAGATCCGTGGGGAGAAGAACCGATGACGCTCGAAACCGCCCCGGCGCCCGCCGCGCCCCCGGCAATTGCCGCGGCGCCCCGCAAGCGCCTGGTCCGCCCCGGCCGGCTCGGCCTGCACGCCTTCCTGATGACCGTCTCGCTGGCGTTCCTCGCGCCGCTGCTGCTCGCGGTCTACGCCTCACTCAGGCCGTACGACGAGACCTCCGAGCACGGGTACTTCTCACTGCCGAAGAAGCTCTCCTTCGACTACTACCAGCAGGCCTTCAGTGACTCGGGAATGATGAAGTACTTCATCAACACCCTCATCATCGCCGTGCCCGGAGTGCTGCTGGCGCTCTTCTTCGCGTCGTTCGTGGCCTTCGCCGTGTCACGGCTGAGGATGCGCGGCTCCATGGTGCTGCTGATGCTCTTCACCGCGGGCAACCTGCTGCCCCAGCAGGTGATCGTCACTCCGCTGTACGTGCTGTTCAACCGCATCCCGCTGCCGTACTGGATGTCCGACTCGATGACGATGTTCGACTCGTTCTGGGCCGTCATCTCCGTACAGGTCGGCTTCCAGATCGGGTTCTGCGTCTTCGTCCTCGCCAACTTCATGCGGACCCTGCCGCAGGAGATCCTGGAAGCGGCGATCGTGGACGGCGCGAGTGTGTGGACGCAGTACTGGCGCATCACGCTGCCGCTGTGCCGCCCGGCCCTCGCGGCGCTCGGCACGCTCCAGTTCACCTGGATGTACAACGACTTCCTGTGGGCGCTCGTCTTCATCTCCGACGGCGACAAGCTCCCCATCACCTCGGCGCTGAACAACCTCCGCGGCCAGTTCTTCACCGACTACAACCTGCTCGCCGCGGGCTCGGTGATCGTGGCACTGCCGACGCTGGTGGTATTCCTCCTGCTGCAGCGGCACTTCATCGCCGGGCTCACCCTCGGCTCCACCAAGGGCTGACGGGCACGGTCCCCGTCCCGTGTCCGGGGCGGGGGCCTTGCCGCGTCCTGCACGTCCTAGGTGACCGCGTCCGCGGTCTGCCTGGGCAGGACGACCAGGAACGCATCCGATTCGAGGTCCATCACGACCTCCGCCGCCAGACCCTCGTCCCGGCGGGCCCGGGCGAATTCCTCGGCCGGCCAGCTTCCACGCGGGCCCCCGGCGGGAAACCTCTCCAGTACCGTACGGCGCATCCCACACCCCCCTTTGTCTCACCGGTTCCAACGGCGCTTCGCATACGGGTGTCACGGTCGGGCGAGCCGTCCGTTCGTACGGTGAGACGCACCGGGGCGCCGGACGGCTGTCGTGAACCGGCAACAGCAAGGGCACAGTTGTGTCCGCGATCAGCCTGCCGGCTCCCGACAGGGGTTTCCGTGGCAGGGTGTTGCGGGCAATCCACTGTGGGCTACGGAAGAGGGGGAACCGTGATCGTCTGGATCAACGGTGCGTTCGGAGCGGGCAAGACGAGTACCGCGCGCGAACTGATCGATCTGATCCCGAACAGCACGCTGTACGACCCCGAACTCATCGGCGGCCACCTGCGCCACCTGCTGCCGCCGAAGCGCCTCGCCGAGGTGAGCGACTACCAGGATCTGCCGATCTGGCGGCGGCTCGTGGTGGACACCGCGGCGGCGCTGCTGGCCGAGCTCGGCGGTGTGCTGGTGGTGCCGATGACCCTGCTGCGTCAGGAGTACCGCGACGAGATCTTCGGCGGGCTCGCCTCCCGCCGGATCGCCGTGCGGCATGTGCTGCTTCGACCGGAGGAAACGATCCTGCGCGCGCGGATCGCCACCCGCGAAGAGCCGGACATCCCGGACGCCGACCAGCGCGTCAGACAGTGGGCGTACGACCACATCGAGCCCTATCTCGCCGCCCTGGACTGGATCGGCGCAGACGCGCACGTCGTCGACACCAGCCGGCTGGACCCGCACGAGACGGCGGAGCACATAGCCGAGGCGGTACGGAACGGGGACGCCGCGGTCTGCCAGATCGTGCAGACGCCCGAGCCGACCGCAGAAACCCTCGCCGCCGGAGTGCTGCTCTTCGACGAGGAGGACCGGGTGCTCCTCGTCGACCCGACCTACAAACCCGGCTGGGAGTTCCCGGGCGGAGTCGTCGAACGGGGCGAGGCACCCGCGCGCGCCGGAATGCGCGAGGTGGCCGAAGAGCTCGGCATCGAACTCGCCGAGGTGCCAAGCCTGTTGGTGGTCGACTGGGAGCCGCCGCGGCCGCCCAGGTTCGGCGGTCTGCGGCTGCTCTTCGACGGCGGACGGCTGCACAGCGCCGAGGCCGGACGGGTGCTGCTGCCCGGAGAGGAGCTGCGCGCCTGGCGATTCGTAGGCGAGCAGGAGGCGGCGCAGCTGCTGCCGCCGACCCGCTATGAGCGGCTCCGCTGGGCGCTGCGGGCGCGCGAGCGGGGGACCGTGCTCAACCTAGAAGCCGGGATTCCCGTCGGCTGAGGCACGCAACACCGCCCCGGCATCCTCGGTGAGGGGATCACCGTGCCCGAAGCAGACGGTGGACGGCGCGAGCGAGGCAAGCCGGCGCATCGACGCCTCGGCCTGTGCGCGGTCGACGTTGAAGACGCCCAGCATCACCTGACCCACGGCCGCGACGCAGTCGCCCGTGAACAGCACGCCGTGGCGGGGGAGATGGATGCCGATGGAGCCATCGGTGTGGCCGGGGGCATGGACCACCACGGCCCCGTCGCCGAAGCCGAGCTCGTCGCCGTCCTCGAGCTCGTGGTCGACGCGGGTGGGCGGGGCGGGCGGCACCGTGAGCCCGTGCTCGTACAGCGGAACCTCCCAGTCGAGCAGGACCGGTTCGGGGACGGGCTGCTCGCCGCGGACGACGGGGGCGTCGAGGCGGTGGGCCAGTACCTCGGCCCCGTACCGGTCCGCCAGCTCCTCGGCCGCGCCCACATGGTCCCGGTGGCAGTGGGTGAGCACGATGCGGTGGAGGGAACGGGGGCTTTGGCCGGTGCTCCGTATCGCCTTCTCGATGTCAGCGGCGGCATGCACATTCCCCGCGTCGATCAGGGTCAGCTCGTCGCCGTCGCGCCACAGGTAGGCCTGGCCGATCGGGAAGCGGAACATGTGCAGTCGAGGCAGTACTTCGATGAAGTCCATGCGTCGAACGTACGCAGCGTCGTACGCCCGCCGCACGGACTACGCTTGCGGCGATCTACGCTGAGCGCTTAAGCCCGCTGGCGCCAGGCCGCTCGCTCAAGCCTTCTTGGACTCGGCGTAGTTGACCAGGAACAGCGCCTCCGCGACGGAGAGCCGCTCCAGTTCCTCGGGCGAGACGGACTCGTTCACCGCGTGGATCTGCGCCTCCGGCTCGCTCAGGCCGATCAGCAGGATCTCCGCATCGGGGTAGAGCGCGGCGAGGGTGTTGCAGAGCGGAATCGAGCCGCCCATGCCGGAGGCCTGCATCTCCTGACCCGGGTACGCGACGCGCATCGCCTCGGCCATCGAGGTGTACGCGGGACTGGTGACGTCCGCCAGGAACGCCTGGCCCTGACCGACCTGTTCCATCGACACCCGGGCGTTCCACGGCGTGTGCTTCTCGATGTGCGAGAACAGCAGCTCGGTCGCCTCGGCGGCGTCCTGGCCGGGCGGCACGCGCAGGCTGATCTGCGCCCGGGCGCTCGCCGGGATGGAGGGGGTCGCGCCGGCCACCGGGTGGCAGTCGATGCCGATCACGGTGACGGCGGGACGCGCCCAGATGCGGTCGGCGACCGTGCCGTTGCCGGTCAGGCCGACACCGTCGAGAACCCTGGCGTCCTTGCGGAACTCGCCCTCGGGGTACTGCAGACCGTCCCACTGCGCCTGCGCCGGGAGGCCGTCGATCACCGTCGAGCCGTCCTCTGCACGCAGCGAGTCCAGTACGCGGATGAGCGCGGCCAGCGCGTCGGGCGCGGCTCCGCCGAACTGGCCCGAGTGCAGATTGCCCTCAAGGGTGTCGATCTGGACGCGGATCATGGTCATGCCGCGCAGCGTCGCCGTCACGGTGGGCAGGCCCACCCGGAAGTTCCCGGTGTCGCCGATCACGACGGCATCGGCCGTCAGCAGCTCCGGGTGCGCCTCGGCGTACTGCTCCAGACCGCCCGTGCCCTGCTCCTCCGAGCCCTCCACGATCACCTTCACGGTGACCGGTATGCCGCCGTTCGTCCTGAGGGCGCGCAGGGCGAGCAGATGCATGATGAAGCCGCCCTTGCAGTCGGCGGCGCCACGCCCGTACCAGCGGCCGTTCCGCTCGGTCAGCTCGAACGGCGGGGTCACCCACGCGGACTCGTCCAGCTTCGGCTGCACGTCGTAGTGCGCGTACAGCAGCACCGTCGGCGCACCCTCAGGGCCGGGCAGCAGCCCGTACACCGACTGCGAACCGTCGGGGGTGTCGAGCAGTGCGACCTCCTGGAATCCCTCGGTGCGCAGCGCTTCCGCCACCCAGTGCGCGGCGGCCTCGCACTCACTCCGCGGAGCCACGGCCTCGTCCGCCACCGATTGGAAGGCCACCAGCTCGGTCAGCTCCGCCTTGGCGCGGGGCATCAGTGAGGCGATGGTCTCAGCGATCGGATTCGCGGTCATGGGCACGCTCCTTGTGGGTGCGACGTTGTGCGATGTGTGTACGGCGAATGTGTGGTTGATCCTCCCACGGGCAGGAAGTGACCGCGCCGTAGGATGCCGTCGAGACCATGGTCACGCACCGGATCGGGAGCAGAAGCAGATCGTGAGCAGCGAGAACGCAGAGGCCGTAGGAGAGCACGGCGAGCCGGTGTGGGATGTCGTCGTGGTCGGCGCGGGGCCCGCCGGGGCCTCGGCGGCCTATGCGGCGGCAGTCGCCGGCCGTCAGGTGCTCCTGCTGGAGAAGGCCGAGCTGCCCCGCTACAAAACCTGCGGCGGAGGGATCATCGGCCCCTCGCGCGACAGCCTGCCGCCCGGCTTCGAGCTGCCGCTGCTGGACAGGGTGCACGCCGTCACCTTCTCGCTGAACGGCAGGCTGTCGCGTACGCGCCGCTCCAAGCGGATGCTCTTCGGCCTCATCAACCGTCCCGAGTTCGACGCCGGTCTGGTAGAGCAGGCGCAGAAGGCGGGCGCCGTGCTGCGTACGGGCGCGACGGTCTCCCGGGTCGAACAGCACGGACCCGCCGTGCCGGACCGGCGCACGGTCGCGGTGGTGCTGGCGGACGGCGAGACGGTGCTCGCGCGTGCGGTCGTCGGCGCGGACGGCAGTGCCAGCCGGATAGGGGCGCACGTCGGGGTGAAGCTCGACCAGGTGGACCTCGGTCTGGAGGCGGAGATTCCGGTACCGGCGACGGTGGCAGAGGACTGGGCGGGGCGGGTGCTCATCGACTGGGGACCGATGCCCGGGAGTTACGGCTGGGTGTTCCCCAAGGGGCAGACGCTCACCGTCGGGGTGATCTCGGCCCGCGGCGAGGGCGCGGCGACCAAGCGGTATCTGGAGGACTTCATCGCGCGGCTGGGGCTCGCCGGGTTCGAGCCGGCGATCTCCTCGGGGCATCTGACCCGGTGCCGCAGCGACGACTCGCCGCTGTCGCGCGGACGGGTGCTGGTCTGCGGTGACGCGGCCGGGCTCCTTGAGCCGTGGACCCGGGAAGGCATCTCCTTCGCGCTGCGGTCGGGGCGGCTCGCGGGGGAGTGGGCGGTACGGGTCTCGGAGGCCCACGACGCCGTGGACGCCCGTCGGCAGGCGCTGAACTACGCGTTCGCGATCAAGGCGGGACTGGGCGTGGAAATGGGGGTCGGCCGGCGCATGCTCGCCCTCTTCGAGCGCCGCCCGGGGCTGCTGCACGCGGCGATCACCGGCTTCAGGCCCGCGTGGAAGGCGTTCGCGGACATCACGCGCGGATCGACGACGCTGGCCGGGATTGTGCGTACGCATTCGATGGCGCGGCGGGCGCTGGAAGCGATGGACCGGCGCGCCTAGTGATCGGGGCGGAGGCGCCCTGGCGGCAGCCTGAGCGGTTCACGCGGGCGCTCGGCACACTCGGCCCGGGCGGCGCATCGGCCTGCTCGTCTCACGCGGGGCAGGCGGGCTGAGCGGTTCACGCGGCTGCTCGGCGCGCTCTGGCTGCTCGGCGCATCGGCCTGCCCGGCTCGCGCCGGCTGCTCGGCGCACTCGCGTTGAGCAGCGCACCTGCACTCAGCGGCTCACTTGGTCACGGTGATCCGGAAGACGGGGTGCTTGTGCGCCGCGGCGAGCAGCTCCTCGTCCGTGGACTTGGCGTTGATCTCCCCGAAGAACCGGCCGACCTCCCAGCCCCAGCGCTCGAGGTAGCTGCGTAGCAGGGCGGGCTTCTCCTCGTCCGGCAGCTCCACCGCGGTGAACTGCCCGGTCTTGCGGCCGACTCGAAGCTTCCCGCCGCCCGCGGCGCGCAGATTGCGCACCCACTGGGAGTGGCCGCGCGCCGAGATCAGGAACGGGCCGCCCTCGTAGGGGAGCGGGTTCACCGGGATGCGCCGCCACTCGCCGCTGGTGCGGCCGCGTACGGAGAGCTCCGCGGTGCCCATCAGGCTGATGCCGCGGCGGGCGAGCCAGCCGATGGCGCCGTTGACGATGTTGTCGAAGCGGCCGGGCTTGATGTAGTGCCCCTGCGACATGGCGATCTCCCTGCGTCAGCTGGTGTGAGCGAGCAGTGCTCTCCGTCGGGAGCAGTCTGCACCGGATCGACGTCGGCTTCGCCCTGATCTTCACTGTTCGCGACGCCCACCGCAACACGCACTTGTGCAGGCCGCGACCCCTATGCCGTACTGCGCAGGGAGTACACGTGATCGCCACGCCTGGCTGATGCCCCCGCGACCGGGCCCGGTCTAGCGTGGCCGTTATGGAAGAGCAGCGCACCGGCATATGCGGTGGTCCCCCGTGGGCACGGGGCGGACCACCGCGCTTGCGTCATTGGGAGGAACGGCGCAATGCCGCCAGACTGCCCTGGCCGTCGACTCTCGCCGTGGCCGTGTTCGCCATGGCGGGGTCGGCGTTCGCGGCGCAGGGCCAGCCGGAGCGCGAGCCGCTGGACGCGTTCGCGCGGGTGCTGCTGCTGGCGGGCCCCGCCCTGCTTCTGCTGCGCAACCGATGGCCGGTCGTCTCCGTCTTCGGCGTCTCGGCGGTGACGCTCGTCTACTTCGGTGCGGGCTATCCCTACGGACCGGTCCTCTTGACCCTCGCCGTGGCCGCTTTCGCGGCGGTCGTCTCCGGGCACCGGCGCGCTGCCTGGTGGGCCATCGGCGGTTTCTGGGTGGGGCATGTGCTGATCGGGCACTGGCTCTACCACTATCTGCCACCCGGGAAGGACGACGCCACGCCCTGGGGGCAGGACCTGCTCATCGCCGCCTGGGCGGTGGCGATCCTCGCGGCCTGTGAGCTCGTACGCGTACGACGTGAGGTCTGGGCTCGTGAGCGCGAGGAGCGCGCAGCCGCAGAGAAGCGCCGCGCGGACGAGGAGCGGCTGCGGATCGCGCGCGAACTGCACGACGTCCTCGCGCACTCCATCTCGGTCATCAACGTCCAGGCGGGAGTCGGCCTCGCGCTCCTGGACACGAACCCCGAGCAGGCCCGGACCGCGCTCACCACCATCAAGGCGGCGAGCAAGGAGGCGCTGGGCGAGGTGCGCCAGGTCCTCGACACGCTGCGTACGCCCGGAGACGCCCCGCGTGCGCCCGCGCCCGGTCTCGACCGGCTGCCCGAGCTCGTGGAACAGGCCGCGAGCGCCGGACTGGGCGTCGAGGTCGTGACGCAGGGCGAGCGTGCCGCGCTGCCGCCCGGCACCGACCTCGCCGCCTTCCGGATCGTCCAGGAGGCCCTGACCAACGTCGTACGGCACTCGGGATCGCGCACCGCGCGGGTGCGGATCGCGTACGCGCCCGGCCGGCTCGGTCTGCGGATCGACGACGAAGGCCCGGCCACCGCTTCGGACGCGGGCGGCAGCGGTAACGGCCTCGTCGGAATGCGGGAGCGGGCCGCCGCGCTCGGTGGCACGATCGAGGCCGGTCCACGGCCGGACGGCGGCTTCCGGGTGTTGGCCGACCTCCCTGTGCAGCCTAAGGAGACGATGTGATCCGGGTACTGCTCGCCGACGATCAGCTTCTGGTCAGGGCAGGGTTCAGGGCGCTGCTCGATGCGCAGCGGGACATCGAGGTGGCGGGCGAGGCCGCCGACGGTGAGGAGGCGGTGCGGCTGGTGGGCGAACTGCGCCCCGACGTCGTGCTGATGGACATCCGGATGCCGGTGCTGGACGGCCTCGCCGCCACCCGCCGGATCACGGGGGACGAGCGGCTGGACGGCGTGAAGGTGGTCATGCTCACCACCTTCGAGCTCGATGAGTACGTCTTCGAGGCGATCCGCTCCGGCGCGTCGGGCTTTCTGGTGAAGGACACCGAACCGGAGGAACTGCTGCGTGCGGTACGGGCGGTGGTGGAGGGGGACGCGCTGCTCTCCCCGGGCGTGACGCGCCGGCTCATCGCGGAGTTCGCGGCCCGCTCCAAGCCGCCCGCGGAGGCCGAGCGCCTCGGCGAGCTCACCGAACGGGAGCGCGCGGTGATGGCCCTGGTCGGCATCGGCCTCTCCAACGAGGAGATCGCCCGCCGACTGGTCGTCAGCCCGCTCACCGCCAAGACCCATGTGAGCCGCACCATGGTCAAGCTCGGCGCCCGCGACCGGGCCCAACTGGTCGTGCTGGCCTATGAGTCGGGGCTGGTGCGACCGGGCTGGCTCGGCTGACCGGGCGCTCGGGAGAAGCGCCACAGCACGGTCACCACGCGCACGACGAAGACGATCGCGGCCGCTGCGCCGCCCGCGACGAGCAGCCCGCGCTCGGCGGCGTACGGCATGGCGAACATCAGTTTCGGTCCCGCGATCGCCCCGAAGGTCAGTGCCGCGACCATGGTCGCGCTGATGAGCGCGTACCCGATCTCGACCGTCATCGCGTCCCGGTCCGCCTGTGTACGTCGCCCCATGACCGAAGTGTCCCAGGGGCGGCGGCCGACGGACAAGGAGTCCCGCCGGCCGCCGCCCCCTCCGGGGCGTGGCGCCGGTCAGTCGCCGACCGTCACCCGCTCGGGCTCGGAATCCGGTACGGACTTCGCTACCAGGACAGTCTTCTGGCGACCGGGTCCCCGCCGGGTGCGCAGTCCCGTCAGAGTGATCAGCAGTCCGGCCACAGCGACCGCCGTCACCACCACCAGACCGGGCCGGAAGCTGTCCAGCACCTCCTGTGGGGAGCCGCCCGCGCTGCCGCCCGCGGTGATCACGGCGGTGACGACGGCCAGGAATATGGCCCCGCCGACCTGGATCGAGGTGTTCAGCAGGCCGGAGACCATGCCCTGTTCGTGGTCCTCCACCCCGTTGGTGGCCTGGATGTTGAGCGAGGGGAAGACCAGTGCGCAGGCCGCGCCGAGCAGCAGCATCGACGGCAGGATCACAGCGGCGTAGCTCGGCGTGAGGTCGATCTGGAGGAAGAGCGCGTACGCGACAACCAGCAGGGTGAAGCCGACGGCGATCACACGTGGCGTCCCGAACCGGTCCACGACTGAGCCGATCTTCGTCGAGGAGAGCGCCACCAGCGCGCCTGCCGGAAGGAAGGCCAGCGCCGTCTGCAGCGCCGACCAGCCGAGCAGGGACTGCATGTACTGCGTGACGAGGAACTGGAAGCCGATGTACGAGCCGAAGAAGAAGGCCGCGCCGAGATTGGCCCGGATCTGGCTGCCCGCGCGCAGCACACCCAGCCGGATCAGCGGGTGCGAGCTGCGCCGTTCTATGGTGACGAAGGCGGTGAGCAGCGCGGCGACGGCCAGGAAGGACAGCAGGGTGCGGGCCGAGCCCCAGCCCGCCTCGGGGGCCTGTACGACGGTGAACACGAGCAGCAGCATCGAGGCCGTGCCGGTGACCGCGCCCGGCACGTCGTACCCCTTGCCGGAGTCTTCACGGCTGCTCCGCGGGATCAGCCTGATTCCGAGCAGGAGCGCGATGAGGGCGATGGGCGCGGGCAGCAGCATCGTCAGGCGCCAGCTCACCTCGGTGAGCAGCCCGGACAGCACCAGGCCCATGGAGAAGCCGGTGGCGGCGCAGGTGGTGTAGATGGCCAGGGCGCGGTTGCGCTGCGGTCCTTCCTTGAAGGTCGTGGTGATGATCGAGAGTCCGGCGGGCGCGGTGAACGCGGCGCTCAGCCCCTTGATGAAGCGGCTGGCGATCAGCAGCGGTCCGGAGTCGACGAGTCCGCCGAGCAACGAGGCCAGCGCGAAGACGGCGAGGGCGATCAGGAACACCCGGCGCCGGCCGAGGAGGTCGGCGGCGCGACCGCCGAGCAGCAGGAGGCCGCCGTATCCGAGGATATAGCCGCTGACGATCCACTGGAGGGCCGAGGTGGACAGGTCGAGATCGGTGGCGATCGAGGGCAGGGCGACGCCGACCATCGAGACGTCGAGGGCGTCGAGGAACATCGCGGCGCAGAGCACGAGCAGGGTGCCCCACAGCCGCGGGCTCCAGCGCTCCTGGGCTATGGGGTCGGTGAGCGGAGAGGTCATGGGGAGGACAGTACATGCGCATGCATTGAATGCAAGTGCATTTAATTCCGGTGCAACGAAGTGGGTCTTTTCTGCTAACGTGCGTTCATGGCGGCGAAGAAGTCCGAGCGAGCGCTCGTGGATGAGTGGCGGGAGGTCCTCGCGCTGCATGCCCGTACGATCTGCGAGCTCGACCGCGAGCTGCATCAGCACGGGCTCGGCGCCAGCGACTTCGAGGTCCTCGATGTGCTCGCCGAAGAGCAGGCGCACGACGGCGGGTGTTCCTTCCGCGTGCAGGAGCTGGCGTCCCGGGTCCATCTCAGCCAGAGCGCCCTGTCGCGGCTGGTCGCGCGGCTGGAGAAGGACGGTCTCGTCACGCGCGGGATGTGCAGCGAGGACCGGCGGGGCGTGCGGGTCTCGCTGACCGAAGCGGGCCGGGCACGCCATGCCGAGGTGCAGCCGCTGCAGCGCGCCGTGCTGTCCCGGATGCTGCCGGACCCGTCCGCGTAAGGCTGCGGTCCCGTCCGCGTAAGGCTGCGGACCCGACCGCGTAAATCTGTGTGTTCCGCTACGACCAGGTGATGGCGGAGTGCTCGCGCCACAGCTTCGCGAGCTCCGCGTCGCCCGTGATGGAGACGGCGGTCTGTGGCAGCCGGTTCCAGAGAGTCAGATAGAGCTGCTCGGCCCTGCCGCTCAACTCGCAGTCGGCGGGGCCCTCTTCGCTGGGCTCCGTGCGGGGCGCGTCCGTCGACACCCATACGGTCCACACATCATCGGTGTCGACCGGCCGTACGCGCAGTGAGCGCGGCGCCTCGGAACGCACCCGGCTCCGGGAGCGGGCGTGAAAGCCGGTCAGCAGCTCGGCGATGCCGTCGGCCGCGAACTCCGCGGCGATCGGACTGTGCTCGCCGCCCAGCGCCGACTCGACGTCCGTGCGGTGGATCGCGGTCTCGTGCGCCTGCCGCCGGGCCCAGAAGGCGAGCGGCGACGGCGCGGGCAGGAAGGTCCAGCACTCCACGTCCGCGGGCGCCTCGCTCAGCGCCGCCACCAGCAGCCCGTGGCCGTCCCTGAACCACTCCACCAGCTCGTGACCGTCGAGCTCGGGCGGTTCATCGGCGGGGTGGAAGCGGACGTATCCCTCGGTGATGAAGGCCGTCGCCCAGCGGTGGACCGTGCCCGTATGCCTGAGCACGTCCCGCACCTGCCAGCCGGGGCACGTCGGCACTGTCGCGCCGGGGCCTGCTTCGACGGCGGCCGTGGCCAGCAACTGGCCCTCCCGGACGAGGGATTTGATCAGCTCGGCGGTCTCCATGCGGGAAATTGTGCCACTGGGCTCAAGCCCCCTGGGGGTGCGCGGAGTGCGGGCGTCCGCGCAGCAGCCGTGCGAAGAGACCGAGGGCGACCGACTGGATGAGCACCGACATCACCAGGGCGGTGTACATGAACCACGCGGCTGAGGAGACCGCCTCGCCGGACATCGAGCCGACGACGAAGAAGCCGAATACGGTCGGAGCAGCCAGCAGGAACAGCCATATGCCGGCGAACGAGGCGTCCTCGTGATGGACGAAGACGGTGTCGATCGTGACGTAGACCGTGGCCACGGCGACCAGCGCCAGATACGCCTGGGAGGCGCGATTGCCGAAGGCGAGTCGCGTCAGCGTGCCGAGCCGTTCAGACTTCATGGCCTTCTCCCCACGTGGACGTCACTGCTCCCATGGTGAGTCCGGGGCGGCGGATCTGCCTGAGTACGCCTACTCGGTTGCCGACGGCCGCTCAGTTGCCCGCGGCGCCGACGCATTGCGGGCCGCGTACCCGATGAGTGCCGCGCCGCCCGCGAGGGCGGCCACCGTCGTCAGCGCCACAGGCAGCGAGAACCAGTCGGCGAGGAAGCCGATCGCGGGCGGCCCGAGCAGCATCCCGCCGTAGCCGAGCGTGGAAGCCGCCGCGACCCCGCCCGGACCGGCCAGCGCGCCCGCCCTGGCCACCGCCACCGGGAAGATGTTCGCGAGCCCCAGGCCGGTGACGGCGAAGCCCAGCAGCGCGAGCCACACGCTGGGCGCGAGCGCGCCGAGCAGCATGCCGGCCGCTGCCGTCGTGCCGCCCGCGACAAGGGTGCGGGTCTGGCCGAGCCGCTCCAGCAGGGTCGTGCCGCAGAGCCGGCCGGCCGTCATGGCCAGCGCGAAGAGGGAGTATCCAGCGGCGGCGACGCCGGGGTGTGCGTGCAGATCCTGTTCGAGGTGGAGCGCGCCCCAGTCGGCCATCGCGCCTTCTCCGTACGCCGTGCAGAGCGCGATCACGCCGAAGAGGACGACGAGTCGGCGCGTACGCCCCTTCAGCCGGGGCGGTACCGGCTGCTTCGCCGCCGGTCCGGCTGCCGGCGCCGGGTGGCGCAGCAGGACGGGTCCCGCGACGGCGGTGACCAGCAGGCCGACGGCGGTGAGGGTGAGCAGATGTGTGGTGGGGGAGAGGCCGCCCGCGACCAGGCCGCCGAGACCCGCGCCGATCATGCCGCCGAGGCTGAACGCCGCGTGGAAGGTCGGCATCACGGGCCGCCGCATGGTCGCGACCAGATCGACCGCCGCGCTGTTCATCGCGACATTGATTCCGCCGTACGCCGCGCCGAAGACCAGCAGCACAAGACCGAGGGCGAGCGCGGAGTACGTGAGCGGCGGGAGCGCGATGCTCAGCGACAGCAGCAGGGCGCTGGCGACGGTCACCGGATGGCTGCCGAACCGGCGGCAGAGCCGGCCGGTCAGCGTCATCGTCACCACCGCGCCCGCCGAGACCCCGAGCAGCGCCAGCCCCAGATCGCTCGCCGACGAGCCGGTCTGCTGCTTGATCGCGGGGATGCGGACGACCCAGCCGGCGAAGAGGAAGCCGTCGAGGGCGAAGAACACAGTCAGCGCGGTGCGGAGGCGGAACAGGGAAGTTGAGGCGGGTTCTCCGCCAGGTCCCCCCGGAACGGCCGTACGTAGTTTGTTTAGGTGCGGCACAAAGTCAGCATAGAGGCCATGGCCCGATCCGTACAAGGCGGCTGCTCAGCACCCGGATCATGGGAGACTCGCCTCCATGAACGGCAAGGCGACGACCACCAAAGCAAGGCTGGAGCGGGGCCGCAGCGCGCTCGGCCCCGCGCTGGAACTGGTTCATACGGGCCGTGCGCCCACCCGCGCCGTGCTCACCGCCGAACTCGGCGTCACCCGCGCCACGGCCGGGGCGGTGGCCGCGGAACTCGAAGCGCTCGGTCTCATCCGGGTCGACTCCAGGCCTGCCGCCGCCGGCTCCCAGGGCCGCCCCTCGCACCGGCTCTCCGTCGACGACACGGGTCCCGTGGTCCTCGCCGCCCAGGTGCACGCCGACGGATTCCGTGCCGCGCTGGTCGGACTCGGTGGCCGCACCGTCGCCACCGCCCCCGGCTGCGTGACCGTCTCCGCCGACCCCGCCCAGGTGCTCGGCGAGGTCGTCGACGCGGGCGCGGCCCTGCTGCACGAGAGCGGGCGGCGGTGCGTGGGCGCGGGCCTCGCCGTGCCCTCCGCGGTCGCCGAGCCGGACGGCACCGCCCTCAACCCGCTGCACCTCGCCTGGCCGGCCGGCGCCCCCGTCCGGGACATCTTCGCCGAGCGGGTACGCGCGGCGGGCATCCAGGGCCCCGCCTTCACCGGCAACGATGTCAACCTCGCCGCGCTCGCCGAGCACCGGCACGGCGCGGGCCGCGGAGCCCAGCATCTGCTCTGCGTCGCCACCGGTCACCGGGGCGTCGGCGGCGCGCTCGTCCTTGACGGCCGTCTGCACACCGGCAGTTCGGGCCTCGCCCTCGAGGTCGGCCATCTCACCGTCAACCCCGAGGGCCGCCCCTGCCACTGCGGCAGCCGCGGCTGCCTCGACGTCGAGGCCGACCCGCTCGCCTTCCTCACTGCCGCGGGCCGCGACCCGGGCCCCGAGGTATCGCTGCTGCAGCAGTCCCGGCAGCTGCTGCGTACGGAGTACGACGACCCGGCCGTACGGAACGCGGGCGAGGAGCTCATCGACCGCCTCGGCCTCGGGCTCGCCGGCCTGGTCAACATCCTCAACCCCGACCGGATCATCCTCGGCGGGCTGCACCGCGACCTCCTCGACGCCGACCCCGAGCGGCTGCGCGCCGTGGTCGCCGACCGCAGTCTGTGGGGCCGCAGCGGCGGAGTGCCGATCCTGGCCTGCACGCTGGACCACAACAGCCTGGTCGGGGCGGCGGAGTTGGCGTGGCAGCCGGTCCTGGACGACCCGCTGGGCGCGCTCGGCTGACGGGCGACGACACCCGTCCGGGGGCACGATGGACGCCTCGCGGCACACATTCGGGTAGGCGACGACCTATGACCCAGAAGCCTTCCGGCGCGGAGCAGCATGCCCACCGGCTCCGGAACCTGTGCGGCAGGATTCTCGCGTCACCGGTCGGGATCGCCTGGAGCCGCGGCCGTGAGCTGGAACTGATGCACCGCGCGATGGGCTTCGCCGCACTCGGCTTTCTGACGCTTGTACCGCTCCTGATCGTCGTCGCGGCGGCCGACCCGGCGAGCGGACAGGGCTTCGCCCGCTGGCTGGGCCAGGCGCTGGGGGTCTCGGAGCCGTCCCTGGACGAGGTCGAGCGGCTGTTCGGTGTGCCGGGGCAGGCGCTGCAGCGCACGACCGCGTTCGGTCTCGCCGCGCTCACCGTCTTCGGTCTGACCTTCGGCTCGGTGGTGCAGACCGGCTACGAGAAGGTCTGGGACTTGCCGACGGCCCGCTGGCACACCATGTGGCGCCATGTCGTCTGGCTGGCCCTGCTCGTCTTCTCCCTGGTGGTATTCGCCAGCACGCCCGTGCCCACCGAGGCCCTCTGGGAGACGATCCTCAGCGCTCTGGCCGATCTGATCGGCACCTTCGTCTTCTTCTGGCTGTCCCAGCGAGTGCTGCTCGGCGGCCGGGTCCGCTGGCGGGCCCTGGTGCCCGGAGCGATGGCGACGGCCCTGGGCATGCTCGGCCTGCGGGTCTTCTCGCAGCTCGTCTTCTCACCGCTGATCGCGTCGAGCGCGGTCACCTACGGCCCGTTCGGGACCGTGCTGGTCATTCAGTCCTGGCTCGTCGGCGTCGGCGTGGTCGTCTACGGAGGGGCCCTCGTGGGACGCCTCATCCATGAAGTACGGGTGGGTCGCCGGCTGCGACGCGAGCTGGGTGAGGCTCTGTAGGCGGAGCAGGCTGCCCAATCCGCTGCTTGCGCCGCAGGGCGGTGGACGGCTCATGCCCTCGGGGGGCGGGCCCACAGATACAACGGGCGCGCACCGGGCGGCCGGGGAGCAGCCAGGAAAGCCCTGAATACTCCCGGGGTGGTACGCGCAGTGCCGCTGGCCGTACGACGACTTCGGCCCCCTCCCGGCGGGAGGCTCAAAGGCGACAGGAACCACGCACCAAAATCGCCACGAGGAGCTGAACCGAGATGAACACCCTGGCGTACGCAGACGGGCCAGGCCCGTGGATCCTCTTCTTCCCGCTGATCTGGGCGGCCGTCGTCGTCGGCGTCGTGACCGTTCTGCGCCGCACCGGCGTGTGGCGCGGCCGGCGCGGCCCCTGGCAGGGACCCCGCTTCATGCAGGGGTCTGGCGCGACGTACGGCGAGAACTCGCCGATCGCGCTGCTCGGCCGTCGCTTCGCCGCCGGTGAGATCGACGAGGACGAGTACTGGCGGCGGCTGTCAGTACTGGACGAGCAGTTCGGCCGTACGGGCAAGGACGGCGTGGCATGAAACGGCGCGAGGGAAAACACCACGTCGCCGCCATCGTCTGCCTCGCCCGACGCCGCATCGACGTACTCTTCGCCATGCTCCGAGACGGCACCTTCTACGAACCCGTCACGGCCGCCACCGCTTGACGAAAACCATAGGGGCGCTTTTTAGCCCGGACATGGGCAGAGTCGAGGACCGCGCGGGAGAGGTCGACCAAGTCCCGTTCATCCAGAAGCCGGAGAACCGCCTGATGCAGCCGGCCCCAGACCTCCGCACGCGACCAGATGACGAACCGACGATGCACCGTCGACTTCGACGCCCCGAAACACGGCGGCAAGGCGCGCCAGGCACAGCCGCTGACCAGTACGTAGATGATCGCGGCGAACACCGCCTCGTCATTGATGTTCGCGACCCCACCGCCTTGCGGCCGCACGCGAGCCGGAGGCAACAACGGCCTGGCGATCTCCCACAGGTCCTCCGGAACGATCCATCCCCACAGTCCACTCCCCATGCCCAGGAAAACTATCAACTGGCCGTGTAGGACACGGTCTTAAGACGGTGTCCTACGTGGTGAGGCGGAGAAGACGTTTGTAGCAGCAGAGGGCGGCTGCGAGGCTGAGAAAGGCCAGGTAGTTACGGGGATGGCGTTCGTAGCGGGGGCTGAGTCTGCGGTAGCCGGACAGCCAGGAGATGGTCCGTTCGATCACCCATCTGCGGCGTCCCAGCCGTTCGCCCCGATCTTGATCATCAATCGGTCGATTGATGAGCGCCGGTGGCTGTGGGGGCGGTCCACGCAAGCAGCATGTGGAGGGCGTCGTGGGATGAGGTGTCCGGCTGGGCTGCATACGTGATCAGTGCCTGGTCGGGGTCGTCGGCAGCGCGCAGGGTCTCGTAGGTCAGTTCCAGGTCGCCGACCAACGGGTGGTGGAACCTCTTGATGCCCGAGGTCTTGTCCTGGACCGGGTGTTCCGCCCACCAGCGGCGGAAGTCCTCGCTCTTCATCGACAGCTCCCCGATCAGGTGTGCCAATCGAGGGTCGCTGGGGTGGTTCCGTCCAGCCTCCAGGTGGAGGTAGGCCACGTTCTCGCGGGCGCAGGAGGACCAGTCTGCGTACAGCTCTCGGGACGCCGGGTCGAGGAAGGTGATCCGGGCGATGTTGCGCTCGGCCGGGTCCACGGCGGCGTAGTCGCCGAAGAGGGCGACCGCTGCCGGGTTCCAGGCCAGGATGTCCATGCGCCGGCCCATCACCATTGCCGGCACGTCCTTCAGCTCGTCCAGCAGCCGCTGGAGCATCGGCCGCACGCGCTGCCGGCTGATCTGGTGCTTGCGCGCCGGACGGGCGGTGTGCCGCGGTCGGGCCAGCTGGTGCAGGTGCCGGCTCTCGTCGTCGTTCAGCCGCAGTGCGCGGGCGAGGGCGTCGAGCACGGTGTCCGAGGGGTTGGACACGCGGCCCTGTTCCATCCGGGTGTAGTAGTCGACGCTGACCCCGGCGAGCTGGGCGATCTCCTCGCGGCGCAGGCCGGCGACCCGGCGCGTGCCGCCGAAATCCGGCAGGGCCACATCCTGCGGGTGCAGGCGGGCGCGGCGGGTCCGGAGGAAGTCGCTCAGGCTGGTAGCGGTGCTCATACGACGATTGTGGCTGATCGCGGCGGGGGGGGGGGGGGGGGGGGGGGGGGGGGGGGGGGGGGCCGCCCCCCCCCACACCCACTGATCAAGAGGCAGGGATGGCGGTCACCAGGCAAATGTCAGGCCTGGCGGGTCGGTAGGACGATCGACTGGCGCAGGTTGACGTGCCGGCGAAGGCTGACGGTGTACGCGACGAGGTCGGCGATGTCCTCGGCGGCGAGGGCTGGGATCGCGGTGAACATCCCGCCGAGCTGCTCGCGCAGTTCCGGGTTGTCGATGTGCCCACCGAGCTCGGTGTCGGTCAGGCCCGGCTCGATGGTGCTGACCCGGACGTCGCGCGGGCCCAGCTCGGTGCGCAGTGCGGCGGACAGCTGGGTGAGGGCGGCCTTGGTGGCCCCGTACACGGCGTAGTCGGGGAAGAGGACGTGGGAGGCGATGGAGGAGACGTTGACCAGGTCGGCGGTGCGGCCGTCGGCGGCTGCCGCGGTGAGGTCGGGGGTGAACGCGCGGATGACGCGCAGGGCGCCGGTGAGGTTGGTGTCGATCATGCGGGTCCACTCGTCGAGTCGGCCCTCGGCGAGGGGGTTGGGCAGCATCACGCCGGCGTTGTTGACCACCAGGTCGACCAGGCCGTAGGCATCGTGGACGGCCTTGGCGGCGGCGTCGACGGAAGCCTGGTCGGTGACGTCGGCGGTGACGGCGAGGGCCTGGCCTCCGGCGGCGGTGAGTTCGGCGGCCAGCGCGTCCAACCGGTCGGTGCGCCGGGCGAGCAGGGCGACGCGGGCGCCACCCGCTGCGAGCAGGCGGGCGGTGGCCGCGCCCATGCCACTGGCCGCTCCAGTGACGACGGCGGTACGGGCGGCGAGGGCGGGGTAGCTCATGGGTGCTCCTGGGTCTGCTGCGCGGGCCGGTCCCGGTGGACCGGCCCGGTGCCCCGGCGGGCCGGTGCGGTGGGCGGATGTGGACCACTCTGCGCCCGGCCGGAACGGCCAACTAGGGCCTGCCGTTCCCTGGGAAAGCCAGTACCACCCTGGGCCGGGCGTCCCGCTCCACGGCGGCCCAACTGCAGCCTGGTGACCAATGCGACCCTGGACGGTGCTGCCCGGCGCGCGCCCGACTCGAAGCCGGCCCGCCGGGCAGCACCAGATGTCGCCCGGCCGGGGTGACTCGCTCGCCTGGGTCTGGCCGCGGCCCGGGCGGCTGCGGCTCCAGCGCGTCGCAGGGCCGGTCAGCGGGCCCAGGCGCGCAGCTGGGCGGCTACCTCGCGCAGGGCGAGGGTGCCGTTTCGAAGGCCTGTAACCGGTTGGGTGATGCCCCCGGCCGGCGGTTTGACGGGCTCACCGGACTCACGCAGGTAGCGGATGGCAAGAGCGCTGCCGACAAGACCGTTGGAGTCGGTCAGCGGCGTCGTAGCCACGAACATCTGCAGCAGGACCGCGGCGCGAGCGACTCCCCACGGCAGCGGGCCGTAGCGTGTCCCCCCGTCGTACTGCGGCCCGCTGCATCCATTGACGGTAGGAGTGACTCCCATGCCCGCGCAGCCGCGGAGAGCGCTGGACGGGCTGGGTGGCTTGTGACGCGGGCCGCGCTGAGCAGGGTGTGCGCCTGTATCTCGCCGGGGTCAAGGCCGCGCACGCCGCCGAGGACCGTGCACTGGCGGCACTGAATTTGGGGCGCTGGACGGTGTAACGCGTTCGCCGGGGTTGCACGGCTCGGCCGGTTTCCGGAGTGCAGAGCTGGATACGATCCTCTCCAGCAACTTGTAAGAATCATGAAGGTTGATGAACTCCACAGTCTTGACCGACTCCAGAAAAGCCGTATCGTCGAAGGAGAGATTGCAACCGTCCCCCGAAAGCGCGCCCTCATGGACCGCACAGCCCCCCGAGCACCTCGTCCGCGCGGAACGATCGCCGATACGGCTTCCCCCGGGCCTCAGCACTCCGCTCTGCTCGCACCCCCCGCGGCCGTCGACGCGCCCCTGGCCGCGAACTGCGTGGAATCATTCGTGGCAGGGCCCTGGCCACTGCCGTGGTCGCCGACCGCGTGCGGTGTGGCGAGGACCGCGATACGTAACGTTTTGCCCCGATGGGGTGTCAGCGAGCTCGTCCCGACCGCCGAGCTGCTGGCGAGCGAGCTGGTGTGCAACGCGCTGCGTCACGCGGTCGGCCCGCTGCTCCTCACCCTCGAGCGGGTGTCCGGTCTGCGCTGCCAGGTCAGCGACGGCTCTTCGGAACCTCCCTGCCCGACCGACTCCGGCCCCGAGGATGAGGACGGCCGCGGACTGGCACTCGTGGACATGCTGGCCGCACGGTGGGGCTATGAGCACGGGCCCGTGGGGAAGAGCGTGTGGTTCGAGCTGTCCGTCGACGTGGACACAGCCGACCTGGACGGCCAGCACACACCATGGATCGGCGAGACCGACCTGCACGGCCTGGACGTCCTGAAGGGCGAGGCAGCATGACGACCGCCGAGGAACCCATGGCGCTGGCAGCGACACGGCTGCGCACGGCAGGCATGCGGGTCACTGCCCAGCGCATGGCCATGCTGATGGCTGTCTGCGAGTCGCCCGGCCACCTCGACGCCGACACCCTGCGCGAGCGCGCCCAGCGAGTCACGGGCCGCCTGTCCCTCCAGGCCACCTACAACGTACTGCGCGCCCTCACGGACGTCGGTTTGGTCCGGTGCACGCAGATTCCCGGCCATCCGTCTCGTTACGAGATCGAGCACCACGACAACCACCACCACTTCGTGTGCCGTCGATGCGGAGCCATCCGTGACGTCGAGTGCACGGTGGGTGCGGCTCCCTGCATGCAGCCACAGTTGCCGAAGGAGTACGAGACCCAGGAGGCCGCCGTGACCTTCTGGGGCTTGTGCCCCGACTGCCGGGACAGCGCCGTGGCGTCCTGATGGCGTCGGACGTTTCCGCTCGCATCGAATGAGCCCCTGCCATGTGGAGGCGGGCGGCACCCGCGAAACCGGACGGCAGGGCTACGAATCTGATCCCCCGCCAACGGCAGATCGCGCTGCCGGACGCGGGGGTGCGACCAACAAGGAGGGGTGGCCCGGCTGTGCCTGAGCCCACGCATCGGCGTACCACCTGCGCCGCGTCTTCCAGCAGTTGGGCATCACCTCGCGAGCCGACCTCATCCGCCGGTTCTCGGCCCAAACCGCCTTGGCACCTGGCCACCGGGTCCTCCAGGGGGACGGTAGACGGTTCCAAAGTCTGAGCCCGTCAGTCGGTTGGTCGATCGGTCGTCCAAAGAACAGGGACCTGCCTCACGGAGCCACGCTGAAGACGAGGAATGCTGCGGCAAGCAGGAGAACCCCAGAGGCAGAGGCCACCACAGGGATCGAATCCCTGGCCCGCACATGCGTCAGCACGGCGCCGGTCATCAGTACGCAGAGTCCCGCGCCGGCCGCGATGCCGAGCGGCGGGAGGGCCAGCCCCACGAGCAGCCCCAAGCCACCCGCGGTCTCCAGCACGCCGATCGCCCGCCACAGCGACGGCGTCATTCCGAATTGGTCGCGGTACCGGAGCGACCGTCTCAGCCCCCAGACCTTGATCCCACCGGTGAAGACGAAAGTCGGGCCGAGAGCCACGGCCAGGATGATGCGCAAGAGATCCACGGGTCACCTTTCGAGCAGCGGAGCAGTTGCGGATGGGATACTGCGGGGCGATGACCGAACCGACGACGACCGGACGCCCTCCGACGATGCGCGATGACCAGCGGGAGGCCTCCCGGCGAAGGCTGCTCGACGCGGCGCTGGGGATCCTCGCCGAGGATGGCTACCGCGGCCTCACGGTCAAGAGGGTCGGTGATCGAGCCGGGGTCAGCCGGGGCATGGTCAACTACCACTTCACCTCCAAAGCGGGGCTCGTCGAGGCGATTGTCCACGACATCCGCGACGTCTTCGTCGACCGGCTCCAGGCGATGCCCGGATACCAGCGGATGACGGGGCTCGAAGCCGTACTGGCCAAGCTGGGGCAGTACTTCTCATCTCTGGCCGAGCCGGGGCCAGGTGTCCGGGCACGCGCGTTGCTGGTGCTGCTTGTCGAGGCGGTCGGCAGCCCAGGAGACACCGCCCACGCGCCGCTGGCCGGCCAACTCGACTCGCTACGCACCGGTGTGGAGGACGACATCCGGCGGGGGGTCGCCGACGGCAGCATCCGCCCCGACCTGGACCCCCGAGCGCAGGCGTTCGTGCTGGAGAGCCTGGCGCGCGGCGTGCTGCTCCAGTACCAGCTGGACCCCTCGCGCGCCCGCCTGGAGGAGATCGGCCGCGCAGCCCACGACACGGTGCTGCTAGCACTCGCCACGCGCGCGAAGACCTGATTGTCCGGGCGGCCGGGACCGTCCGCAGGAGCCTGCCCGCGCACCGACCGGATGGCCTGCGAACCGCGGTCAGACCGCACTGAGCCCGCCGTCCACCACGAGTTGCTGGCCTGTGATGTAGGAGGCGCGGTCGGAGAGCAGGAACGTGACCGCCTCCGCCACCTCCCAGGCCGTGCCCTGCCGGCCGAGCGGAATCCGGGCGAAGGATACGGTCCTTGAGCCACGTGCTGCGGACGCCTGACGTCCCATCGGAGTGTCGATCAGGCCGGGCACGACCACGTTGGCGCGGATACGGCGGGCCGCCCCTTCCCTGGCGACGTGCCGGGACAGACCCAGCAGACCAGCCTTGGAGCTGTCGTACGCAGGCGAGCCGGTGGCGGCGCGCAGTCCGGCAACCGATCCGATAAAGACGATCGCGCCCCCTTCGCCCATCGCCGGCAGGCCGTACTTCGCGGCGAGAAAGGGCGCGCGCAGATTGAGGGCGAGGACCCGGTCCCAGTCCTCGGCCGAGGAGCCGGCCAGGCCGACGCCGAGCCCAATGCCGACGTTCACCACGAGTGCGTCCAGGCCACCGAGCTCGCAGGCCGCGTCGGCGACCAATGCGGCGGTCTGCTCGGGGTCGGTGGCATCAGCCGCCAGGGCAGCGCCGTGGGAGCCTTCGGCGGTGACGAGCCGGGCGGTCGCCGCGGCCGCCTCGGGCGCGATGTCGGCGCAGACCACGCTCGCTCCCTCGCGGGCGGCAAGGACGGATATCGCCCGCCCGTTGCCGAAGGGTGCCTGCGGATCCCCGTCGGGACGGGTTCCCGCACCGATCACCAGGAGCTTGCGGCCGGTCAGGCGGCAGGCCTCCTTCTCCGCTGTCCGCTGCTCATCCATCAGCGCGCGCCCCGTCCAGGGGGCCGGTCCCGTCGAACCCCGGGTCCAGCTGCACGCCGACGGAGTTCAGGAAGAACGCCACCATGTGGTACTGGCCGACGAGCATGGTGATCTCTATCAGCTCGGCCACGTCGTAGTGGGACGCAAGAGCCGCCCAGGTCGGGGCGCACACCCGTGCGTCGCGGTGCAGTTGGTCGGCGGCCCGGAGCAGGTGCCTCTCGAGGTCCGTCCATCCGGCGGCGTCCGGCCCCTCGGTGACGCGCCGCACGTCTGCGGCCGTGACACCGGCGGCCGCGGCCAACGGCAGATGGCGTCCCCACTCGTACGCAGCCCCGGTGATGTGGGCGGTGCGGAGGATCAGTAGCTCCCTGATCCTTCCCGGCAGCAGCCCGCCGCGGAGGAGCTGGCCGCCGAACGGCATGAACCGCTCGTAGAGATCCGGGTGACGGGCCAAGGTGGTGAAGATGTTGGGTACCCGGCCTCCCGGGTCCCGTGGAGCGGTGGCCAGAAGATCTCGAACCCGCGCGTCCCAGTGGTCCTCCGGCAGCGGCACGATGCGCGGGAGGAGGTGCCTGGTGTCTGGTCCGTCAGTCAGGGGATCGTCCATGCCCACACAGTAGAAACTGGCTGAACGTTTAGCAAGTAACGATCCGACAGTCCGGCGCGACCGGCGACGCCCGGGGGCGCCCGTGGCTCGGATCTTTACCGAGCTGCAGGCCCAGGCGGACGCCAAGAACCTGATCACCTGGGACATCAACGTCCGCGCCACCGTGTGCCGGGGCCCACCGGCACGCGACTGGGGCGCGGAAAAGGGGGACCCGCAGAAGGAGCCGCCGGTGGCATCGCCACCGCTCCGGACGACCACGGCCTCGGGTGTTCGCGCGGCGGCCTGACCACCAAGCTGCACCTGGCCGTCGAGCAGGGCCAGAAGCCGATGTCGACGGCCGGGCAGCGCGGGGACTCCCCGCAGTTCGAGCCCGAGGTCCGTGTGCCCCGCATCGGGCCAGGCAGGCCCCGCGCCCGGCCCGACCGCTTGCGCGCCGACAAGGCGTACGCCTCCTGCAAGAACGGCGCCTACCTGCGCCGGCGCGGGATCCGTTGCACCATCCCTGGAGAACCTACGGAACATGCGTCGGCTGCGGCGTCGAGCGGCTCACTCCCGGCCTCGCGCCGGACGGCGGGAAACTCTGCACCGACTGCGCCGGCGGGATCGGCGACTTCACCTGCGAGCAATGCGGCCAGGAAGCCAGACGCTACCGGCGCGGAGTCTGCGGAAGATGCGTCCTGGCGGAGAGGCTCGGCGAACTCCTTGATGACGGCACGGGCTCCGTCCGCACCGAACTCCCCCCGCTATTCGACGCCCTGCGACCGATGGGCCGTCCCTGGGGCGGCCTGAGGTGGGCCAGCCAGCCGCTCGCCGAGGTGATCGCGCTGCTCGGCGTCGCCGACACCCTGACCCTCGCGATCCGCGAACGCACCAGGGGACCGGGCCTGTTGCGGGCCGTCGGACAGTCCAGGAGCCGGCTGCGCTCGATGGTGCGCTACGAGAGGTCGGTACTCCTCGCCGCGTTGGGCACGGCAGGCGGGCCGACGGCCCGCGACCGCGCCGCCCGCCGGGGCGGAGCCCCAGTCAGCTCGCGAGGGTCGACCGCACGTTGGCATGTTCGCGCAAGGGGCCGTCGGTCGTCGCCCCGTACACCACCGGATATGGCGGCAGCGCCATGGGCGAGGGCGTCGAGAGCGTGAACCAGACGATCTTCCCGGTGTCGCCCTGGGGGCGTACGCCCCAGCTCTCGCTCACCGCCGCTATCAGCGCGAGCCCGCGGCCGGAGGTGGCGAGATGGTCGGAGTCCTCGACGGTCGGGAGACGTGGATCGTGGTCGTGAACCGAGACCGTGAGCCGGTCGAGCAGCAGCTCGATCTCCACGGTGCACATCTTGTCCGGCTCGGCGTGCCGGTGAACATTGGTCAGCAACTCGGTGACGCCGAGCGCCGCCTGGTCGATCAAGGGATCGAGATGCCAGTAGCGCAGTTGCGCCGAGATGATTCTGCGGACCTGACCGATCCGCGACGGCAGGGCCTGGAGCTCCACCGTGCAGTGCCTGCTTGGCTGGCTGATCACGGCTGCGACTCCCCGAATGAGGTCCGGAAGAAGACGAAGGATCGGATCCAGCAGTTGGCTGGCTGCTGATTTGTCCGGCGGGCTGGATCACAGCGTGACCGCCGGTGCACCCTGAGTGATGTGAAACCAGCGTGAACCATCGGTGACGGTCCCGCAACTTGCAGCACCCGGGTGGTTACGCTCAGCTCCTGGCGCCGCCGGCGCCGCGCACCGCCTCCAGGAAGCGCCCTGCCAGCGCCCGGCCATCAGGCCGGCGGCTGCGCTGTCCCATCGTGAGCCGGTACCTCTTGCCGTTGACCGTCGCCACCGTGCTCGCCTCATCGGCGAACCAGGGCTTTCCGGCCCTGACCCCGCCGACCGGAGCACTCTCGATCACCCGGCCGTAGCTGGTGAGCAACGCCAGCATGCCGTCCTTGATCCGCACTTGTCCGGCCTTCGTCAGCGAGCGCGGCCACCGCTCGATCCGCACGCCCGTAGCGCTGAATTCGGGCTCTGCCATCCCCATGAACTCTCTGCCCCCTTCGCACCGTTTCCTGCTGGCAGTCTGCACAACTCCGGGCCTGCGCACCAGTGCGTGTCGAAGGACCCGCGCAAGTCCAGCCCTGCAAGTGACCCCTATGGATGCCCAAAGTAAACGTTTGTGCAGGTGAGGGGCTTACTGTTGCGAGTGGGGGCCGGACTCGACGGAACAAGGAACGGCGCGCATGAGCACGAGTGAGAAGCCAGTGACGGACGAGTCGATGCCGACCGTCGATGTGGACCGCAGCGATCCGGAGTACCGGGCATGGCTGAAGGAGGCGGTGCGCAAGGTCCAGGCTGACGCCAACCGCTCGGCCGACACCCACCTGCTGCGATTCCCGCTGCCGGAGGAGTGGGGCATCGACCTCTACCTCAAGGACGAGTCCACCCACCCGACAGGAAGCCTCAAGCACCGCCTCGCGCGGTCGCTGTTCCTGTACGGCCTGTGCAATGGCTGGATCCGGCCGGGCAAGCCAGTCATCGAGGCGTCCAGCGGCTCGACCGCAGTCTCCGAGGCGTACTTCGCCAAGCTGATCGGCGTTCCCTTCGTCGCGGTGATGCCGCGGACCACGAGCGCCGAGAAGATCCGGCTGATCGAATTCCACGGCGGCCAGTGCCACTTCGTCGACGACTCGCGGAAGATTTACGAGGAGTCGGCGGCGCTCGCGGAACGGACCGGCGGCCACTACATGGACCAGTTCACCTACGCTGAACGGGCAACCGACTGGCGGGGCAACAACAACATCGCCGAATCGATCTACCAGCAGCTGAGGTTGGAGCGCTACCCCGAGCCCGCGTGGATCGTCGCGACGGCCGGCACCGGCGGCACCTCGGCAACCATCGCCCGCTACGTCCACTACATGCAGCACGACACCCGTATCTGCGTCCCCGACCCCGAGAACTCCTGTTTCTTCGACGGCTGGACGCACCACGACCCGCACGCCGACAGCGACTGCAGCTCCCGCATCGAGGGCATCGGACGGCCGCGCATGGAACCGAGCTTCGTGCCCGGGGCAATCGACCGGATGATGAAGGTGCCGGACGCGGCGAGCGTCGCCGCCGTACGTGCCCTGGACGCGGCCATCGGCCGTAAGGCGGGCGGCTCCACCGGCACCGGCCTGTGGAGCGCGCTGAAGATCGTCGGCGAGATGGTGGCCGACGGGCGCAAGGGGAGCGTGGTCACGCTGCTCTGCGACCCGGGCGACCGCTACCTCGACAAGTACTACTCCGACGCCTGGCTGGACGAACAGGGCCTGGACATCGCCCCGTACACCGCGGCGATCGAGGAGTTCCTGGACAGTGGCGTCTGGCGCGGCTGACCGCGTCGGGTCATGTCACTGAGTCTCACTGCGTCTCACTGCGTCGCGGAACGGGTGAGCCTGCGGTCGAGATTGCGCACCGCGCCGCGGAAAGACGTGGCGAGGCCCGCGCGGCCGAGCTTCAGGACGGCGGCCATCGGCGCCGGGGCGTCCGCCGCGAAGGTCCACCGCACCCGGGCGCCGTGCGCGGTGGCGGTGATCCGCCACTCCTCCAACAGGGCACGAAGGCCGGGTGCGTTGGTCTCGTCGACGCGGTAGGCGTACCGCACGCCGGGGTCCGTGGCCAGGATGGTCTCGAGGAAGAGGACACCGCCCTTGAGCCTGATCTCGCGGCCCGCGCCCCCGTGGGTGGGCGTGGCCGAGATGACAGCGGTGAACCACGATGTCCAGCCCGCGACATCCTCGGCGAGCGCTTCGTACACCGCCTGCGGTGAGGCGGACATCTCGGCCGAGAAGACCAGGCGCAGCGGGGCTGTTTCGACGAAGTCGAGCTCCACGGGGCGGAGTCGGCGTGCCATGGACCGTACCTCCAGCTGGAGAGGGTGGGGCGGGGCCCGCACACCATAGCTGGCGGACCGTCAGTTGTCCGTAGCAGGCGGCCTCGGCCCGGTGAGGAGTCCGTCCAGCGCGCGGCCGAACACCAGCCGCGCCACCCGGACGACCAGCGGGTCGAACAGCCGGGGGACCAGCCGGATATGGAGCTCCTCCACCCAGACCACCACGGCGCCAGGCTCCTCGGGGAGCACCTCGATCTCCGCCCAGCCCGTGATCACGCGGCCGCGCTTCTCCAGCCGGCACAGTCCTGGCGCGCCGCCATCGGGCGGCTGCCAGTGAACGACCTCCATAGGATCGTCGAAGCCGAAGCGGCCGAGTCCGAAGCGGCCGAGCCGGGAGTCGTCGAGCTCGGAGTCGCCACGTCCTGAGCCGCTGAGTCCCGAGCGTGCCACGAACACGGTGCCGACCCGGGTGGGCGACGGCGTCACCGAGGACACGGTCGTCAACGGCACCTGAGCGGCGTGCGCCCGCCAGTCGGTGACCCGCAGCCAGGCCTCGTCGGCGGGCAGCGTGACGGCTCGTGCGATCCGGAAGGCGGTCACCCGGCGTCAGCCGTCCTGCCCGCCGGCGATCTCGCGACCGCCCGCAACCACCAGTCCGGGCAGATGCTCCGCGATCTCCTCGCGCGCCTCGGCCGAGAGACCCGCATCCGTCACCAGCGTGTCGATCTCCGCGAGCCGGGCGAACGAACTCAGGCCGACGGTCCCCCACTTGGTGTGGTCTGCGACCACCACGACCCGGCGCGCGGCCTGGACGAAGCGGCGGTTCGTCTCGGCCTCCGCAAGATTCGGCGTGGAGAGTCCGGCCTCCACCGAGATGCCGTGCACCCCGAGGAACAGCACATCGAAGTGGAGCGAGCGGATCGCCTGGTCGGCGACCGGCCCGACCAGCGAGTCGGAGGGCGTACGCACACCGCCGGTGAGGACCACCGTCGCGGCGCCGGAACGCTGGCCGCCCGCCGCACCCGCCCGCTGCGCCGCGTGGAACACGTCCGCGACCCGCACCGAGTTGGTGACCACCGTCAGATCCGGCACCTCCAGCAGATGGTGCGCCAGCGCATAGGTGGTGGTGCCGCCGGACAGCGCGATCGCGCTGCCGGGCACCGCCATCTGCGCGGCCGCCCGCGCGATGTCCTCCTTGGCGCTCAGCTCCAGCGCAGACTTTGCCTCGAACCCCGGCTCGTGCGTACTCGCCTCCACCACCGGCACAGCGCCGCCGTGGACCTTCTCGATGACCCCCTGCCGGGCCAGTGCGTCCAGATCCCGGCGCACCGTCATGTCGGAGACATTGAGTTTGCGGGTGAGCTCGTTGACCCGCACCCCGCCGCGCCTGCGCACCTCGTCGAGGATCAGGGCGCGCCGCTGCTCCGCGAGCAGGTTCTGGTTGTCGGTCACTGCCGGGGCCGGTCCTTCCATGTCGTCGTACACCGCTCGTTGTGCACGGCTTGTCGTACACCGCCTGTGGCGAAGGTGGCTCATCCTCGCACGGGCGACGCGGCCCGGGCTCGGGGAGATTCCGTGAGAGCCCTGCGGTGAGCTGCCATGATCCGGGATTCTGGTCATGAACTGCCGCGCGGCCGCGCACTGATCGATCCTCCCATCGAGAGAGCGAGTCACAGAAGTGTCCCCTGCCACTCCGGTCCCGCAGAGCGGAGGGCCCGCGCTTGAACTGCTGGTCCACGGCGTCGGCGGCGCCACCCCGCAGGACATGCTCGGCGACCCACGTACCGTCCGGATCTCCGGCGACGAGAAGGCCGCGGTGTTTCGGCGCACCGACGACGAGGAGGCGGAGCGCCACCCCGAGCGGTACGTGGACCGGCCCATCCCGGAGGCGTACTGCTGGTCCAACCTCACCTCGGGCAACGGAGCGCGGGCCCTGTGGCTGCTGCTGCTCCCCTTCATGGTGGTCAACCTCGCGCACTGGATGCGGCCCCGCGCCAAGGGCCGCGCCAGGACGACCCGGTTGTACGGAGTGCTGGTGCGGCTCGTCGCGCTCAGCCTTACCGTGCTGCTGACCGCCGCCGCCTGCGAGGTCGCTCTCGACCTGCTGGCGTGGCAGTGCGCGGGCTCTCCCGACTGCACCCGGGAGAGGTCGTGGCTCGGCTTCCTGTCGAGTGCTCAGGGCGGCTGGTGGTCGCAACCGGGCCGCCGTCTCGCGCTCGCCGCGGTGGTTCCGGCCGCGCTGGTGGGGCTGCTGTGGTACCTCTCCAACCGCACCTGGAGCGCGTACGAATCCCAGCGGCCGCCGACCGGCGAAGACGTGGCGGAGGGCGAGGAGGGCCCGGAGGAGGGCCCCGAGGAGGACGCTGACGAGGACCAGGACACCCTCGGCACGAAGCCGACCGTGCGTCCCGCGCTGGGCAGGCCCGGATTCTGGTACGGCCGCCGGCTAGTCGCCCGGCTGCGCGCCGCGCACACCGCCGCCGGATTCCTGACCGTGTCCGCCGCGGTCGCAGGGGCCGCCGCCCGCCACGACCGCCGAGCCGCCGGCACGGCGCTGGAGGTCTTCGGCCTCCTGCTGGAGGCAGCTCTCGTCGTGGGGCTGCTCGCCGTGCTGTGGGTCGTCATCCGCAGGGGCCGCAGCGAGCGGCGGATCGACGTCCGCATCGATCGCGCCGTCGTCCGGTATCTGCCCGGAGCCGCCCTTTTACTGCTCGTGCTGTCCCTGCTGTACGCCTCCTGGTCCCGCCCCGGCTGGGCCTCCAGCGCCACCCTCCCCGGCGACGTCACCTTCCGCGTCATCGCCCTCGGCCAGGGCGTCCTGGTCGTTTCCCTCGCCGTGGCCGCATCCGTCCTGCACCGCCGCGCGCGCCACCCGCGTACCGCCATGTCCGGCTTCGGCGGCCCCGCCGTCGCGATGCTCGCCTGCGCCCTGGGCGGGGTGATGACCGGCGGAGTCGCCCAGCGTGTGGCCGACTGGCTGGACGGCCCCGGCACGCCGGGCATGGACGGCGAGGGCTCGATTCCCGGGCCTCCCGTGCTGCTCAGCTGGCAGGCCTCGGTCATCCCCGTGCTGCTGATCGTCCTGTTCGTCCCCGCCGTCGTCCTTGCCGTACGGACCTGGCTGACGGGCCGCAGGCTCGCGGGCCCGGTCGAGGCGGACTACGACGAGGGCCGCCCGGACGCCGTCCGCACCCGGCGGATTGCGGGCACCCGCGCCCGGGCCGCCCTCACCGACGCAGCCCCCTGGATCGTCGGCATCGTCTCCGGAGCCACGCTGCTCCTCGGCGCGGGCGCGGTGGCCGGCGCCTGGGCGAGCGGCGAAGTGCCCGGCAAGGCCTTCGGCAACAGCGCCGGCTTCGTCGAGTCCGCAGCGGAGGCCGCACAGTCCATCGGCTCGTGGCTGATCGGCTTCGGCTTCATACTGTTCGTCACCTGGGGCCGCCGCGCCTACCGCGACGCCTCGGCCCGGCGCACCATCGGCATCCTGTGGGATGTCGGCACCTTCTGGCCGCGCGCGGCACACCCCTTCGCACCCCCCTGCTACGCGGAGCGCGCCGTCCCCGACCTCACCTGGCGAATGTGCACCTGGACCGGACTCACCGGCGGACGGCTCGTCATCTCCGGCCATTCGCAGGGCAGTGTGCTGGCCGCGGCGGCCGTCTGGCAGCTGCCCGCCGCCACTCGCCGCCGGGTGGCGCTGCTGACGTACGGATCACCCCTTGAGCGGCTCTACGGCCGCTGGTTCCCCGCGTACTTCGGACCCGTCGCCCTGCGCGAACTGCGCAGCGAAGTGAACTGCTGGCGCAATCTGTGGCGGCGCACCGACCCGATCGGCGGCCCGGTACTCGTCCCCGCCGAGGGCGAACACCCCGCGGTGGACCGGGACGCGCTCAAAGACCCGGTGGTGTACGGGCGTTCGGAGCGCCACCCGCTGCCGGAACCGATCCTCGGGCACTCCGAGTACCAGGCCGACAAGGCCTTCGACAAGGAACGCAGGCAGCTTCTCGACCGGCTCACCCCGGCGGTGCCCCGGCAGGTCCAGGCGCAGCCCCCGGCGCAGACTCAGGGTCAGGGCAGTTCGGGCAGATCGTCCGGGTAGAGCAGGGTCAGGTCGTCGGTGCTCGTCTCGGCGAGCTCGGCGACCCGGCCCGCGTGCCGCTCCACCATCGACTCGAAAGTCTGGCGGGCGGTACGGCCGTTACCGAAGGCGGGCCCCTTGGGCAGTGCGGTGAAGTACTTCAGCAGCGCCTCGCCGGTGCCGGTGCCCAGCCGGTACTCATGCTCCTCGGCCTGCTGCTCCACGATCCGCAGCAACTCCTCCGGCACATAGTCGCTGAAGGTGATGGTGCGTGAAAAACGGGACGCCACGCCGGGGTTGACGGACAGGAACCGCTCCATCTCCGCGGTGTACCCGGCGACGATCACCACGACGGCCTCCCGGTGGTCCTCCATCAGCTTCACCAGCGTGTCGATGGCCTCCTTGCCGAAGTCCCGCCCGGAGTCCTCGGGCGACAGGGCGTACGCCTCGTCGATGAAGAGCACTCCGCCGCGGGCCCGGTCGAACGCCTCCTGGGTGCGGATCGCGGTGGAGCCGATGTGCTCGCCGACCAGGTCCACCCGGGAGACCTCGACGAGATGACCGCGCTCCAGCACCCCGAGCGAGGCCAGGATCTCGCCGTACAGCCGTGCCACGGTCGTCTTGCCGGTGCCGGGGGAGCCGGTGAAAACCAGGTGGCGGCGGGCGGAGGCGGCCTTCAGCCCCGCCTCCTGGCGGCGCCTGCCGACCTCGATCATGTTGGTGAGCGTGCGGACCTCGCGCTTGACGCTCTCCAGGCCGACCAGCGCGTCCAGTTCACCGAGGACAGCGCCCGAGGTGCGTACCGGCTCGGCCGGCGCCGCCTCGGGAGGGCGCTGTTCGGGGATCGCGCCGAGCAGCCCCGGCGACTGGGTCGCGGTCAGCACGGCCGTCGTCTGCTCCGCCCCCGGCCGTACGCCGCTCTCGTCGCTGGTGCAGTCCTCGACCATGGAGCCGTCGTCCTCCGCCAGCTCGTAACCGCCGCGCGCACAGCGCTCGGTACGGCAGCGGCTCAGCGTCGTACGGCAGCCGTCCATCACATGGAAGCCGTAGCCTCCGCTGCCCGTGACCCGGCAGCCGCGGAAGGTGCCGCGGCCCTGTGCCGACACATAGAAACCGGCCTCGGCGGGCGAGGTGACCGTGCAGCGCTCGATCAGCGGATCCGCGCCCTTGGTGACGATCACGCCGGTCTGCGCGGCGTCGATGGTGCAGCCGTTGAGCGTGCCGCCGCTGCCGTGGTCGCGGAACCACGCGCCGGTGGACGCCTCCCTGATCCGGCAGTCGTCGAGCTGCGCCGTCGCCCCGTCGCTCACCGACACCGCGGTGTTGCGGACCTGGGAGAGATCGCTGTCGACGACATCGGCGCGCGAACCGCGGTCGAGTACGAAGATCGCGTCCGGGACGTCGTGCACACGGCAGGAGTCGAGCACGGCGGTCGCGCCGTCGCTGACCCAGACGGCCGGATAGTCGCCCGTACTGTCATGGATCTCGCACTGGTTGGCATCGACCCGCGTGCCAGGGTCCCAGACGGACAGGCCGTTGCGTCCGAAGCGACGAACCGTCGACCGCGTGAGCGTGAGCACGGACCGGGAGCGCAGATCGATCGCGTTCTCCGGGATGTCGTGGATGTCGCAGTCGGAGAGCGTGAGCACGGCGTCCGTGTCGAGGGTGATGCCGTCGGCGGACGTGCGGTGCACGGTGGAGTCGGTGAGATGGGCGCTCGCGCGGGAGGCGACCTGGACGCCGGTGCCCTTGATCTCGTACACCTCGCAGCCGATCGCGTCGAGGCCGCTGCCCTCGCCGGTGACGGCCAGGCCCGCGCCCGACGCGTGGTGCACCCGGCAGCGCTCCAGCCTCGGATGCGCGCCGCCGCCCACGGAGATGCCGGACCGACCGGCCGAGACCACCTCGCACTCCTCGAACACCCCGCCGGCGCCGTCCAGCACGCCGATGCCGACGCCCGCCGGATTGTCGACGGTGCAGCGGCGGACGGTGGGGCGGGCCGCGCCGCGCACTTCGAGACCGGCGGCGGAACGGGTGACGATCCGCAGATCGATCAGCTCGGGAGTGCCGTCCTCTACCAGCACCGCGGGCGCGGCCGCGTCCTGCCCCTCCACATGGAGGTCTTGGACGATGGCGGAAGCCCGCACGGTGATCGGCACTCCGTCGGCGGGCGCGATGCGCACCGAGCCGACCGCGCCCTCGGAGCCGCGCAGGGTGACCGACCGCTGGACGACGAGATTCTCGCGGTACGTCCCCGGCGCGACGGTGAGGATGTCACCGTCCCCTGCGGCCTCCAGGGCTGCGGCGAGTGAGGGGTACTCGCCCGTGCGGCGCCGCCACCGCGATGTGCCGGTGTGCGTCACCTGGACCGTGCCCTGTGCCATGGTGCTGCTCTGCCCCCACCTCGTGATCCCGCTCGGCCGCGTCTCTGCAGGGGACGCTCCCTGACCCCCGAGGGGTCGCCCAACCGTAGCGCGAGCGACGAGCGGGAGTTGACGAGACGTGACCGGTCAGCTGCCCGCGCCCGTACGACCCCAGTCAGGGCCCGCCGCTGCCCACGCCCGGTCGAGGCGCGCGTATCTGCGTCGTACGAGCCGCCAGACGACCAGCCGTCTGGCGCATTCGACGAGCCCCGCGGCGGCGAACGCGGCGCCGATCCCCGCCAGGGCGGCGTGCACGCCGGCGGTCGCGGCGTCCATCGGACGATTGACGATCCGGCCCGCGCGGTCGGTCCAGATGGTGAACGTGTCGCCGGTCCGCACGGTCCGCAGCACGGTCGAGACCGTACCGGTGTGCCGACTGCCGTCCGCCGCCGTCCACTTCGCGACGACCGGCCGGCGCCTCTCGTGGGCCGCGGAGGACTCGGGGTCGTACGCGGCGGGCTTGTGCGCCGGGGCCGGATTCAGCACCGTCGCGGTGACCGCATGACGCTGCTGGCGCTGCATGCGTAGCGACTGACGCAGCGACTCGTCGGTCAGACTCCCGGTGATCCAGCCGACGGCCGGGGCCGCGGTGACGAGAAGCACGGCGGCGACGAGCGCCACCCACGCCTCCAGGAGATCGGTCGCACGGCGCAGGGGATTGCGGCGCCAGCGCCAGACTCCTGTGGCTGCTCGCACTGTCCTGCACCCCCTTCCGCGTCCGTCATAGCCCGGTACGGCACGGCATAAGCACCGCTGGCGCGAAGAGAGAGGAAAGTCACCCCGCAACCCACCCGCCAACAGTCCAACGCGTCTGTCGCCGCGGGGGGTTCCCGGAATTGCGGGTCCCGGGAACCCCGGTTCGCGGGTTCCCGGGTCGTGGGTTCCCGGGTCGTCGTGACCTATGCGAGGACGGTGGCGGTGTCGCCGACCCGGATGACGCCGGTCCGCTCCGGCACCAGGCACTGCCCGAAGACCAGCTTGTCCCCGACGCGGCGGTGCCGGGCGAGCGTGCGCAGCGGCTCCTTGCCACGCTCGGCGGTGCGCTGGTCGGTGGTGGTGATGACACAGCGGCCGCAGGGCTTGGCGACCCGGAAGGTGACCTCGCCCAGCGCGATCCGCTGCCAGTCGTCCTCGGCCCAGGGCGCCGTGCCGTCGACGACGACATTCGGCCGGAACCGGGTCATGGGCAGCGGCCCCTCGTCGGCGTGATCACCCTGTGCGATGAGGGAGTTGAGAGCGTCGAGCGACGCGAGGGTGGTGACGAGCAACGGATACGCGTCGCCGAGATGGACCGTCTCGCCGGGGAGTGCGTACTCAGGGTCGATGGGACGCCGAGTGGCCGGGTCGTCGAGATGGACGAGCCACACCTCGGCGCCCAGATAGTCGCTGAACCAGTCGTCCGCCTGCCCCCCGGCAGGCACCGTCTCGACCTTGTCCCCGAAAATTTCCGCCGTGACAGTCCCGACCGGCTCGGGAACGGCGACGGTCAGTGACTCGTGCCCGGGCGCGGTCAGCCGGATCCCGCCGTCCGGCATCGCCTCGGCACGGGCCAAAGCCAGCCGTGGCTGCTGGCGTTGGGTGACCACCTTGGCCGAGGGGTCGATCAGCGTCCACCGACGGTCCCCGGCGAGTCCCCACGGCTCTACCGCCGTCTCGTCGAGTGCGTACCCCGCCAATGATTTGACCGGGTGGACATGGATGGAGCGGATGGTTGGGTTGGGCATACAGCCATGGTGCCAGCCACCACTGACACCCGGCCGGTCAGTACCCCCGGCCCTGGTACGGACGGTTGTACGGGTCGTCGTACGGGGCGGGCGTCGGCGCGGGACGCGCGGCCGCGGGACGCATCGCCTCGTAACCGGTGGGCACCGGACGCTGCTGCTGCGGCTGGGCCTGGGGCTGATGGCCCGGGTACCCGCGCGGCACGGAGGTCTGCTGAGGGATGTACGGCGCGGGCGCGTGCTGCAGCGGCATGGGCTGCGGCATCTGCTGCTGCGGGTAGCCGTACGAGCCGTAGGAGGGAGTGGAAGGGCCGGCCGGGAGGGCGGGCAGTGCCGAGGGGAGCGCCGGCAGATAGCTGTTGCCGGTGTCGTAAGCGGCAGGGACTCGGATCGGGGCGATCTGAGGCGTGCCCCGCTCCGCGACCAGGGAGTCGTAGATAGGGGTGTCGGGGAACGACGGAGCGGAGTAGTAACCGCCGCCGTAGGTGGCGCGGGGGGAGGTCATGGCACATAAGTTAAGCCCACGATGTGCTGGTTGGGGAGCCCGATAAGAGGGTTGTTTCGGTAGATGCGAGTGACCGCGGATCCCCAATGCGAGCGAACCCGGGAAAAACGGTCTCCGGGAAGCGCATAGATCGTGTAAAGGGCAAGCTGGGAGCGGGTTACCCACGGGTCGGGCAGGGCCCCACCCGGGCGGTGGGGATTAGGTTGGCGGCAGATGAATTTTCTGGACCACCCGACTCGCGATGGGGGCGAGCATGTCCATGCTAAAAGGAGCCAATACTCCGGTGCCGGCGCAGCATGTTCGCGTCGAAT
The DNA here is from genome assembly GCF_042888505.1 of Streptomyces sp. NPDC002870. Classification (NCBI taxonomy): domain Bacteria; kingdom Bacillati; phylum Actinomycetota; class Actinomycetes; order Kitasatosporales; family Streptomycetaceae; genus Streptomyces; species Streptomyces sp. NPDC002870. The sequence continues at coordinate 275,833 of NZ_JBIAPW010000006.1, forward strand.
TGGGATGGCGTACAGGCCCCGGTGCACCGGATGTCGACGCCTCGGCGCTGCTCCTCGCATCGGGAAAGGTCCGCTCCGACGCGGACTTCGTCTTCTACAACCAGCCGGCGCACGCCTCGGGAGCCGTACGCCACGAGGGGAAGCAGAGCGCGCCGGACAATGTGACGGACCTGCTGTCCGTCGACCTCGCGCGCGTGGAGCCCGCGATCGAGAAGATCGTGCTGGCCGCTTCGGCCGACGGCGGCAGTTTCGGGCAGGTGCCCGGCCTGTACATCAAGGTGCTCGACGCGGCGTCCGGCGCAGAGATCGCGCGATACGACAGCCAGGACGCGACGGTCGAGACGGCCTTCGTGCTCGGCGAGCTGTACCGGCGGCAGGGTGCGTGGAAGTTCCGCGCGGTGGGGCAGGGCTACAGCACCGGACTCGAGGGCCTGGCGACGGACTTCGGTATCTCGGTCGACGAGCCTCAGCAGGCGGCCCCGGCTGTCCCTGCGACGGCTCCTGCGACGCCGGCTCCACCCATGCCCGCGGCGCCCGTGGCGTCCGCCCCTGCGAGGCCTGCGTCCCCGCCGACGCCCACTCCTTCCACTCCCGTTCGTCTGAGCAAGGTGACGCTGACGAAGGAGACCCCGTCCATCTCCCTGACCAAGCAGGGCGGCACCTCCGGCGCGATGCGCGTCAACCTCAGCTGGCAGGTGCGCAAACAGTTCCAGGGCTGGGGCGCCAAACTCGGCCGGGCCGTCGCCATGCACGCGGACCTCGACCTCGACCTGTGCGCGCTCTACGAACTCACCGACGGCCGCAAGGGAGTCGTCCAGGCCCTCGGCAACGCCTTCGGCTCGCTCCAGCAGCCCCCGTACATCCATCTCGACGCCGACGACCGCACTGGCGGGACCTCCGGCGAGAACCTCACCGTCAACCTGGACCACAAGGACCGGCTCCGCCGCGTCGTCATCTTCGTGACCATCTACCAAGGCGCGCGCAGCTTCGCCGATCTGGACGCAACCGTCACCCTCCAGCCGCAGCACGGCGCCGCCATCGACTTCTCGCTCGGCGAGTGCACCGTACCGTCGACCGTCTGCGCGCTCGCACTGATCACCAACACCGGCTCGGACCTCGTCGTCCAGCGCGAAGCCCGCTTCCTGGTCCCGGAGCGCGGTGTGAGCCCGCAGCGGACGATCGACTACGCATACGGCTGGGGCATGAACTGGACGCCCGGCAGGAAGTGACGCTCGCTGGGCAGGTCACCGGTCCGGCGTGGCTTCGGGACGGGCGTACGTACGCCCCTTCCAGGCCGCGCCGCGCCCGCGGTGGTGCTGCACGGCCGAATCGACGGTCATCAGCAGATACAGCAGTGCGGTGAAGGGCAGCAGAGGCGCGAGCAGCAGCGGCTGCCGGTAGTAGCGCAGCATCGGGAGATACGTCCCCGTCATCACCACCCACGCGAGCCCCCCGGCCCAGCCGGCCGCCGCATCGCGCCCCCACACGCCGGCGCACAGCGTGAGGGGCGGCGCGAGATACACCAGCGCGAGGCCCACCACGGTCCCGGCCAGCAGCAGGGGACTGTGCAGCAGTTGGGCGTACGCGCTGCGCGAGACCATCCGCCACAGGTCCGCCAGCCGCGGATACGGCCGCACGCTGTCCACCCCGTCGGCCAGACCCAGCCAGATCCGGCCGCCAGAGCGCTGCACGGCACGCGCCAGCGACACATCGTCGATCACCGCCTGCCGGATCGACTCCGGCACGCCCGCCCGCTGGGCGGCCTCAGTGCGCAACAGCACGCAGCCGCCCGCCGCGGCCGCCGTCCGCGACCCGGGACGGTTGACCCACCGGAACGGGTAGAGCTGCGAGAAGAAGTAGACGAATGCGGGCACGATCAGCCGCTCCCAACCGCTCGCGACGCGCAGCCGCGCCATCTGGGAGACGAGGTCCAGCCGGTTCGTGCGGGCTGCGGCCACCAACTCGCGAAGACTGTCCGGCTCATGCGCGATGTCGGCGTCGGTGAGGAGCAGATACTCGGGACCGTCGGCCCGGGCCGACGCGATGCCGTGCCGGAGCGCCCAGAGCTTCCCGGTCCAGCCGGGCTCCGGCTCGCCGGGGGAGACCACGCGCAGCGGCAGCCCGCCGTGGCGCTCGGAGAGGGAGCGGGCGAGTTCCCCAGTCCCGTCCCTACTGCCGTCGTCGACCAGCACGATCTCCGCACGGCCGGGATAGACCTGCGCCAGCAGGGAAGGCAGGCTGACGGGCAGCACCTCGGCCTCGTCCCTGGCGGGCACGACAACGGCGACATCCGGCCAGGGGTTGGGGGCATCGCGAACGGCGGCGTCCGGCCAGTGGTCCGGGGCATCGCGCCGGGGCAGTCGCTGGTCCGTACGCCAGAAGAAGCCCTGCCCGAGCAGCAGCCACACCCATGCGGTCAGTGATCCCACGGCGATCCAGGCAACGGCGCTCATTCGCCGCAGTCTGCCCCACCGCGCCAGTGCCGCAAGGGCGGTCGACTATGGTGACCGGGTGAAGATCGCGCTCATGGACTCCGGAATCGGCCTGCTCCCGGCGGCCGCCGCGGTACGCCGGCTGCGGCCGGACGCGGATCTCGTCCTCTCCTGCGACCCCGACGGCATGCCTTGGGGACCGCGTACGCCCGAGGAAATCGCGGGACGTGCCCTCGCCGTGGCCAGGGCGGCCGCCCTGCACCGCCCCGACGCGCTGATCGTCGCCTGCAACACCGCATCGGTGCACGGCCTGCCCACTCTGCGCGCAGAGCTGGAGCCCGGAATCCCGGTCATCGGTACGGTCCCCGCGATCAAGCCCGCCTCGGTCGGCGGCGGCCCCGTCGCGATCTGGGCCACGCCCGCCACCACGGGCAGCCCGTACCAGCGCGGTCTCATCCGGGATTTCGCCGACTCGGTCGCCGTCACCGAGGTGCCCTGCCCCGGGCTCGCGGACGCCGTTCAGCAGGCTGACGAGAGCGCCATCGACGCGGCCGTGGCAGCCGCGGCCGCCCTCACGCCCGGAGATGTAAGGGCCGTCGTCCTGGGCTGCACCCATTACGAGCTGGTCGCCGACCGGATCCGTGCCGCTGTCGGACACCCCGTGGCTCTGCACGGCTCGGCCATGGCGGTCGCCGCGCAGGCACTGCGCCGTATCGGCGAGCAGCCGGCCCCGGACGCCGCTCCGAGCAACCGGCTCACGGTGCTGCTCAGCGGCCGCGAGTCCACCCTCCCAGAGCAGGCGTTCAGCTACGTCGAAGGCGGCCTGCTGCAGGCAGTGAGCCCCGCCCACTGATCGTGATCGGCCCAGCTCAGGGCGCGTCCGGCGGCCCCTGCCGGGGCGGCTCCAGCGCTATGATCCATACGGTCGAGACCATGCCCCGCCGTAGAAATCTGAGTAACCTGCTTGCCATGAGGGACCACTTCCGCGAATCGGGGCACCCTACAGAGCCCTCGCCCGCGATCTGGACCGGCCGTGCGACCAACCGCATTCAGTGGCTGCTCGCCGCGGCGGGTGCCGCCTGCATGGCGCTCGGCATCGAGCTGGCCGTCGACTACGCATGGACCTCGGACATCGTCCCACTGCTGATGTCCGTGATCGGCTGCGTCGCGGCGGGCCTGATGATCCTCTACGGGACCCTGGCCTTCGTCCATGTGGCGGTCAAGGTCGACAGCGATGCCGTCGAGGTGCGCTGCGGCCACATCGGCCTGCCGCGTCGGCGGATCCCGCTCTCCCACGTGGTGGACGCGGAGTTCGTAGCGAAGGTCACCCCGTGTCAATGGGGCGGCTGGGGGTACCGCTGGCGCCCCGAGATGGGCACGGCCGTGGTCGTACGCCGCGGCGAGGGCCTCGTCGTCACGCTGGGCGACGGCAGGATCTTCACGGTTACCGTGGACGACGCGGAAGCGGCGGTGCTGGCGATCCGCGACCGCCTCCACCTGACGGGTACGGCCAGGCCCTCGGAGGCGTAGCGCTGTGCTGCGTCGGCCACTGAGGCTCGGATGAACCGTGCAGCCCCCGGCGGCGCGGAAGGGCGGCGGGCACAGCCCACCGCCCTCCGGAAGACCGGTGGCCGCTATACCGCGGGACTGTCCGCTTCCCTCTGGCGCGCCACCTGCGTACCCGCCCCCACCCCGCCCTCTGCCGCGGCGCGCGCCGTCGCCAGGCCCGCGAGCAGCCCGGCGCCTGCCGTCACCGGGGCGAAGCTCAGCGCATTGCCGACGCTCGCCAGGCCCGCCAGTGCCGTGAGCGCGGCGCCCGCGCTCAGTACCACCGGCGTGGAGCGGGGCGAGCGCAGCAGGCCGTACAGCATCCAGCCGAACGCCGCCCCCAGCAGTGCCACCCCCACCACACCCTGCTCGGCCGTCTGCTGCAGCGAGGCGGAGTGCGGCTTGCCGTCGGAGCCCAGCGACTGCTGCGCCGTGGTGCTCAGCTTGCCGAAGCGGTCGGGGCCCACGCCCCGTATCGGATCCTCCTGGGCGAGAGCGATCGCGTCCTGCCACAACGCAACCCGGTTCTGGGTCAGCTGGCCCTCCAGCGAGACGGTCAGCCCATCCGGAAGGGCGTTCTCGGCCACCGCCCAGGACGTGGCGACGACCAGGCCGACGGCGAGGGCCAGACCTCCGATCGCCACCGTCCGCCGGCGCATCCGCGCGGCCGCGATTGAGCAGAGCAGTACGCCGAGCGCGGCAGCGAACGCGACCACCGATCCGAGTGCCAGCGCGGTGCAGGCGACGGCGAGGGCGAGCAGGCGCAGCCCAAGGCGCAGCAGGGGCGGGCGGGCGGCGGAGGCGGCGCAGCAGGCCGCGCCCGCGGCGAGGACCAGCAGCGCGGCGGCCGCGCCCGTATGCCCGGGCTGGGTGGCCGCGCCGACGTTCGCTCCAGGCACTCCCTGCCGCGAGGCGACGGCCAGGCCCAGGGCCGCGAGTGCCGCGGCCGACGCCGCGGCAACGGGCAGGAGCGTGCCGCAGATGCGGCCGCAGGCGTACCCCGCCGCGACGGCGAAGACAGCGAGCAGTACACCCTCGGGCCGGGCCTCGCGCCCCGCCGCGCTGATCAACGACCAGACGGCGCACCCGCCCAGGACGACGACGCCGACGACATCGGTCGCGCCGCCGCGCTCCCGCGCCGCGGACCGGCCGTCCGGTGCAGCCATCCCGTCGACCCCCCGACCTGTGACGGGCCCTGCCGCAGCAGCCGAACCGGGTCGGGTGGCAGGGACTGGCGCACACGGTAACGGCAGAGACAGGGGTTTGTGGATGGGTTGCGCAGGAACGTTGCTGCGGACGAAGCTTCTGCAGCCGGGCTCCCGCCGCGGTCGGCACCGCCGACAGCGCGGACCGGACTGCCGGGAGCACAGCCTGCCGCCGTAGACTCCGCCAGGTGAGCGCCACCATCACCACCGTCGACACCCCACAGCCCGCCACCGCCGGCCGACCGTTCCTGCGCCGGTTCGTACGGCCGGGTGCCGCCGCACTGTCCGGGGTGTTGCTCTTCCTGAGCTTCCCGCCGCGGCCCCTGTGGTGGCTGGTGCTGCCCGCCTTCGCGCTGCTCGGCTGGACGCTGTACGGACGCCGGCCGCTGCCCGCCATCGGTCTCGGCTGCCTCACCGGCCTCGGCTTTCTGCTGCCGCTCCTCATCTGGACGGGCGAGGAGGTCGGCCCGGTGCCGTGGGTGGCACTGGCCGCGGTGGAAGCGATCTTCGTAGCGCTCGCCTGCCTGGGCATCGCCGTGGTCTCCCGGCTGCCGGTGTGGCCGGTGTGGGCGGCCGCCGTGTGGATCGTGGGCGAGGCGGCCCGCGCCCGGGTGCCGTTCGGCGGCTTCCCCTGGGGCAAGATCGCCTTTGGTCAGGCGGACGGCGTCTTCCTGCCGCTCGTGGCGCTCGGTGGGACGCCGCTGCTCGGTTTCGCCGTCGTACTGTGCGGATTCGGGCTGTACGAGACCGTCCGCCGGGTCCTCGCCTACCGGCGCACCGGCGAGCTGCCGCGCAGCGCCGTCGCCGCCGCGCTCCTGAGCGTGCTCGTCCCCGTCACCGCGGCACTCGCCGCCCTGCCGCTCGTCGACGACTCCGCCGAGGACGGTACCGCGACCGTCGCCGCGATCCAGGGCAATGTGCCGCGACTGGGGCTCGACTTCAACTCCCAGCGCCGCGCGGTCCTCGACAACCACGCCCGCCGCACCGAGCAGCTCGCCGCCGATGTGAAGGCGGGCAAGGTGGCCAAGCCGGACTTCGTACTGTGGCCGGAGAACTCCTCGGACCTCGACCCGTACCGCAACGGCGACGCCCGGGTGGTCATCGACGACGCGGTGCGGGCGATCGGCGTGCCGACCGTCGTCGGCGCGGTGGTGACCCCCGAGACCGGGAAGCTCCGCAACACCCTGATCGAATGGGACCCCACACGTGGCCCCGTCGACACCTACGACAAGCGCCATGTGCAGCCGTTCGGCGAGTACATCCCGATGCGTTCCTTGGTACGGCTGGTCAACTCGGACGTCGACCGGGTCCGCCGGGACTTCGGCCCCGGCCACAAGGTGGGCGTTTTCGATCTGGCGGGCACCAAGGTCGGCATGGTCACCTGCTTCGAGGCGGCGTTCGACGACGCGGCGAGGGACACCGTCACACACGGCGCCCAGCTGATCTCCGTACCCAGCAACAACGCCACTTTCGGGCGCAGTGAGATGACGTATCAGCAGCTGGCGATGTCGCGGGTGCGGGCTGTCGAGCACGGGCGCTCGGTCGTCGTCCCCGTCACCAGCGGCGTCAGCGCGGTGATCATGCCGGACGGGAAGATCGTCCAGAAGACGAAGATGTTCACCCCGGACGCGCTGGTCGCCGAGGTGCCGCTGCGCTCGTCGCTGACTCCGGCGACCCGGCTCGGGACCTGGCCGGAGCGCTTCCTCGTGCTGGTCGGGGCGAGCGGTCTGGGCTGGGCGGTCGTTCGGGGCGTACGGGCTCGGCGGGAGCAGCGTGATCAGGGGTCGGAGCGGTCGGAGCAGGGTCCGGTCGACGCCGGTTAGGGTCGACGGCATGGCAACCCCTGACTTCATCCGCGAGATCCGGGCCACCGCCGGGCACCAGCTTCTTCTCCTGCCGGGCGTCAGCGCCGTCGTCTTCGACGACGAGGGGCGGGTGCTGCTGGGCAGACGTGCCGACACCGGCAAGTGGTCGATCATCGGCGGGATTCCGGAGCCCGGGGAGCAGCCGGCCGTGACGGCTGTGCGGGAGGTGTACGAGGAGACCGCGGTGGAGTGTGTCGCGGAGCGGGTTGTGCTCGTGCAGGCCTTGCGGGAGCCGGTCATCTACCCCAATGGCGATCAGTGCCAGTTCATGGACGTCTGCATCCGCTGCCGGGCGGTGGGCGGACAGGCTCGCGTCAATGACGACGAGTCGCTGGAGGTGGGGTGGTTCTCTGTGGACGCGCTGCCTGAGCTGAAGGAATTCGCGCTCTTCCGGATCAAGCAGGCGCATACCGAGGGACCTGCATGGTTTCAATCCACCATCGAGCGATGAAGTATGGGTGGTGACCACATCGGTCGGGGCGTGATCACTGCCTAGGGTGCGAAGCATGACCGCGACCACCACACCAGGTCCCGCACCTCACTCTCGTCCTCGCCGTCCTCGTACGGTCGACCTCGACCTCGGCGGCCGTACGGCACTCGTCACCGGCGCGGCGGGCGGCATCGGCCGAGCCTGTGCGCTGCGGCTCGCGGCCGCCGGCGCGAAGGTCAGGGCCGTCGACCGGGACGCCGAAGGCCTTGACGCGCTGGCCGCGGACTCCTCGGGGCTGGCCGGAGCCGTGGAACCGGAGATCCTGGACCTCACCGATCTCGATGCGGCGGAGGCGGCGGCCGCCGGTGCGGACATCCTGGTCAACAACGCGGGACTGCAACTGGTCCGGCCCATCGAGGAGTTCCCGCCGGACGTCTTCCACACCGTGCTCACCGTGATGCTGGAAGCGCCGTTCCGGCTGATCAGGGGCGCCCTTCCGCACATGTACGCCCAAGAGTGGGGCCGAATCGTCAATATCTCCTCTGTACATGGGCTGCGAGCCTCTGCCTTCAAGTCCGCCTATGTGGCCGCCAAACACGGTCTGGAGGGGCTTTCGAAGACCGCCGCCCTGGAGGGCGCTCCACATGGGGTGACGTCCGTATGTGTTAGCGCCAGCTATGTACGGACGCCACTGGTCGAGCGACAGATCGCCGATCAGGCCACGGCCCATTCCGTGGCCGAGGAGCGCGTACTCGCGGACGTACTGCTCAAGGACTCCGCGATCAAGCGGCTGGTCGAGCCCGAGGAGGTCGCCGAAGCGGTGCTGTACATGTGCAGCCCGCAGGCCTCCTTCATCACCGGCACCTCGCTCGTCATCGACGGCGGCTGGACCGCCCACTAGACACTGGACCGCCCACAAGACATCGGGGGCTTCCCGAATCATCCGGCGGCCGCATGCCGAGGGTGACGCGGTTGTCCACAACAGCTTCGTCGTCCACAGGGCTGGTGCGACCGCCCGTACGGCAGGTAATCCTGTGTCCATGTCCCACGATCAAGCCTCCTACCTGGAGCTCCTCGCACGCGGTGCCGCCACCGAGGCGTACGACCGGCCCGCGCTGCTCGCCCGCGCGAGCGGCGCGGCACCGGACGACCTCGCCGCCATCGAGCACGCCAAGCAGCTCGCGCTGCGGGTGCGCGCCGAGCTGGAGGGGCGGCGACGGCGCGAGGCCGAGCTGTCCGCGCTCTTCGAGACGGCGCACGACCTGGCCGGTCTGCGCGACCTCGACGCCGTGCTGCGGGCGATCGTGCAGCGCGCCCGCTCGCTGCTCGGCACCGAGGTCGCGTATCTGAGTCTGAACGACCCGTCGGCGGGCGACACCTATATGCGGGTCACGGAAGGGTCGGTGTCGGCGCGCTTCCAGCAGCTGCGGCTCGGCATGGGGGAGGGGCTCGGCGGGCTCGTCGCCCAGACCGCCCGACCGTATGTCACCGACAGCTATTTCGACGACCCCCGCTTCGAGCACACGAGGGCGATAGACACGGCGGTCAGCGACGAGGGCCTGGTCGCGATCCTCGGGGTGCCGCTGATGCTCGGCAGCCAGGTGATCGGCGTGCTCTACGCAGCGGACCGGCGCGAGAGAGTCTTCGAACGCGAGCAGGTCGCGCTGCTGGCCTCCTTCGCCGCCCATGCGGCCGTCGCCATCGACACGGCCAACCTGCTGGCGGAGACCCGTTCGGCGCTCGCCGAGCTGGAGCGGGCCAACGAAATAATCCGGGATCACAGCGGCGTCATCGAGCGTGCCTCCGAGGTCCACGACCGGCTGACCGAGGTGGTGCTGCGCGGCGGAGGCGTTCATGACGTGGCCGCCGCCCTGTCCGAAGTCCTGGACGGCACAGTCGAGTTCACGGACGAAGACCTCGACGCGACCGGCGCCGACGGCCGTGCGATACGGCACGGAGACGACTGGGTGGCAGCCGTCTCGGCTGGCGGCGAGCTGCTGGGCGCCCTGGTGCTCCGCGGCCGGCGGGACCTCGACCCTGTCGACCGGCGCACCTTGGAGCGCGCCGCCATGGTCACCTCGCTGCTGTTGCTCGCCCGGCGCTCCGCCCACGACGCCGAACAGCGTGTACGGGGCGAGCTGCTCGACGACCTCCTCGACGCCGCCGACCGCGACCCGCGGCTGCTGCGTGAGCGGGCCGCGCGGCTTCAGGCCGACCTGGACGCCCCGCATGTGGTGCTCGCCGCGCGCATCGACGGCCCCGGCACGGACGCCGCGGACCGGGAAGCGGCCGGCCGGGACTTGACTGGCCGGGACTCGGCCGGCCGCGACTCGACCGGACGGGACACCGCCGTCGCCGAGCGGGAGACCGCGGACCGTCAGCGTCTGTGGTCCGCCGCCTCGCACCTGGCCGCGACTCGCTCGGGCCTGGCGGCTGCTCGCGACGGCGGCACCGTACTGCTGCTGCCGCTCGGCCCCGACGACAGTGCGTCCGACGTCGCGCGCCAGACCGCCAGGCAACTGGGGGGCACGCTCAGGGAGTTGGTCACCGTCGGGGCGTCCTCGCCGGTGGCTGCGCCCGCCGGCGATCCGGGCGAGATAGCAGGAGCGTACGCACAGGCCCGTCGCTGCCTCGACGCCCTGCGCCTGCTCGGCCGCTCCGGACAGGGCGCCGCGGCACAGGACTTGGGTTTCCTCGGCCTGCTGCTCGCCGACCCCGGCGACATCGACGGCTTCGTACAGCGCACGATGGGCGAGGTCGTCGAGTACGACCGGCGGCGCGGCACCGACCTGGTCCGTACGCTCGACGCGTACTTCGCGAGCGGCATGAGTCCGGCCCGTACGAAGGACGACCTGCACGTCCATGTGAACACTGTGGCCCAGCGCCTGGAGCGAATAGGCAGGCTGCTCGGCCCCGACTGGCAGTCACCGGCGAGGGCGCTGGAGATCCAGCTGGCACTGCGGCTGCATGCGATGTCCAAGGCTGTCGCCCACTGAACGCGCCGCTGCGCGGACCCCGTTGGGACCCGCGCAGCGCCATATGCCTTGCGCCTACGTGTGTCTGCCTGTCAGGCAGTTCGTGCGTCGGCCGGCCGTGCCGCCGCCGGCTCGCCGTCCGCCGGCTCGGCCTCGACAGCGCTCAGATCCCGCTGCCGGGTCTCGCGTGCACAGCCGATGGCCACGATAGTGAGCAGCGCGGCGGCGATGACGTACAGAGCGATCGGCGTCGAAGAGTCGTAGTCGGCGAGGAGCGCGGTGGCGATCAGCGGAGCCGGAGCGCCGGCCGCGACCGACGAGAACTGTGCACCGATGGAGGCCCCGGAATAGCGCATGCGCGTGGCGAACATCTCGGCGAAGAAGGCTGCCTGGGGTGCGTACATCGCCCCGTGCAGCACAAGCCCCACCGTGACGGCGAGGAGCAGGCTGCCGAAGCTGCCCCTGTCGATGAGCGCGAAGAACGGGAACATCCAGGCGCCGACACCGATCGCGCCGATGAGATACACAGGCCTGCGCCCGATCCGGTCCGACAGCGCCCCCCACGCCGGGATCACCACGAAGTGCACGGCCGAGGCAATGAGTACGGCATTGAGCGCGGTCTGCTTGCTGAGCTCCACCGCGGTCGTCGCGTAGACGAGGATGAAGGCCGTGATGACGTAGTAGCTGATGTTCTCCGCCATCCGCGCGCCCATCGCCACCAGCACATCGCGCCAGTGGTGCCGCAGGACGGCCACGATCGGCATCTTCTCGACCTGCCCGGAGGCCGCCTTGCGCTCCTCGGCCTGTGCCAGCGCCGCCTTGAAGACCGGAGATTCATCGACAGAGAGACGTATCCACAAACCGACGATCACCAGCACACCGGAGAGGAGGAACGGTATGCGCCAGCCCCATGAGGTGAAGGCGGCATCCGAGAGCAACGCGGTGAGAGCGGAGAGCACCCCGGTGGCGAGCAACTGTCCAGCGGGCGCGCCGGTCTGCGGCCACGACGCCCAGAACCCGCGCCGCTTGGCGTCCCCGTGCTCCGACACGAGCAACACGGCCCCGCCCCACTCACCGCCGAGCGCGAACCCCTGCACCAGCCGCAACACGGTGAGCAGCACGGGCGCGGCGCTCCCGATGGTGGCGTGTGTCGGCAGCAGCCCGATGGCGAAGGTCGCCCCACCCATCAGCAGCAGACTCAGCACCAGCAGCTTCTTGCGGCCGAGCCGGTCGCCGTAGTGCCCGAAGACCAGTGCCCCGAGGGGGCGGGCGGCGAAGCCGACGGCGTAGGTGAGGAAGGAGAGGAGAGTTCCGACGAGCGGGTCGGAGCCGGGGAAGAACAGCTTGTTGAAGACCAGCGCGGCGGCCGATCCGTAGAGGAAGAAGTCGTACCACTCGATGGTGGTGCCGATAAGGCTCGCGGCGACAATGCGCTTGAGGGAGCTGGGGGTTGGCGGGGCGGATGCCGAGGCAGCCATGGTCACCACTTCCGGGCGGGGGACGGGGACGTTTACGTTTCGCCACACCGTAGAAACGCGCAGGTCAGGGGCACATGTGGTGGGACACCACAGTTCGGATGGTCAGTGTGCGCGCGACCACCATGATGGGAGTGTGGGGGGCTGCGTCAGGGTCGAATTGGAGTGGGGAAGGAGCCCGTCGGAGTTGCGTGATTCACCACGGTTTGGTGGCCCAGTGGTGATTCCCGTGCTGGTTTGGTGCTGACCTGAAAACCCACGTCAGCACCCCTGATCACCTCTCCCGTGCTGACTTGGTGCTGACTACGCAGCGTTTAACTTCGACCTTTTGGCATGGATCGGGCGCGGCCGCTCTTCGTGTCCGCCCACCTGTCGCCGGCCCAGAGGAACCTCGTGTACCTGGCAGGTAACAGTGGCGTGCGGAGCCTCGTGACTCCGCGGTGCCGGGGCTGCGGACAGCGTCGGGTCACAGCATCGGCACTTGAGGCTGATGGGGTGCGGGATGTCTGCGGCTATTAGGCCGCGCGTTCAGAACCAATAGGCAGATGTGCATCGATGGCGATTCCCGGTGCTCAACACCGCAGCGGAGCATCGCGCTGCTCGGCGTGCCTCCTTCAGCGTCAGCGGGTGGAGCATGCGGAGTTGTGGTGGAACTTCATCGGGCGGTCGCACCAGGAAATCGATGAGGCTCGGAAGACATGATGGAGGGGGCCCGGTTCGGTGAGGTGAAGGGGTACGACGGTGCTCCGCTGCCGGCTCCCGAACTCCCGCCGGTGCACCTGAAACCGCGCGGACGAGTACATTGACCTGGGATTATGGGCACTGGTCTCGTTCTCGAGAGGTGCGGGTGCCGGGCCCGTTTGCCTGCCATGCGGCAGGGGTGCCCGCGCTTCGAAGTGATCCACTTTGCTGACCTTACTAACAAGTAATCAGATTGCTGGCACTCGCCGGGGTGGGTGAGGTTGGGTCTCGGTAGGCTCGAGTGCTTGAGGGAGAGCGACGCGCCGTCTGCGCCCCAAGCAAGGGTGCCGAGCGGCGTGCTACCTGTAAGGCGTCGGCGCCGGCAAGGGTTGTCCCAGTGACACGGCCGAAAAGGCGAGCTGTGCCGCTTGGGCCCCTCGTGGGAGAGGCGGATCGGAACTGCGAGCAGGTTCTTGGTCTGCTGGTGGTACAGCGGTTTTATGCCTCTGACCTTTATGTATCGTCGTGGGCGCGCAGGTTCAGACGGACGTACCACTCAGGCCAGGCGGCCGTATCCCCTTCAGCGTGGATGTGTCCGATCTCGACCCCAGCGACTCCTACGGCCTCCGCGTCCACGTCGACCTCGCCGGAACCGGAGTCCTGGAGCCGGGCGACCTGATCAGCACCCAGTCCAGCCCCGTCCCGGCGGAGAACACCAATGAACTGATCGCTCCCGTCAGCGCGGTGCGGACGCCGTGATCGAGTTGCCCGCTCGGTGCGGAGTGAAAGACTGGTAACTGCCGGGCCATGGAGTCTGGAGGCTGAAATGACCTCCCGCCGCGGACAGCCCTCAAGAGCCGAGCAGTCCGCGCTGCCCCTTCGCCGACCCGGTCCCTGGTACGTGGGGATCGGCGTGATCGGCCTCGCCCTGCTCGCGGGGCTGTGGTGGGTCGGCGACCGCTATCAGAAGCCTCCCCTCTGGAGGACGGACACCGACTGGCCGGACTGGCTTCAGTGGTTGCAGGACGTGTGGAACGCCGTTGCGCAGGTTTTCGGCGGCGCCGCGCAGTTGGTGACGCACAGGAGCGCCGGAGCCCCGTTGAGCGTCCGGATCGCCGTCCTGGCTCTGCTGATTGCGGCCTTCTGGGCGCTACGGCGGGCGCTGCTCGCTCGCAATGCCTACCAGCCGGGACCGGTGGACGTGCAGCCCCTCGTCGACGCGACGCCGGAAGGGACATCGAAGCCGGGGGTCGAGGACTTGACTGCCCGATTCCGCAAGCACGTGTCGGAGACTGACCTGTACCCGCCGTCCGCGCTGCCCGCGGAACCACCCGCGGAGAATTTCCTGGACCTGCTCGGGGACGTCAACCTCGAGGCGGGAAAGCTGGGGACAAGCCTGCTGCACCTGTTCAGCCGGCTGCGCCCCAAGATCGCCTACCGGGTCAGCGGCGTGTTGCAGCGTTCAGCACCTGGCCAGACACGCTGCTGTGGTGTGACGGTGACCGTCACCTCGTACGCGACCCGTGGCAGTCGCGCCCACACGGTCTGGGAGCCGACGTGGGAGAAGGCCGTGTACGAGGCGGGGTGCTGGGTGATGGCAACGATCCTGCCGGTCACTCGCGCGAGCAAGATGCCTCCGTGGCAGGCCTGGCGGGGAAAGACCCTTCCCGCTGATCTGTTCGCCGCGTATCAGCAAGGCAGGCAGTTGAGCCGCGAGCGGAAGTTCGACGAGGCTCTTCAACAGTTCTACAAAGCAGTGCGATGGGATCCGACGAACCTGTACCTGCGGACGCAGATCGCTGAGATTCAGGAGAAGTTGGGTCTGTATCTCGACGCCCTGGAGACCTACCACGGGGCACTCACCCTCGGCGGGCTGAGTACCGAGGAGGAGAACACCCGGCTGTGGGGCGCTCCCTGGAGACTGAGGCGATTCACCTACCTCTGGCACTGGCGGCACCGGCCCGGAGTCTTGCTGGCCCGCTACAGATACGCCGTCGTCCTGGGGACCGCGGAGATGACAGCCCGCCAGTGGTGCCATGAGCGCGACGACGAAACCCACCCACGCCGCGCGGTAGTACGCGAGGAGATCCGGCAGGCACTGACGCCCGCCTTCGCCGACCGGTACTGGCCTGCTGTGGTGGGGCTGCTTCCTCACTACCGCCAGCCCCTTGAAAAGGCGGCTGCCCGCAGATGCATAATGAGAGAGCTGAATGACAAGCGGGTGTTCAATGTACGTTTGCTTTTCCAGTTGGCGTGTCTGCAGGAAATCCGCCGCCTTGCTCAGGACTACACCCTTGCCAGTCTCTACTCGGACATTCGGGCCGACAAGAAGGCTCTCACGCGCATCGCACTGCGGATCAATCGGGACGTGTGGGCCCCGCTGAGGCTGGCCTGGTCCCACCCACGTGGCTCAAAGGAAGGCGGGATGGAATGGCCGCCGAACGACCTGAAAAAGCGCGTGAAGCGGGCGCGGACCCGATTTCTGCGCGAGCGCCACAAGGATTGGGTCGACCATTACAACGCGGCCTGCGTGTACGCCGTTGCGATGCACGCGCCGGGCAGCGACGGATCCCGCGATGAATTCGCTCAGCTCGCCTTCCAGGAGCTGGGGGATGCCGTACGAGACGCCGAAAGCAGCTTCGTGATGCTGAAGCGGTCGTGGGTGCTCGCCCAGGACCCCGACCTTGCTCCGCTGCGTACGTGTGACTGGTCTCCGCGCCTGGCGCGGTTCGAGCGCGAGGCCTACCCGCACTCCACGCCCAATCGAGAGCGTTTTGACGACCCGAGACCGGTTCGTGTCGAGATGGCAATCAGCAACAGTCAGCTGTTGCAGGATGTCGCCGGTGTGATGGAGCAGACCTGGCATCGCAGGAATTCACCGTACCGGGTGGAGGTCCACGACGTCATCACATGGTTCGAGGATGAAAAGAGCGTGTGGGAGTGCCTCTACCGCGTGACGAGCAGCCAGGCACGCAACTGGCCCGATCGGGAGAATCTGCTCCAGAGAGTCCGGGAAATCGTCGACCCGGAACTGATGGTGGAGATTCCCGCCAGAGTACCGGTGTTCAACGACATTACGGATGACGACGAGGGATGGGGCGACCGGAGCACGGCCCGGAAGCGGATGGACGGACTGGATCGACGTTTCTCACTGCTCGGTCAACTCGTGAAGCCGGACGGCGGGATCTCGCCCACCGCATGCAGCACGGACTGGCTCAACGTCATGAAAGAGGTTGATGCCGGTGAGCAGACAGGTGGGTGGGATACGGCCATCCGGAAAGCGTGCGCAGACTATGCGGCGATCTGGCAGACAGTCCGTGATCTGGCCGTTCCCACCGATGAGGACCCTGGGCCGCTCATCGAAACCCTCAAGCGACGTCTGCGTGCCGCATGTTACGAGAGCCGGGTGCTGCGGGATGCCTGATCGGGATGGGTCCCCAGGTAGCCATGGGCAGAGAGCGCTTCGGGTGAGAAGGCGCCTGGTGTGAACTCGTCGCGTGGCGGGAGCGCGGCGCAGGCGGTCTGCGGCTGGGCCGTGCTCTGGCCGAGCCGACAGGCGACTGCCGTGAGCTTGATGGTGATGAAGTCGGCAATCTGGGCGCCGAACTCGATGGGCTTGCCGGTGATGCTGATGTCGCCGACGGTGAAGTTCCTGTCCGCGGGGACTTCGTAGACGGCGCGCACCGGATGGTCGTTGTCGCCGCGCTGATAGGTCCAGTAGCTCTTGGGATCGGAGCCGTCAGGCGCAGTCCATCCGTCGGTGGCCAGGTCGTCGAAGTAGAGCCCCACGGGGTCGGCGAGCGCGATGTCGGCCTTCTGCCGGGCAACCGAGTTGACCACCTCACCGATGTGTGGGTCGCTGTTGCGATCGGATACGCCGTATTGGCTGCATGCGATGAGTTCCTGTGCGCCGGTGAGTTCCCTTCCATCGATGACACGCCGGATTGTGGCGGCGGCGGCGAGTTCGATTTCCGCACCGAGAGTGTTGGCGTCCTGGATGAGATGCATCGCCCCCTGGGTCGTGGAGTCGTTCCACTTGTTGCGCCGCAGATACCGGCCGTCCGGACCGAAGAGGTCGCTCTTCTGCACGCTCGGGCTGATGTGGGTGCGGTAGAGCTCGAGAGCCTTTTCCGGGCTGGTCTGAGCCAGCACATCCCAGTACTCGGGACCCTCGCAGGTGAACGTGACGCGGGTGATCTTCCCTGCGCTGTTCCGGGTCACACTCCATTCGCAGTACTCGTCCTGCACGCCGCGGCTGGCGTCGGCGCGTTGCCAGCGTTGCCTGTCCGAGACCGCGGACTTGAGGCGGTTGGGGAACGCGGTCCAGGTGACCGCCGCTTCGACCGCGTCCGGTGGCGTCGCGGTCTTCGTGAGGTTGTAGAACTGCGGCCGGGGGCTGTCGTGCAACACCTGGCTGGGATCAGGGCCGTTGATCGCCTGGTCGACACTGTCCGCAATGAAGACGTGCCACGCCTTGAGCCCGACATCGTTGAGGTCGGTGAGCCGGCCAGGGGGTCCGTACGCGGTGATGGTGCTCATGGAGATGCTCCGATGGTCGAATCTGGGTGGTGACGGTGGCCCGGCGGGCGGTCGTGCCCGTCAGGGAACGGCGGTGACGGTGGCGTCCTCGTTCATGCGCTGCCGTGGTGCATCGACGGGGATGTTGGTCGCAGGGAGGGTGAGTTCGAACTCATTGAGCCTCTGCGCCTTGAATTCGCGGCGACGCGACTCCGCCAGCCTGGTGCAGTCGTCGAAGCCCGACGCCGTACGGATCCGTGCCGCGGCTTTCTCCAGGTACGCGTCCACGCGTTTCGCGAAGACGGCCCGCCATTCGGCTTCGGGCAGTGACCAGTTCTCGGCGAACTGGCCTTCCGGGCTGCCGGCCGGCAGAGTCGAGGCGGCGTGCACGATTTCCGCGGCGATGTCATTGCACCAGGTGGAGGTGGAGGCGGGCTCCGTGGGCACGTAGCTCATCAGGTGGCCGCGGACCGGACTGAAGACCGGGTTGGTGAAGTCCACCATCAGGGCGCAGGCGGCGAACTTCGCGGGGACGAGCCCCTTCTCCACCAGTTGCCGTACGACGTCGTTGTCCTCGTGAGCGGCCTCCGGGACGACGAAGGCGAAGAAGGTGTCGCCCTGCCGCGAGAAGCTGCTCGTCTTCTCCTCGAGCCGGAAGCCGAAGGTGGCGAGGCTGTCGGCGTAGAGGGACCCGGGTGCCGATGGCGCGCTCTCCACGCTCACCGGCAGCCCGAGATCATTGATCAGGGCATCGGCGTTCAGCCAGAAGCCCATGGGGAGTACGAGATCTCTGCTGTCGCGTGCGACTGTCGCGCTCTGGGTGGATGCGCTGGCAAGGTTGACGGTGGTGCTGGTGAACAGCTGGCGCAACAGATGGTCGGGGTGCTCCACGGCGCCGTCGCCGGATACCGCGGCAAGGCGCGCGGCCGTCCATCGGGTGACGAGCCCTCTCACGGTGAGTTCCAGGCGTTCGGCACCGATGACTTCGCGATAGAGCGGGTTGTCGCGCAGCGGGTCGTCCGGGGTGAGCTGAATCGTCGCAGACATGGACTGCCAGTTGATCCAGGGCTGTTTGAGCTCCTTCATGACGACGCTGCCATTGACATGGCTGTCGAAGCAGCCCTTCCCCCGGGACTCGGGCGCCAGCGCGGACCAGGAGTCGCCTGTCCAGACCCACGTCGGCGAGATCCGCATGTAGTAGTTGAAGACGCGGGTACCCGGGTCCCAGGCCGCGACCTGCAGAAAGGCCGAGGCGGGATCGCTGCTGACCAGCAAGTCCGGTTCCCTGCCCGGTGCTGCTGCGCGAGCGATCGCGAAACGGAAGTCGCGCTGCAGTGCGGGAGCCTCTTCTGCGGCGATCTGTCCGGCCTCGCTGATCATGTACACGGCCTGCGCTGGCAGCGCGTTCGCTTGCGTGAGGCCGTTGAGCAGGTCCTCCAGCGTCATGGGCCACTTCCCCTGCCGGAAGAACACCACGGCCATCGGATCTTCCAGGCCCGCCAGCTCCTCCGCGCTCATCGGCTGGGGGCCCCGATCCACGCCACTGACTCCGCGGTACAGCTTTCCCTGCTCCAGCCTGCCGCCCTCATCCGCCGCCGTAGCCGCTGTGAAGACCTCCTCGGCGTCGACGCTGCCGTAAGGCGCCCCGGTGGCGGCCGCCGTCCAGGCCGTTGCCCGCCGGCGCTCAGGGGTGCGGTCCCACACGGACATGACCCTCCTCCTCTCCGTCGCGTACGGCTACGGGAAATTGGTCTGGACGAACTTCAGCGCGGCACCGACATTCACCAGCCCCGCCCCAGTGGCCTCGTCGGGGCCGACACGGGCCGGGCGGTTGAATCTCGGGTGATTCGCCCCGACCGTGATGTCGATCGCGGTCTGTGTGAGGGCGTCGATGACCTGCGCGGGTGTGAGTCCCGGCCGGGCTCCGAGAAGTACCGCCGCCGCTCCCGCGACCTGGGGTGCCGCTGCGGACGTACCGGAGAACAGTGCCCAGCCGTCGTCCGGCTGCGTGCCGTCGCCGGGGTCAGGATGCTGCCCGTCGAGCTCCGCCCGGCTCTCGGAAACGTCGAGCTCGCAGCCGGGTGGGACCGGCAGCATGAGGTACTGCGCCCGGGGCCTCATGCCGACCAGGCCGGAGACCACGGGCACGACGACGTTGGAGAACCATGGGCTGGCGTAGCCGCTCGCGTAGTCCGACGCCCGCAGCTGCAGCCCCGGCCCCGCGAACACGCCACCGACGGACAGCACACCGGGCACCTGCGGCTCGATCGCGAACTGGCCGTTCATCGCCGAGAAGACCACGACGATGCCCTGCTCCACAGCGTCCCGGATCTCCAGTGCCCACACACGATCGCTCGCAGAAGGCAGACCTGAAGGAGGGAAGAGCCCGTCTCCACCCCACGAATTCGTCAGCACCTGCGGGCCGTCCCCTTTCGCGCGGACGAATGCGGTAATGGCACCGGTCAGGTTGCCGGAATTGTTGCTCGCCCGGTATGGCCGAAGCACCGCACCGGGTGCCACGGCGAAGATGTTCGCCGATTCGCCGGTCCCGTGCCCGACGGGGTCTTCCGCGGGGTTGGTCCCCGGTACGACCGCGACCGTGGGGACGACGCTGTAGCCGTGTACGGCGAAGTAGGTGTGCGCGGACTGCCCCGTGTCCACCATGGCGACTTGGACGCTGCCGCCCACTTGGCCCTGGCTGTGTGCCTGAGTGGCGCCGAGCAGCATGGCGACGTCGCCCGGCAGCCTGAGATGGAATTTCTCGACGTTGGGCGGCTGGGCGGACGGCAGAACGCGCGCTGGCGTGCGTGGCGTCTCCAACGCGACGGCTTCAATGGCATCCGTGCCCGGAACATCGCCCACCCCGCGGGCGGCAGGCTGCCGCTCGCCCACGATGTCCAGTTGCGTCACATAGCGAACGCGGTTCATCTCCACGTGGCGAAGTGATTCGTACGATTCGACACTGCCGCCGGTCAGCTCCTCGTACGCCGTGGGCGGGCCGCTCACCGTGAATCCCAGGCGGCTCTCGGCCGTGACGGTCAGTCCCGCTGCCTGCGCGTAGTTCTTGGCACGTTCCAGGTTGACTTCATCGGCGTGAAACGGCTCGGCCGACTCGAATGTGGTTGCCTCGGTCATCGCCACCCCGCCCTGCGACCGGGCCGACACATAGCCGTACACGGTTTCCGGAGCGGGTTGCCCGTACTGGGGCGTCATCGGGAGCGTCATCGGTCCTCCAAGGGCCGCCACCGGGCGGCATTCCTCAATCAGGGGATGGGTCGCGAGTGCCGGGAGTAGGGACCGGCATCACGGTGACGGACCGCGCGGTGTTCTTCAGTGCCTGCGGAACGGGCAGCGTCTGAGGTTGTGAGCGGTCCTTCGGGCGCTCGCCGAATGCCTCGGCGAAGCGTTGGCCCGATCCGGTGAGGAGAGCCCCTGCGGCCATGGGCATCACTTCGATGCCGCGACCGGCGCACCACTCGACCAAGTCGCCAAGCGGTGCGTCGGCCTGTAGCTCGACCAGGGCTTCGACGAACTCCTGCTCGGGACCGTCGCTTTGCCCTGATGTCACGGCGTCTCCTCGCGTTATCTGCCGTCCTCTCGATGCTTACAGGTGTGGCATGTCTACGCAAAAGGAAGCCCGCTCGAAATGCCTTGCGATCGTGCGGAGTCCGGTGGGGGCGCCCATTGCGTTCGTTGTCCGAACAGGGAGGTCCTCGGTCTGCGTGCGGTCCCGGCACGGAACGCCCGTCCGCACCCGACACCGGTGGCCGCCGAGCTCGGCGTCATCGCCGTAGTCCGTTTGCCTTCTCCTGGCCGAAGTTCTCGCTGCGGGGCTGTGCCAATGGCCCAGTCCGTCGGGCATGTGTTAAGCCACTGCCCCTGCAGATGTTTACCTGTGCTGTATCCATGCACAATCGGCGCCGCGCAGCGTCGCCGGACGGCAACGAGGCCGGATCCGGACCGCGGCGCTTTCGTCGTGCCTCCGCCCACCAACCCCGGGCGGCTCGTGGCCCGGCGACAGGCAAGACAAACGGGGGCGGCCGACCGGCGTGAAGAGGATGTTCGTGGCTCCGGATCCGGGACGCCTCAGGCTCAGGAACGCGCTCGCGCCGCCGTCATCGGCGTCGGCCTGGCCGTCGCCTTCGCGGAACTCGCCGGGCTTTCCCTGACCGCCTCCATCACCGGGGGACTGGCGGGCCCTGCTCGCCCTTTTCACCGTCACCGACGCGTCCGTACGCGCACAGGCGGTCACCACCGCCCTGCTCCCCGCCGCCGGATTCCCCGTCCTGGCCCTCGCCACCACCCTGCATGGCGTGCCCCTCGCCCGCGACGCGGCCTTCCTGCTCGTCGTCTTCTGCGGGGTCCACGCCCGGCGCTGGGGCCCGCGCGGACACGCGCTCGGGATCTTCGCGTTCACGCAGTTCTTCGTCACCCAATTCCTGCACGCGACCCGGGCCCAACTGCCCGAGCTCTACGCGGCGGTCGGCCTGGCCCTGGTCGCCTCCGGCGCCGTGCGCTTCGTGCTGTGGCCCATCGAGCGACGTACTCCCCCCGCCGCCGCGCCCCCGCCGCTACCCGGCCGGGGACTGGCCCGGCCCACCACCCGGCAGGCCTTCCAGGCCACCGCCGCCTGTGCCCTCGCGCTCTCCATCGGCCAGGTGCTGTCGGAGGACTGTTGGTACTGGGCCGTTGGCACTGCCTGGTGGATCTTCGTGAACACGGCCTCGCGCGGCGAGACCCTGGTCCGAGGATTTCGGCGGCTGCTCGGCACGGTCGTCTGAATCGTCGCGGGCCCGCTGATCCCATCCCGCTGCACGGCGCGCCCGCGCCCACGGCAGCCCTAGTCGCCGTATGCGTCTTCGGGATCTTCTACACGGCCGCAGTCTCGTACAGCTGGATGATGTTCTTCGTGCCGTCAAGGGGGCACGGAGCGACGACCCCAGCATGACAAGGGTTCTCCCTGGTCAGTGGACTGTTCGGAGGTGCCTCGTCGTTCCCAGGTTTCACCGGCTGCGAGCACGTATGACTGGACTCATGCTGACCCAATGCTGACATTCTTGACGGTGTGTCAGATGGGTGGGCTGTCACGCCCCTCGCCAGGCCACGTGGCCCGGATGCGGCGAAGATCGGGTACGGGCTGCCGCTGGCCCCTTCCTGGCGAGCGCCCCAGGTAAGAGCTTCGAGCCGCTGTCCACGGTGGCCCGGCGGATCACCGGCCGCGTATTCCTCAGGCGGGCGACGCAGGGCATGCCCCTGCTGCACGGACGTGCCCCCCAGACCGCCGGCACGGCCGCGAACTTCCCGGACGCCGCCGAGACGGAGCAGGCGTTGCTCCCCTGCACCGGCCGCGATGTGGTGGGGAACTTCGGCAACTGGCGCCTGCTTCCACCGGACCTCGGAGAGGCGCTGACGCCGCTGACCGTGCTGCGTCCGATCGGCAACAGCGGGCCCGTCCTGTGCGAGAAGCTACGGACGCGGACCAGTGAGGAGGGCACCGCTACCACGTATTTCCATGCGCCTAATGGGGCGCGGCACGCGTACCGGTAAATTCGTCATGTTGACGCCGAGACAAGGCCTCTGACGTGGCTTTTCGTCAGGGCTTAGGCTCCTGACCTGCGGTAATGAGTCTGTCAGTGTCATTCGGGAGCTTTCTCGTTTTTGCCGCTGAGCCTCCCAGCGCCTCCCCAAACAACGAGGAAATTCCCCGGCCGCTCCCCAGCGGGGCGGCTGGGGAGCCGAGTTGGACGCTGTTTGGCGGACGCGGCCCGGTCTTCCGCGACCCGCTGATCCGCCAGGCTCTCGGCAGCGGATGGTCTTGCCGCAGATGCCGCCCAGGACCGTGATGCTTGTCCCAGCTCCCAGTGGGCGAGAACAACCGGCCAAGGCGTGGGGCGTGACGGGAAGCGTGCCAGATGTAGTTTCTGCGCGGCCTTTTCAGTCGAATCGGGCATGCATTGGGTTTGCCCTTCGAGCGCGGTCGCCAACTTGTTTCCGATGACGCACCACGTGGAGTGCGTTGCCATCCTTGAACCTGCCGCAAAGGCTGCCTGACCTGCGGTTTCTCCGATGTGCATTATGTGCGGTGTGGGCGTTACGGGCGATATCTTCACGCTGAAATGACGCTCGTGACGCTTCTCTGATGGGGTGTCAAAAGGCTTTGACGACAGGTCGGGAGTTGTCTGTGCGGGACTGATGGCAGTGCACCGTCTGCCCGTTGACGGAGCCGGAAGTCGCAGAGCCGTTTGAGGGGACTCCCGCGCCAGGTGATCGCTCTTTCGCTCTGTGTCGGTGCCGGTCCGCGTGGTGACCCGTGGTGGCACAGTCGGACGTACGCGGAGAAGACTGCCTGGATGGCGGGGGAACCGCGTGGATACGCAAACCCAGTTCGCTGAACTGATGGAGTCCTGGCACAAGGCCCGGCCGTGATCGTGATGATCGACGACTTGGACCGGTGCCTGCCTCATACCGTCGTGGACACTTTCGAAGCTATTCGACTCTTCCTGAACGTCGACAAGAGAGCGTTCGTCATCGCTACCCACGCCGAGGTAGAAGCCCAGTTGGCTGAGGCGTTCCGTGAGCAGGCCAGAGACTGGCACGAGGCGACGCTGCTGCGCGCGTGTATTGCGACGCTCTGGAGCGCCGCCTTGTGAAGGCGCAGGGCCGGCCCGCCCTGACGGACGGCGGCCGCAGTACCGGGGACGCGGAGTGCTGCCCAGCCCCGCCGCTGCAGTCACGATGGCGCCGCCGAGGTCGCACTGCGCCGACCAGGCCACCAGGCCTGGCTGACCGCTGTTGGCGTCTCCGAGGGCCGGTGGCACCCATTTGCGGCTGGCATCCGGCAGCGCCAAGCGTTAACCCGAAAGGGGGTAGGTGACGCTGAGTACTGGTGTGTTGCTCCGGGGGCCGAAGTGTTGGGTCAGCCACTTGTCCAGGCCCGTCTTCACAGCGATGTCGGCAGTGATGCGGAACTGCCCCGACAGTCGTGCCCCTGCAGGTGTTCGGGCGATGGTCTCCATGCCCAAGACGTCTCCGAGTAGTTCGTGGTCCGGAGTCGCCCGCAGACGCCACCCCACTTCCGAGTAGTTCACTCCGTGTCCGGTGACTCGCTGTACGTAACGTACGCCGTTTCGTTCCTCTACGTTCTCGTCCGTGACTTTGGCGAGCAGCTTGCCGATGTCGGTGCCGAACTCGCGGCTTTTCGTGAAGGTCTTGTTGTATGGCGCCTCCTGCAGGACCACGGTGGGCTTC
The DNA here is from genome assembly GCF_042888505.1 of Streptomyces sp. NPDC002870. Taxonomy (NCBI): domain Bacteria; kingdom Bacillati; phylum Actinomycetota; class Actinomycetes; order Kitasatosporales; family Streptomycetaceae; genus Streptomyces; species Streptomyces sp. NPDC002870. The sequence goes on from NZ_JBIAPW010000006.1 coordinate 300,210, forward strand.
ACCTCATAGGCAATCGGCGGCGCCACGTGGTTGCCGCCGTCGGCCCGGGGGGTGGTGAGGAGTTCGAGGCTCAGTTCGGCAGCGACGAAAACGCAGTCCCGATCAGGGAGAAGCGTCAAGCTCGGTTGTACCCGATGGAGGTCGTAGCCCTGCTGCACCAACTGCTCGATCTCGCGGGGCAGCGTGGAGGATTCGGAGAGAAGCTCGGCCACGTAGTCGCCGTACCGAGGTTCGCCGAGGCGGACCCGGTTGCGCTTTCCCAACACTGTCGTGAGATCGGCTTGATCCCCTCCGGGCGCCTTGACGGGGCTACCGCCCAGGGTGATCGGTGCGAGCTCGAACGTGGTGCCGTCTGGGTCGTCGACGCTGGTCATTGGCTCCCTATCGCCAGTCTCCGATGAGTACGAACGGTGCCCATTGGAAGGACGACCGCGCTCCCACCTGACGGATCATTTCCCGCTGCGCCTGTTGGAGGGCGCTCGCTTTGTCGATCGTGCCTGTGTGACGGTAGTGGTCCCGTAGATGCCGGTAGAAGACCGTCATCATTTCCCGGGTGGTCTGCGCGTCGACGGACCAGAGACTGGCGACGATCGACGAGGCCCCGGCATAGAGGACGGCACGGATCAGCCCCACCAGCTCGTCGCCCGTGCTGACCTCGCTGAGCGCGCTCTGACAGGCGCTCAGGCACACCAGCTCCGCGCGCAGCTCCATGTTCATGATGTCGCGGGACGTCATGACGGTTGCCGTGGGCCCGCATGCGGATCCGGGGTCCTGGCCGACGAGTAACAGACCGGAAGAGAGCGGGTCGATGCTGTTGAAATAGCCATGGCAGGAGAAGTGGCAGATGTCCTTTCCTCTGCACAGCTGGGGAATGTCATCCACCCGGAGTGCGTCGGACAGGATCGCCTCCGCGCCGAACAGGCGCGCTACTTCGCGTGCCTCCTGTTCGAAGACGACGCCGAAGGCGGCACAGGACTCCAGTTTCCCCGTTCCCTTGGCCGGGTTCTGGGCGAGCGGGAGCAGACCGGCGGTTGGGGTGTAAGCGACAGGGTGGGCAGCGGCAAGAGCTCGGGCGGAGCCGAAGGGCAGTGCATGGAGCGGCAGACCGTGCAGGATCCCATGGGGTGCCAGGTAGACGAGGTCGCCGGAGCGGACATGGGGAGCGAGCGGCGCCGTGAGGGAGGTGGACAGCCTGGTCCAGCTCGCACTTCCCGCGTTGCGGTAGTCCACGACCTGGCGTTGGAAGTCACGGTAGCCCTCGCGCAGTTGCCCGGGCGTCATGGGCGGGGTCGCGACGCGGACGCTGTCCCACTCGGCTCGGAGGAAGAAGAGGGTCAGCCGTTCATCGCTGAGGAAATAGTCGACGAGCAGGACGGGCCGGCGCTGGGCGGCCAGCCACGTACGCACTTCCGCTACTGTCGACGGCGTTCCGCGACGCAGCGACACATAGTCTGGGTCGAATGCCGTCATTTCCGCGTACAGGGCGTCGAGTCGGTTGCGTACCGAGGTGGTCGTGGCCTTGAAGGGGCCTGGTGCGAGGGATGAGCTGCTGTATCGGTGGGCCCGTAGGTGCGACAAGCATTCCTCTTCCTCGCTGAGGAGTTCAGCGAATCTGCCGGTGCGTGGAGCCATCGGTTGCAGATTCGTCGTTCCCGCCATCTCCAGCAAGGCACCGGTTACCCCACGGACCCGGTCAACTTCATGGATGCGGAGCCACAGCGCCACCGCAGCCAAGGCCAAGGATCGGATCACCATTGGTCGCACCATCAGAAGCGCCGCCGGTGCCCCTGGCTGGTGACGCGCTTATCAATCTGCACTTCGCAGTTGTGGCAGCGGGTAGGTCGCGATTCCAGCAGGTCCAGGAAAAGCCGGAACAGGTGGCTGAATACGCCTGGGACTTCAGCGAGTCAGACAGCCTTGCCGAGGCTATCTCCATGTCCTATGAGGGCACCGCCGGACAACCGTGGTTGGGGCCGCTGCCCGGATTCCACATGGCCGAACCGGAAGAGTCGACGGCTATTGTGACCGGGGATGTCCCTTGGCTCAGCCTCGCTTTGCACGGCGACACCGACATTCCTGCGGCGTACTTTGATGCAGCTGTCACTGTGGTCGAGATGGTCCAGGGCGCCCCGCAATGGCGTACCTGGTGGTCACGCGCCGAGCAGCGCGACCTGGACATCGAGATCGAATACACTTCGCAGGCGGAGCGCAGTTGCGTCACTACTCGAAAGGGACGGGCTTGGGCCTCGTTCCGCAAGAACGGCTCGCGCTTTCGAGGGTTGAACAAGGGTGGTCTTGCCTACCTTGCTGCCACTGATCTGGAAGCAATCCTCACACTCGTATCTACGTCTCTGAGCCTGCCCACGCCACCCCAAGTACCTCGTCCGGCACATGCAACCCCGCCGACGAGGCGAGATGACGTGGCTCGCGCAAGGTTGGAAGAACTGCGACAACGGCACCGCAAGCGCTCCTGAGCCACACCACCAGGCGGTGGGTGACCACGATGGTGATGCGGTCGGCGGCGATGGCCTTGATCTGCTCGAAGATCTGGTGTTCGCCGCGCGGGTCCATCTGGGAGGTGGGCTCGTCGAGATCAGCAGCTCGGGCCGTCGGTACAGGGCCCTGGAGCAGGCGGCGCGCTGCCTGCCGCCGGAGAGCTCCGATCCGCCGAAGATGTCGCGGGCGAGGAGAGTATCGAGACCGGCCGGAAGGTCTCCGACGGCTTCGCGCAGGCCGACCGCGTCGACGGCCTCCCACACCGGCGCGTCGTCGTGGGTGCGGGGCTGGCCGAGGGTGACGTTCTCGCGAACTACCAAGAGGCCCTGCTGTCATGCGCCGGCCCTCGCGCGATCACCCGAACAGGAACCCTGTTCGACCAGACCAGCCCCGTCATCGATAAGCGGATGGCGTCTCAACACGTATTCGCCCGCGTGTACCTGACCAGCGGCACTTGGCCTCATCGACCCTGTGAGGGGTCTCAACAGGAACTTGTGCAGGTAGTCCCGCGGCATCTTGTCGGGTCCTCATCGCCCCTGCGAGGGGTCTCAACACGTTCCCGCCGGTGGTGGTGGCTACGACCTCCAGTCCTCATCGCCTCTGCGAGGGGTCTCAACGTGTGCGCGAGCGGGCCGGCTCGGCAGCTCAGGCGCCGGTCCTCATCGACCCTGTGAGGGGTCTCAACGTGCCATCGACTAGCTACTTGCCCCTGAAAAAGGGTTCGACCAGCTCAGAGGTGATATCGGGGTCGGATCGTGGTGGCGTCTCCTGCGGGTGGGGGCCGTGTCATCGGC